>CAKQWG010000028.1 GCA_934278005.1 uncultured Pirellulaceae bacterium | reverse complement strand
ACCTCTGTGTCCACCTCGTGGGTCAACTCCAATGTGGGATCATACATGGTTAGTAGTATTCCCCCAAAGGTCAATCTGCCCTCTTCACGCTGCATTACGTCACGAATTACGTGAATCATCTGCGTCAATCCCTCCATGGCGTAGAATTCGCACTGGATGGGCATCAAAACTTCAGTGCTAGCACTCAGAGCAGCTTGCGTTAACTGTCCTAGCGATGGCGGGCAGTCGATTAAAACATAGTCATAATTGGCTATGCCCGCATCTAAATGCTGCCGCAAAATGGTCGAGCTGCTCTCTTGGCCATTTTCCAAGCGGTCGACATCGACGAATCTGCGACTGCCCGGCAGCAATTCCAAGTTTTCCCAAGCTGTGCTTTGCACGCTCTGCTTGAGCGGTGTGCCCAACAGCAAAGGATGGCTGGCCGCCGGTTTCAATCCAACACCGCTGGTCGCATTGCATTGCGGATCCAGGTCGATCAGCAAAGTGCGTTCGCCAGCCCGCGCCAGGCCAACCGATAAGTTGACCGCGGTGGTGGTCTTGCCCACCCCTCCCTTTTGATTGGCTATGCAAATAATTCGCGACATACCCGATTGTGGCGAATTCTAGTGTCCGAGCCAATGGCAATCGAGCTGGGAATTGCCTGGCGAAACGTCACGGCTTAGCCAACCAGTCAAGCACAGTGCCAGTTCCCGCAGCCTTCACATCCCACACTCTCAGCTGACCATCAAACGAACTGCTCAGCAAATATTCATTGGGCAAATTTGGCGCCGCATCGGACGCGTTTACTGAGCTAGCAATCGCAGGGGCAGAAAAGGCCTGGACCGTCAGTACCCGCGCGGCGTGCCCAGCGAAAGTACGCGAGATTTTATTTTCGTTTAAATCCAGCTGCAGTAGGCGGTGGTCGGCGCAGGGGACGAACAATTTGTCGCCGCTGCGGGCTACGCGGCTGGGGACCGACCCCAGAGGAATCACCGCCACCGGGCTTCCATCGGCGACTTGCCAGCGATGCATTTTCTGATCGTCACCGACAGACATTACATGCGTGCCATCGGCCGTCAAGGCCACCCCGCGAACCGGCGCGGCATGGCCCGCATACGTGGCAACCAGCTCTCCAGTGGCTCCGTCAAACACCTTGCTCGAATGGTCCCGACTAGCGGACGCCAAGCGAGCACCATCGTCGCTCCAAGCCAGTGCGTTTACCCAGTCGGCGTGACTGGCAATTGCCAGCCGCTGGACAAGCGTCGCTGAGTCGACAATTCGGATGGAGCTGTCGGCCAGCGCTATGGCGATCTCGTCGGTCCCCGGTCGAAAGGCCACATCCAACGCGACATCCGCAGCCCGCGCCACGACGCCGCGCACTTGGCCACTGGCAAAATCGATCAGCCGCACTTCGCCACTGCGGCCAGGTTCGCCACATGCAGCCGCCACAGTCTGGCCGTCAGCGGAGAAATCGATGGCATATGTTCGTTGGCCCAGATTGCCAATGCGTCGCGCCAAGCTTCCATCGCGCAAATTCCAGACGGTCAATTCATGATAGCCACCGACAATTGCCTGAGTTCCATCTGGAGTTGAAGTGGCGGCCGCGACGGGGATCGCGCTCGCATAGCTTGTCGGGGCTGCGGGATGCGTCTCCGGCGGCACCACTAAGTGAATGGCCTGTGCCGGGTCTTCGCCATCGAAGATCGCTCCGCCTGCAATCCACTGCTTGAATTGATCGATCTGCTCGGGAGCTAGCGGCTCTTCGTCAAGCGGCATCCGCTCGGACGCATCGCACTGTAGGCGTCGCAAAAGTTCGGCAATTGTTTCGCCATCACCAGCTAGGGGCGGCTGGCCCGAGTCGCCGGCCGCAGAGAGCTCTTGATAGCTATCGACGCGATACCCGCCCTCGGCAAGCTTGGCGCTATGGCAAGCCAAGCAACGGTCGCGCAAAATTGGGGCGATGTGGCTGCGGAAACTCACGGTCGCCGGCTCCTCGGCCCAGCTAACACCACTCGGGGTGGTGCTGCACCAAAAGTGCGCCAAGCAGAACGTGCTGACCAAAACCATTCGAAAATGCGACATGTGGGTATCGAGCTTAGGTGGATTGGTTTGTGTGCTCACGATGGCATGTTTAAGTGTGAAGAACGTTCCGCCTCCCCGGCGCGTAGGGCTGGTCTGAAACGGGACTAATAAGAAACCCATTGAGGTCAATGTTGAAACAAGAATTCATCGCAGTTGAGGAGAGCCCAGCACACATCCTCTAGACCCACCGCTGGATCCTCGTGCTTATTACAGTGAGCTATGGCAAACGCTAACTCGCTCTCGGACGCAGGGCGGCATAAAGCGGTCATATACAGCTCGAAGACGATGTCTGATACACTCGCCCCCGCCGCCAAGGATTGACGAAATCGATTGTTGGGATCACGCAACTTTTCGTGCATCGCCGGACCATTGATCAGTTCTATAGCCATCCCCAGGTCTGAAGCCACGGAACGCTCAC
Source organism: uncultured Pirellulaceae bacterium (assembly GCA_934278005.1). Taxonomy (GTDB): domain Bacteria; phylum Planctomycetota; class Planctomycetia; order Pirellulales; family Pirellulaceae; genus Aureliella. The sequence goes on along the minus strand of CAKQWG010000028.1, from coordinate 22,420 downwards.
AGGCGCACACAGTGCTACGCTCGGGCTGTCCCAACGCTTTTAGAAAGGCGACCTGGGCAATATCCGGCGCGGGCACGTGAGTTGCCAATGTGCCTGCTGGAAGGTTGCCCAGGGGCTGAGTTATCGCCAGCGTGCGATTGATCGCGTCGAGCAACTGTTCAGCGCCCAACAGGCGCGGTTCTTGATGTGAGAAGTACTGCCGGTCATCCTGGTTGAAGCGGTTGGTCTGGCAACTGGCCTGGTAGGTCTGGCTGTTGAGAATGACTCGTAGTAGATGCTTGCGATCATAGCCGCTGGCGATGAAATCTTCGGCCAGGGCATCCAGCAACTCTGCATTGCTAGGGGGATTGGAATCGCGGAAATCGTCGATCGGATCGACAATGCCGCGCGCAAAGAGATGACTCCACAAGCGATTGGCCTCGATGCGAGCAAAGTAGGGATTGGCCGGATCGACTAACCAGTCGACGAACACCACGCGGCGGTCGTCATCCCCCTCAATGACAATTGAACCTGTTTGCGGAAGCCAGGGCTGCACGAGTTTGCCAGTCCGCGGCTGAGTGACCTCACCGGACGCAGCCGTATAAATAAACTGCTCACCAAGCCGCTGCGTTTGCCGCCGCTGAACACGGTTAAAAAACGCGCCCAGCCCGTAATAGTTGTCTTGAGTCCAGCGTTCGAAGGGATGATTGTGGCACTTGGCACACTGCACGCGCGCGCCTAAAAAAACCTGAGAGATGTTTTCTACCGACTCATTCATATTAGCCGCCGCGCGATAGAAATTGGCGGGCGGATTGGAAAGAGTGCTGCCGGAGCTGGTTAACAACTCGCGAGCGAATTGATCGTAGGGCTGATTGTCACGTAGCGAGGTCTCTAACCAACGATAGTATTTGTGAACCCCGGCGTCGCCTACCAGTTTGCTTGTCAGCTTGAGCAGGTCGCCCCACTTCAAGGCCCAAAACTTGGAGTACTCCGGACGCTCTAGCAATGCATCGATCAGGCGCGACCGCTTATCTGGGCTGGCGTCTGCAAGGAACGCTTGTGTCTCCTGCACGCTGGGAAGTATACCGATGACATCCAAGCTTACGCGTCGTAAAAACTCCGCATCGCTCGCAGCGGGCGCGGGTAAGTATTGAAGTTGCTGCAGTTTTTTATGGACGAGTGTATCGACGTAGTTGATCTCCGCTGGTGCAGCCCACTCAAAATCCGCTTGGGGCTCAATGAATAGAAGCGGTACAGTTTCGATGTATTCCAAGCAACGGACCAGTACCGCGACCTCCCCGCGTCCCTGCGGCTGCACCCAGCCGTCCGGTGTGACCGTCGCCACTGAGTCGTCCGAGCTTTCGTAGGCGACGATATGCGTAACGTCGCGCTGCGTGCCATCTGCCAAGTGAGCCGTAACTGCCAACTGCTGACCACCGTCGGCAACCGACAGAACTTGTCGGTCGTTGGGATAGACTTCGATTCGTTCAATACGGGGCGTATCTATGGGGTCAGCCGTTGCGCCCTGAGCTACCCAGTCACGCAGCAGCTTGTATGCGGTGTCTTCCACGTGCAGTTGCTTGCCTCCACCGTGCGGTACCTGCATGGTGGGTTTGAGCAACATCAGGCTCTGCTCCGGGGCGAGCACATTCGTGCGGCGGCCGTACTCTTCGTAGATCAAGGTCAATTGGTCGAGTTGAAGATCGAAGGCGCGGAGCGATAATCGAAAGCCACCTTTGCCAGTAGGCGATCCATGGCAGGCACCCGAATTGCAGCCTTGCTTAGACAACGCCACCAGTACTTCCGATTCAAAATCTACGCGTTCGGCAGTCGTCGGCAATTCAACGATCAGTGGAACGGACTGCCGTACGGCTCCCACTTGCACAATCAATTCGGTTGCACCCGTAGCCAGCGGGTGCACCGCCCCCTGGCGGATCTCTGCCACCGCGGGATTTTCCACGCTGATTTTCGCCAAGCGAGTCCAATCGCGCGCGTCAGTCTGGGTCTTACCTGCAGTGATTACCAGTTGCTGCTGCGCGCGACGGGATCGCAGTTGAATCTGTGGGGGGAAGACGTTCAAGGTCTGCGGCCCTGCAATAGCAGGTGGCAGCCGCTGGGACGAAGTCACACTGAACTCGTTACCTGCATACTGGCTGGCCGCAGTCAGGATTAATTCGCTGCCATCCGCGAACGTAGCAGCCGCACTCGTGCCCAGTTCAAATTCGACTTGCCTCTGGTCGGCAGGCAGTGTGATGGGTGCAGGCAGGATAAGGCCCTCGGGCAGGTGCGCGGCGGTCAGCACGACGGGCTGAGGGTCATTACCTTGCCGCTGCACAATGGCGCGCACGCGCAGCGCCCCGCCCTGGATCCAGGGCTCAGGAAACTCCAACGCGACTTTCAACGGGTCGATCCATTCGATGGGCAGATCGTGGCTCTGCAACTGCCCACGGCCGTTGAAAGTTGCAAAGCTCAGTAAAGATATGTGCTTGGGCTCAGGCTCAACTTCACCACCAACTTCACCACCAATTTCAGCTACACCAGCACCCGCACCCGCACCCGCACCCGCAGCGGTGAGGGCTGGGGAGGGGCGCAGAAAATTTAAGGTGTAGACATCGTTTTCAAACGTGGCGGCAAATTGCCACCCAGCCAAGCCGGCGTGCCGTGTATCAGCTTCCGCTGCCGCAGACGGTGCCTTGAGTCCCAAGGGCAGAAGTTCGACGGCTGCCTTGAATTCAGGCTGGGTGCGCCGTAAGTTCAGAACGATTTTGTGCTTAGTTGCTGAGCGCGCAAGCTGTACCGGCGCAGCGGGCTCGAGTGCAAAGGGAACTGCGCTGGCCGCTATGGCGGACGCGACGATGGAACCATTTAAAAATTCCGCTGGGCTGATCAAAAATGGTTCGCGCAGGCGACGCAGTTCGCGGCTACCAACAAGCAGACTACTTCCCGCGCCCATTGAGGCAGCAGCTTCGCTGAGGTCGCCGGGTGACTGGGCTGCATCCTCCTCAGCTCGGCGAGCTATCAGTCGCACGCGCGCTAGGTCGCCGGTCTGCCAGGCGGAGTCGGCGGCCAGATAGATACGTGCCACGCTAGCGCCGGCAGCTATGACGGGGTTGACAATCCGCAGGCCCGCTGCCGGCGTTTCCCAATCTAAAACGATCGGCCCGTCATAGCCCCATCGTTGGATCTGCAAGTCGATGGCCGCTGCGCCATGCTCAAGCTCGATCGCGAACTGGTCTCCTTGAGCCGGGTCCGCTTTAAATGCGACTGCAAATGTTCCGCCCGAAAAAATCTCTAGCGCGTAATTGAACTGAGCTCCGCCACGCTGCAGCAGATCGCTAATTTGTAAACGCACCTCACCATCCTCGGGCAGCACCGCATCCAACGCCCATTCATCTTGCTCGCTGACTTGAGTCTCTGCGATCAGCGCATCGGCCGAGCTGAACAACTGCATCTTTAGCAATGCGGGGCTGCCAATGCCGCGCGTGTGAGGCACGATGCGCAGTGCCTGCCCTTGGGTTGCCCGCAAGCGATAAGTGTCGACCTCCCCCGCCTTTTCTAATCGTCCACTAACGCCGACCGGCAGGCTGAGTGGGTCAGCTAAAAGCGCAGCTGATTCGATGTGCTGAGGTAGTTGCGATAACCACAGTGGTAGCCAATTCGACGAGCGGCCTTCGGGCAGTCGCGTATTGATGCTGAACGTCCTGCTGGGCCCAGGTGGCGACTGAACAGTCTGTGAAACTCGAGGGAGCCCCGCCGCGTCCAGTATTGCAATGTCAGTTGCTGTAGCGGCCGCCAGCGCACCTGGGAAGGCCTGTTCGACCACGGGAAAGTCACCCACTCGCAATTGATAGGCTGCGCCGCCGGCGGCGTAGCGGCTATCTCCTACTTCGATGAAATAATCTCCGGCTGAGTCAAAGCGATAGTTGAACGCACAGTCGGGTCCTAGGGCTCCGTCGTCGGCTTCAAAGATCGCCACGCCGTTCGCGTCGTATAGTCGCAGCACCGGATCCATCGGCGAGCGAAGTGGCTGGGTATGTACTTCAAATGCAAGGCTCGTAGCAGAGGCCAGCGATAATCGATAGAAATCGCTGCGCGTAGCGTCGCAGATGCCTTCGATCGAACACCGGTTGGGAACACTCTGTGCCGTGGCCTGGTCATGATTGGTGGCTTGGTCTACGACGGGCTCTAAATCATCGGCTAGCACGGTCGCTTGATGTATTAGGCCGGATGCAAAAGCGAAGTGTAGCGAAAAAAATCCCAACTTGGCGTCGGCCGGAAGTGTGGCTTGGATCGTGGCCTGCGTCGCTTCAACCGAGACAATTTTCAATTCGACATCCGCGCGACTAGCAATGACGCGCAGCGAATCATTAAAGTCGGTTCCCTGCAATGTAAGCGTGATGCTGTGGCCAACCTTTAGAGTGCGCCCCTGCAGGCCTGTTACGCTCTGCGCGCAGAGCTGGTTAGCTGCTAATGCCACCACACAACAGGCTAACATAGGGCGAATGAAGTTGAGTGCACTTTGCAAGTTAGCCTCTTCGTGAACGTTTTCTGCAAACAAATACATAGATGCCGTGCGCTGCCCGCGTGTTCCTCTGAAAGAGCAGCGCACACGCGGCGGAGTGAAATTCTGCTTGGCCAGCTAGCTCAATAGTCCGTGGTGGACTTTGCCGGTTGCAATTCGGTGGGGGCGATTCTCGCGGTCTGGCAACATCAGATCGATGGGAATGCCCATTGCATCTAGAATCGTAGTCGCATAGTCTTGCGGAGACATGGGATCTGCCGTGGGATAGGCCGCATGTTTGTCGCTGGCACCATACACGATGCCCGTGCGTATGGGGCCGCCGGCCAGCAAGCCACTGTAGCAGAACGGCCAGTGCTCGCGACCTGCATTGCCGGCTGTGATCTGTGGGCGCCGGCCGAATTCCCCTACCCAAGCGACGATCGTATCCTCTAGTAATCCGCGTTCTTCCAAGTCCTGCAGCAGGGCGGTCAGCGCCATGTCGGCGGGAGGGATCAGATCGTTTTTCAGTCGGTTGAAATTGTCGCCATGGGTGTCCCAGAAATTTCGGCCGTCGTTGTGCCAGTTAACCGACACTAGCGGTACGCCGTGTTCGACTAAGCGGCGAGCCATCAAGACGCACTGTCCGTGTTGATTGCGTCCGTAGCGCTCGCGAGTCGCATCGCTTTCCTGCGACAGGTCGAAGGCTTGCCGCACATTGCCTGAGCTGAGCATTTGTAGGGCGCGCGATTGGTGATGCCCGTAGGCAGTGGTCTGCAACGAGTGCTGCAGATCTTGCCGTTGTGCATCGAGCATGCGCAGTAGTTCAACGCGCGACTCCAAGCGATCTAGCCCGATGTCGGCCGGTAATGACAATCCTTGGGGCTGCCAGTCCGGCGCGTTGAGATCTCCCTCCAGCAACATGCCGTCGTAGGCTGAGCCCAACCAACCGCCATGCTGCCCCGGCGCCTCGCCGCCGGGTGCCGCCGGGTGGTAAGCCTTCCACGGCATGGCAACAAAAGAGGGCATACCGCTCGGGTTAGGACGCAGTTTGCTCAATAGCGCTCCCATGTGGGGACTGTCCTTCGCGCTGGGTGGATCAGCGTCGCTCTTAAGGACTGGTGCCAACTGCCCTGTTAGCGCCAGGTGACCGCTGGATAAATGCGCTGGATCGTCGTGGGTCAACGAGCGAATGATGGCCACTTTGTCGGTCATCTGGGCTAGGCGGGTGAAGTGCTCGCAGATGTGGATGCCCGGTACATTGGTCGGGATTGGATTGAAATCTCCGCGCACCTCGGCGGGAGCATCCGGCTTCAGATCAAAGGTTTCCAGCTGGCTTGGCCCGCCCCACATAAACAGGAAAATACACGCCTTGGCCTTCGGCTTAGCTTGCACCGGAAGAATTTGTGTCGCATTGGTAGCGCTCGGTTGTTGAGCCAGTGAGCGCCGCGCGAGCAAATCGCTCCAGCCCAGGCCCAGCGCCGACAGCGTGCCCGCTTGCAATATCTGCCGGCGGTTCAGAGAGCTATTAAATCGGAAATCGCGACAGCCATGCTGCTTACGGTTGGTATGTTGTCGACGCGGATGCTGAGACATCGTCGAACCAATCTGTGTAGTGGTGGGAGCAACGGCGGCGTGGTTAGTTGCTTAAGGCTGGGCGCGGCAGGAGGAGCTGCTGTGCCGGCCACCGGTGGGGAAATCTACTATAACCGATTCTAGGGCCGGCTGGGGTAGCCAAGCGGAATTTTTCCGTTTGTCACTTATCGCTCAGCGATCAGGATGATTTCGGTTATAGCCGTGGGTTTGATGGGCAGAAGCAAGGATCGCGGAAGGGTCCTCGACAATCCAGCCGGTGGGCTTTTAACGGTTGTACCGCGTCGTCCGCCGACTTCCAAAAAGACCAGCAAACCAGCCGGCTTTTCCGCTACAACCGCGCCGCGGATCTACGAAGACATGTAGTGACTGACAACGCGCTCACACAGCACCCCGCTGAGGTGCGCAGACGTTTCCAATTGCATGTTACCAATAGGGCAGGCAGGATGCCGACCCCTTAATGTGCAATGCCGATGGAGGGACCCATGCTATTATCGCGACAAACGTTTCGTTGGATGCTCGTCTTGACGGCTATAGGTAGCGCTGGCTGTCTACCCGCTCGCAAGTCCTCCATAACAGAAACTTTGCAAGATGCGTGGCACGCACAGCCGCCAATTTCTGAAAATGCCAGCCCAGGCACATCGCAACCGTCCGCCAAGCTGCCCCTCAAGCAGTCGGCCAAACAGTCGGTCAACGCCGCGGCACAATCCGCAACCAGCCAGCTCAGTGCAACCACTCAGCCCGCATTGGTCCAGCCCGCAAGCGCTGCTGCGTTCCAAACGGCCGCCTACGATTCGACCTCCAGTCGCGGCTCCGCTGCCAGTGTCTACATCGCCCAGTCGCCCAGCGATCTGGACACCAGCGTTACGGACACCAACGATCTGGACACCAGCGTTACGGACACTAGCGATCTGGACACCAGCGATACGGGTACACGCGTGCCCAATGCACCGAGTGGTACCTACGCATCCGCCCAGACGCACTCGATGACTGTGCAGCAGCTCGAATCGCTGGCAATGGCCAATAACCCGACGCTGCGCGGGCTGGCCGCCACCACACAGAAAGCCGCCGGCTATCGAACTCAAGTCGGTCTGCGGGCCAATCCCAGTGTGGGGTATCAGGCCACGCAGTTAGCCGACCAAGGCACCGACCAGCATACGGCTTTTATCGAACAAGAGTTTGTGACCGGCGGAAAACTGGCGCTCAACCGACGCGTACAGAACGAAGCGGTCCAAGCGCAGTTGCACGAGCTGGAAACGCAGCGCATGCGCATCTTGAGCGACATTCGCTCGAAATTCTACGAGGCGTTGGCGGCTCAGAAACGCATTGAGCTAATTCATGATTTCCAGTCGGTTGTCGACAAAGGGTTTGAGCTGGCCGAACTGCGCAAGGCAGCCCTGGAAGGCTCGCAGATCGACGTCTTGCAGGCCAAAGTACAGAAGAACGAGATCGATTTAGCTTACCGGCAAGCACAAATCGCATTCGAGGCAGCCTGGAAAGAGTTAGCCGCCCTGGCCGGAGTCGCCAACTTGGCACCGGCGCGACTTACCGGTGAATTACCGATCTCTCAAGAGACGCTCGACTGGTCGTCGGTCTCCTCCACTATCCTTAACTCCAGCCCTGAGCTGCAGGCCGCCCAAGCCCGCGTGAGACAAGCCCGCGCGCTCCTGGAGCGCCACGGGGTACAGGCTATTCCCAACTTGACGATGCAAATGGCTGCCGGGGTCGATCAGGGAACAGACTCGGGCCTGATCAATATTCAGCTTGGTGCTCCCATTCCAGTTTTCAATCAAAACCAAGGCAACATTGCAGCGGCGCGGGCGGAGTATTGTCGAGCTCTGATGGAGGTGCAGCGCATCGAGAACTCAATCGCCGCGCGATTAGCCAGCGTGTCGCAGAGCTATCAGTCCGCGGCCATCGCCGTAACCAAATATTCGCAGGAAATTCTTCCCAATGCCGACGAGTCGATGACGCTGGCCGAGGTCGCTTATAAGGCGGGTGAGACCAACTTTGTCCAAGTGCTCATCGCTCGCCGCACTTATTTCGACGCCACTTTACAGTTCATCGCCGCTCAATCGGAACTCGCCCAGGCCAGCGCACGCGTCGATGGCTTCGTGCTCACCGGCGGGCTCGAGCCGATGAACGACCAGAGCGGCGATGACTCGCTACGAGGTTTAACCTTCAGTCAGCAGTAGCCTAGATCGCTCACTTGCCCAAGTGCTCGGTAAACCAAGCTACCATGGCGTCCGTCGCCCGCTTGGCATCCTCCCCACCAAACCCATGTCCCGCCTCTGGAAATTCGATCAACTTGCACTCGACACCCACCTTCTCAAAGGCAGCCTGTATGTTGCGGCTATGCGAGATAGGTACCAGTTCGTCCTTGGCGCCGGCCAGTAGCAATGTCGGTGGATCATCGTCCGAAACGTGAATTAGCGGCGAGTCGACTTCGGCCGCCGCGCGGTCGATCTGCAAGGCAGGAAAATTCGCGTAAGCGGGCAGGCGATCCGGCGCGTCTTGGGCCATGATCCGCAGATCGGTGGGAGCCACATAAGCCACTACCGCTTGCACTCGGTCGCTGACTTGCTCGACCGCATCTTTGGATTCTGGGTTGCCTTCATCGGACGCAGTACCGAGCATCAGCGACAGGTGGCCGCCGGCACTCATGCCATAAACGCCGATCCGCTGCGGATCGATCTGAAATTTTTCAGCGTTGAGTCGAATGAAACGCACGCTGCGGCGTACATCGGAGACCGCTTCGGAGATCGAAAATTTCGGACTGCTGCCATGCCGCACGGCAAATACGGTAAAGCCCTGGTCAGTCAACGGACGGAACATCGTCTGCGTCTGCTCAGGAGGCGACCAACTGGAATACCAACCGCCGCTGACCATGAATAACACCGCGGCTCCATTGGCATTTTCCGTCGGAGTGAAAACGTCGCACGTCATAGCCAAACCTAGTTTGTGGCCATACACCACGTCGGGAGTTATCCGTACCGATTCCGCGGCGACTGCCGTTTGGTGTAAGTCAGCTACCTGTGTGACTATCAGTAGCGAGGCCAGGCATAGCGACATGGGCTGTCTAAACCAGTGATTTACACGGGACGGGGTCGCTGGTTGGGTCGAAGGCAGGCTCAAGGCTGGTTTTCCTTATTCGATAGTGGGTAGTGCACAAAGCTAGTGGTATCATAGCTAAAAGTGCGGTGCTACGAGCATTGCCTCCGATCAAAGGCTCGGCTCTCCATATGCCGCCTGTCCGATCTGGAATTTCTTGACGATTCGCCCACCGATCAAGTGCTCTTGGATAATCTGCTCAATGTTTTCCGGCGTGCACTCGCCATACCACGTGCCGTCTGGAATCACCGTCATGATCGGGCCCGCTTTGCAGATACCCGCACAGCCCATCTTGAGCCGTATAATTCCGCCACGGCCGTCCAAATTCAACTCCTTGAGTCGTCGCTTGAGAAACTTCCAAGATTCGAGCATCTGCTGCGAACTGGCGCATTTGCCGCGTCGCCTATCCAGGCACAGCATGAGCATCCGCTGCGCGCCGTCCAGGCCGAGTTTCTCGCACTTGTGCTTCGCAGCTTTAAGCTTGGAGGAATTCATCGGAAGTTAGACGCTTTCTGGCGAAAATTCGGATTGACGGCTTTGCGAATCGGTTTATTATTTATTGAGACTGAATTTCAACAAGCTAACTGCTGGTAGAAACCGCGTGCAAAACGAAATTATCATCAACGTTCTCCCCGGAGCCAGCGCACAGCAGCGACTGGTTCTAGCGCAAGCCTCAACGATTTGCGGGCTCGAACACATGATTCTGCGCCAGGAGACGTATTCCCCAGACGTGGGTTGGTTTGTGCAAAATCAGGTTGCCATCGAACCTGGCCAGGTCGCCGCACTGAAGATGACCCTATCGCCGGCGATGGTTAACCGCAGTGGGGCTACGTCCAATTCCAACACGGCTCGCATTGCCCGTGTCGCCAAAGCAGCCGAGACCCATCCGCAGGCTGCTGAATCTCCAGTGTTATTAAAGTTCGAAGCTGCGGGTTGAATCTGTGGCCACTGGCTACGATCGCACAATTTCAATCCAATTAGACTCACACTGGTGCTGCGCTAGAACCGCTGCCGCAGCCCGAAGATGCTGCGACCTATCCAGTCGCAGCATTTTTTCTGGCTGACTCCGACCATGAGACACTTCTCCCCTCACGTCGCAAGATTGGAACGCTCTAAGCGGTTTTTTCGTGCGGCTTAGTCGCCGACGAGGCACCTTCAGAATTGCGCAGCAGTTTCGTGTACTCTTCGACTCCCTCTTGCTCTTCGATTAGGATGTCTTCGAGGAAAATAACCAGTGGACGGTCCCCTTCAGCCATCTCGAGGGCTTGCGAGTACATTTGGACTGCTTTGGCTTCGAAGTCCAGGCTGAACTGCAATACCTCTTGAAGATTGCGAGATTGTTTGATCTCATTTCGCGTCGCGACAGGCACGCCACCGAGTGAAACAATTTTACTACCGACCTTCTGCGCGTGCGTGAACGACTCTTTGGCATCGTCTAGAAATTTGTCTGCGTAGACTTCGCGCCACACACCTTCACAAATGAAACTCGCCTGCGAGTACTGCGCAACGCCAGTCCATTCGTGCTTAAGGATCTCATTTAAGTGGTCGATGATTGCTTGATTAGCCATGATATTTACTTTCGGTTAGAAGCCCAGCTGCCGTCCTCAGTGCCGCTTCGCAAGTAGCGTGAGTGGGCATGTTACCAGATGTGTGTTGACAGTAGATTCTACCGTAAAATCCAATTTTCGGCAGACCCCGTCGCCCCGTACTTAGAGACGGCGATCTGGGGGACGGCGATCTGGAAAAACTCCGTCGCCATCGGCTCACTGGAACTGTGCCTGAGCCACTTCGACGAACCGGGACCGTGGCTAAAAAACAGGCCGCCAGAAACAGGATCGAACACAATTGTGTTTAGATCCGTTGCTGGAGGCCTGCACTGGTCGCACTGTGCGCTCCAACTCCGAGTTCTTAGCTTGCACTGCTAAGATGTGCTTGTGGAGTTGGTGCACTCTTACGCTGAAAGGAGTTGCTGACGACTAGCGGCGGCCGGAGCTAACCGACATGCCGAGCATCAGACCGATAACGACGCCAGCGCCCAGTGCGATCGCTACGGATTCCATCGGGTGAGTTTTAAGCGTATCGACGCTGTACTCATAGCCACGCTGCGCTTCGCGGGCAACTCGATCATAACCTTCATGTAGAGCTTCGCCCGCCGATTCAGCGTAGTTCGAGGCCGCTTCTGAAGCGCGATTTTTCATTGTGCTAGCTGATTGTGCCATTATTGCATTCCTTTCGAGTAATTATTCGGACTGAGTCGACTGTGACTGGATGACTCGTTAAGCAAAGGCTATGCCGGAAATTACGTATGTGGAGCTTTGGACGGAAAACGCGCAGGTACACCCGGGTCGGCCCGACTGTGCGGCGGAAGATCCGCCCTAAGTAATGGGAAGTTTGACCGCCCAGCGCCCACATCAACTCAGCATTGTACAAAGCTCCTAGGTGCACTAGATTCAACGTCTCAGCTCAACTCCTCGCCAAGAAATACTCCCAATGGAAAATGCGTCCGCATCGATGCTTAATAAGCTGGTTCTGCTGGATGGCATGGCGCTATCCTATCGTGCTCACTTTGCCCTAGTTCGCAGCCCACGCATGACTTCGGGCGGTATCTGCACCTCGGCCGTGTTTGGCATCTTCAATACGCTGCTCGACATCATCAAACGGGAATCGCCCACGCACCTGGCCGTGGCCTTCGACACACGCGAGCCAACTGAGAGGCACAGAATCTTTCCTCAGTACAAGGCGCAGCGCGACGCCATGCCTGAGGATATCGCCAAGCAACTTCCCTATATCGAACGCCTTTTCGAGGCCCTGCGGATCCCCATTATCAAGTTGCCTGGCTACGAGGCAGACGACGTCATTGGCACCTTGGCCCACCAAGCTGCCGATGAGGGATTTCAAGTGATGATGGTCACTCCCGATAAAGACTACGATCAGCTGGTTACCCCGAATGTGTTTGTAATGAAGCCGGGCCGCCAAGGCAGTGAGATAGAGATCCTCGGTGTGCCAGAGGTCTTGGCCAAGTGGGAAGTGGCTCGCGTGGACCAAGTGATCGACGTGCTGGGCATGATGGGCGACAGCAGCGACAACATTCCCGGCGTGCCTGGAATCGGCCTCAAGACGGCGCAGAAGCTGATCGCCCAGTACGGTTCCCTAGAGAGTTTGTTGGAGAACAGCCACGAACTAAAAGGCAAGCAGCGCGAGCGATTTGAGCAGTTTGCCGATCAGGCGCGGCTCTCCAAACAGTTGGTTACCATTCAGTTGGATGTGCCCCACGCGATCGATGTCTTTGCCTTGGCCGTGCAGCCGCCGGATAATGCCAAGCTGAAAGAGCTGCTGAGTGAACTGGAGTTCGACACGCTTGGCAAACGCCTGTTTGGAAAGTCGTTCTCGTCGGCACAGAGTCGAGCTTCAGTCGTGCGGGAGAAGCGGGAGAAGGAGATACAAACATCGCTCTTTGGCGATCTGCCCGACGAATTGACCATTGCCGACATCAAGCACGATTACGCCATCGTCCGCACGGCTGCCGAGCGACAAACGCTGCTGCGAAAATTATTGTCGCAGCGCGAAATCAGCTTCGACACCGAGACCACGGGACTGGATCCCCGCACCGCTCTGCCGCTGGGCATCGCCTTTAGCTTCGCCAAACACCAAGCCTACTACGTGGTCTGCCCACCCGAGCCGGACCAAGCGCAAGCGGTGCTCAATGAGTTCAGGCCGTTGTTTGAAAATCCCAATATCGCCAAGCTGGGGCACAATCTCAAGTACGATCTGTCGCTGCTCAAGTGGCACGGCATCGATGTCCGCGGATCGCTTTTCGATACCATGCTGGCGCACTCGATGAAGGAGCCGGAGATGCGACATGGGCTGGATTATTTGGCGAAACTCTATCTCAACTATCGACCGATCTCAATTACGGAACTGATCGGCGAGCGGGGACCCAATCAGAAGAACATGCGCGACGTGGCGGTGGAGACCGTTGCCCAGTACGCGGCCGAGGACGCGGATGTAACGTGGCAAATCGCTCAGGTGCTGCGACCAGACATCGAAGCCCAGGGTGTGAGCCAAGTGTGCTACGAAGTCGAGTGCCCGCTGGTGCCGGTGCTGGTCGATATGGAGTACGAAGGAATACGACTGGATATCGAATCCCTGCAAGCCTTCTCCCAAAAGCTGACACCCGAGATCGCCGAACTACAGCAGCGGATCTACGAAGCTGCAGGTCGCGAGTTCAACATCGACTCCCCCAAGCAGCTAGGAGTGATTTTGTACGATGTCCTGCAGCTGGATCCCAATCCGAAGAAGACCGCTACCGGCCAGTATTCCACGCGGGAAACGGAGCTGATCCGCTTGTCTGGTCGGCACCCGATCGTGGCTGACATTCTCGATTACCGCAGCGCTGTGAAGCTCAAAAGCGTGTACGTCGATCAACTGCCTGCTGCGGTTAATCCGCGCACCGGCCGCTTGCATACGCACTATAGTCAAACCTGGACTGCCACGGGGCGAATGCAGTCGGACAACCCCAATCTACAGACAATCCCCGTCCGCAAGCAGCGCGGTCGCGAGATTCGCGCGGCTTTTGTCCCACGCGATGAGAACTATTTGTTGCTATCAGCGGATTACTCGCAAATCGAACTGCGAGTCATGGCGGATCTCAGTGGCGATGAAGCCATGATTGACGCGTTTGAACGCAACGAAGACATTCATACGCTGACGGCCGCTAAGGTGTACCGCGTCGATACATCCGAGGTCACGCGCGAAATGCGTGACAAAGCCAAAACGGTCAACTTCGGCATCATCTACGGTATCTCCGCTTTTGGGCTGCAGCAGCGACTGAATATTCCGCGAGCCGAAGCGCAGATGTTGATTGAAAACTACTTCGAAAAATATCCGCGCGTGAGAACCTACATCGACGAGACCATCGCCTTTGCGCGGCAGCACGGTTACGTGCAGACACAGACCGGCAGGCGACGTTACTTGCGCGACATTAATTCGAGCAGTCGGGCGGTAGCTAGTGTGGCCGAGCGGCTAGCTATGAATAGTCCCATCCAAGGGACCGCTGCGGATATTCTTAAGCTGGCCATGATTCGAGTTCACGCAGCGCTGCGCGGTGGGAACTTCCAAACCAAGATGCTACTGACGGTGCATGACGAAATCGTGTTCGATCTGTATCGCCCGGAGCAGCACAGCGTCGTGCCGGTTATTCGCCAAGCCATGCAGACCGCCCTAGCGATGCGCGTACCACTGCAGGTGGAAACCGGCATCGGTGCCAACTGGTTGGAGGCGCACTGAACCTAAAGTTCTTTGACCGCCTTGGTTATGTCCAGCACGGCCTGTTGTCCATCGGCGTACATCATCAGCGTGTTGGGCAATGCAAAAAGTGGATTGGGAATACCCGCAAAACCAGGACTTAGGCTACGCTTGATGACGATCACCGTACGGCACTTGTCGACTTCGATTATCGGCATGCCCGCGATAGGGCTGTTAGGATCGGTTTTGGCAACTGGGTTGACGACGTCGTTAGCCCCAATGACGATGGCCACATCCACGGTATCGAGCGTCGGATTGATCTCGTCCATCTCCTTAAGTTTATCGTAGCTGATGTCAGCTTCGGCCAGTAGCACATTCATGTGGCCTGGCATCCGCCCGGCCACCGGATGGATCGCATATTCGACGGTGCAGCCTCTGGATTCGAGCAGTTTACTCAGGTCGCGCACAGCGTGCTGTGCCTGGGCAACGGCCATCCCGTAACCAGGCACAAACACCACGCGCTGAGCTCCGTCGAGGATCATGGCGACGTCGTCGGCATTGGTGCTGCGCACGTTTGCATAGGTCTCATCGGCATTGGCCACTGGACCAGTCGTACCCATGCCGCCAAACAGGACATTGGTCAGCGAGCGATTCATGGCTTTGCACATGATCTGCGTCAAGATAATACCTGAGGCACCCACTAGCGATCCAGCGATGATCAGCGCGTTGTTCGAAATGACGAAGCCCGTCGCTGCACCAGCCAGACCAGAGTAAGAATTCATCAGCGAAATGACCACCGGCATATCGGCTCCACCGATGGGCAGTACTAAGAAAATACCCAGCACGGTAGCTACCAACATGATCAACAGGTAGCAACCCGTCTGACCAAGCGTCGTCGAAGCGACGGTCAACATGCCGATAAAAACTAATGCCACAAGGAACAGCACTAAATTGATCCAGGGTTGCTGCGGCAGAGCAAATGGCTTTTTAAATTGCGGCAGCTCCTTCAATTTCGCCCAGGCAACCAAACTTCCCCAGAAGGTCACTGTACCAATCAGCCCCGATAGTCCGATGGCAATCAGCGAATCCAGTGGGTGTCCGCTGCCAAGCTGCAGATCGGCCCAGGCAACCAGCGTCGAAGCCGCACCGCCGAGACCATTGAGCAGTCCCACCAGCTGCGGCATTTCTGTCATCTCGACTTTGATTGCCAACCAAGCTCCCAGCGCACTGCCGACGACTAGACCAGTGAGGATAAACACGTAGCCCGTGACAGCCGGGTCCAGCAATGTAGCTACGATGGCTACCAACATGCCCAGCGCGGCGGTGATGATCCCTCGCACGGACGTACGCGGATGGGCCATCTGCTTGAGACCGAGAATGAACAACAGAGCTGAAGCCAAGTAGGCGATCGAGATAACTGCAGAGCCGAGCATGGGGAGGATTTCTTGAGGTAGTTTGAGTTTGTAGTTGGAAGCGGCAGTGGCCACGCGTCTGTCTGTCGGCCACTTGCAATTAACGCTTCTTAAACATCACTAGCATGCGGTGGGTTACCATAAAACCGCCCACCACATTGATCATGGCCAGCACGGCGGCCACCATGCCCAGCGATGTGCCGAACCAACCGCCCGTGGTGGTTGCAGCCGCGCCGGCGGTCAGGATAGCTCCCACCACGGTAATGCCGCTGATCGCATTGGAGCCGGACATAAGCGGTGTGTGCAGCGTGGGCGGAACTTTGGTGATAATTTCAAAGCCTACGAAGACGGCGAGCATGAATATGGTGAAGCTGCCGATCAGCACATTGGTCCTCGAAAGTGTAACGAACGAGCCAGCGGCCGGGTGTCTGACCGCCGTAGCATCTGTGCCGGATACCAAGCCGTGCGTTTCAGCGGCGATGGCCTGCTGTCGCGCCGCGGCGCCCACGGGGGCCGCCGCCGGCTCTTGAGCGACTGCCGAGCATGGCTGAAGATAGCCACTGAGAACCAGCAGTCCAAGGCAAACTGCGAAGTTGAACTTTGGACTAGATGTGCTTGCTGGGGTGACACGGCCAGCGGCCAAGGGGAGTGTCGGGGAGTGCATCAAAGCTACTTTCACCAAAATTTTATCGAGAATGACTGTGCGAAGGGCGTGCGTTACAGTAGATCGCGCACGCGTTGATTGGCGATCTGTCCATCGCGGGCTACCAATGTTTCGCGCACGATTTCGTCTTCCATGTTCAAATTCAGTTGCCCGTCTTTGACCATGTTCAGCAAGAACTTGACCACGTTATTGCCCAGCATCTGACTGGCATGATTGGGGATGTCCGTGGCGATATTGGTTGGTCCTAGAATGACGACTCCCCGCTCGACTACGCGCGCGTCAGCTTGGCTCAGTTCGCAGTTGCCACCGCGTTCGGCGGCCAGATCGATAATCACGCTGCCGGGCTGCATGCTGCGCACGGCATCGGCCGTGACTAAAAGTGGTGAAGGGCGGCCTGGAATGGCTGCCGTGGTGATTACCACGTCGCTGTTGGCCACCACACTGGCCAGCAATTCGCGCTGTTTGCGGTAGAATTCTTCATCCATCGCCTTGGCATATCCGCCCTTGTCTTCAGAGCTCGATGCATCGATGGGCAGTTCGACGAATTTGCCTCCCAAGCTTTCGACCTGCTCGCGAACAGCCGGACGCACGTCGTACGCGGAGACCACTGCTCCCAATTTCCGAGCGGATGCAATGGCCTGTAGGCCCGCTACGCCAGCCCCAATCACGAACACCTTTGCCGGCGTCAGGGTTCCCGCCGCAGTCATCATCATCGGGAACATCTTGGGCAGCTCGGTGGCGGCCATCAGTACGGCTCGGTAGCCAGCGATCGTGGCCTGAGACGACAGTACATCCATGCTTTGAGCACGAGTGATGCGTGGGATCAGTTCTAGGGCAAACAGCGTCGCACCCGTGCTCGCCCAATCGGCGATGGCTTGCGGCTTACCTAAAGGGTCGCAGGAGCCGATCAAAATCTGGCCAGGTCGCACAGAATGCCGCAGGCTGGAACCCCCGTCGGCATCCATCCCCACAGCGCGAACTTGTAGCAGAATATCTGCAGCTAGCGCAGCGCTGCGATCAGCGACAACCGTCGCTCCCTTATCCGTGTAAAGTTGGTCCGGAAAGCCAGCTTCTACGCCCGCACCAGCTTCCACCAGCACCTGCAGTTTGGCTTTGGCCAGTTGCGGAACGTTGGCAGGGACCAGCGCTACTCGCCGTTCGCCGGGATAGAGTTCTTTGAGAACTGCAATTTTCATGAAGGGACCTCTAGGCTATCCAGTTGTAATCGGTTCTGTTTAGCATCCTACTCGCCTTGGATTTCAGCGCAAGGGGGGTTAACGCTGGAGGGCTGAAAAATTCAGATTGCACCCGCCCCGGCGCCGGCTTAAAAGCAGGCGGCACTGCACGAGCAGGAGCGCGAAGAAAGCGAAAGCGTGGTGAAGTTCAGCCAGAAATGGCACGAAATAAGGCTTTTTAGCCTGCCATTTGTAGGCCGTCATTGCCCCAGCTGGTTTGGCATGCGCGTCACCGGACCTATTCGGCGGTGTCTAGATAAGGATCCTGACCAATTTCTCTTTGCAGTTTGGTTCGCTCGCGCTCGTGATGCAGGAGCATCATCCGATCGCGAAAGTGCTTGCGTTCCACGCGTCGCTGAGCCTTGCGCAGTAAACCGGCCAATGAGTGGAATGGGCCGCTCTGCTGCTTGCCACGCTCGATCAGCTGGTCCGCCCGACGATTGTCATAGCCGGTCCGCAAAATGTCGTCGTCCAGTGCGAGATACTGGCGATAAGAACCGGGATCGCCCTGTCGACCGCAGCGACCAATCAGCTGGCGATCGATGCGGGCCGCATCGTGCAGCTCGGTGCAGATGACGTGCATTCCGCCAATCTCCTTGACATCCGGTTTCAGCTTCACGTCGGTACCTCGGCCCGCCATGTTCGTAGCGACCGTCACGCGTCCCCGCTCTCCAGCGGCGGCTACAATTTCTGCTTCGCGTTCCACTTCGTTGGCGTTTAGAACATCGGTCACGATGCCTACGTCGCGCAGCAGTTTGGCCAAAATCAAGGACTTGTCGATCGACCGTGTGCCGATCAGCACCGGTCGCCCCTGAGCGTGATACTCTTGAACTTCGGCCACGATCGCTTCAAATTTCTCCAGCATCGTACCGTACACTCGGTCAGGCAATCGTTGCCGCCGCGGCGGACGATTGGTGGGCACAAGGACAACCGGTGTTTTATAGATTTTTCGCAACTCCGGCGCGCTCGTCGACGCGGTGCCCGTCATGCCGGCGATCGACTGGTAGCGATGAAATAAATCCTGTACGGTAATCCGCGCGGCTTGTCCGGTAGGGACGCTGACTTCAATGCGTTCTTTGGACTCGATGGCTTGATGGATCCCGTCGCGCCACTTGCGTCCCTCAGCCAGTCGGCCGGTGAATTCGTCGACGATGACGATCTCACCATCGCGCACGACGTAGTGGCGGTCGAGGTGAAAGTCGCGATGCACTTTGATTGCTCGCTCCATGTACTCGTAGAGGTCAACCAACGACACGCCGCGCATTTCATCGATACGGGGCAAGCTGCGGACCAGTCCCCTGCCGCGGCCGTTCAGCTCGATTTTGCGGTGATCTTCGTTGATGATGTAATGCTCCTCCAATTCGAACTGGGGCGCATTTTCTGCGGCCCAGCGGAAGGTAGCGATGACCGCTTCGCGGGTCTCATCCCCCACGGAGCCGATGATCAGCGGCGTGCGCGCCTCATCGATCAAAATACTGTCCGCTTCGTCGACAAGTGCAAAGTGCATGGTGCGCTGCACCGGTTCGTCTCCCTGGCTGCTCCATCGCTCCAGGCTCCCTTCGCCCAAAAAGTCGCTCTGCATTCTGCCCTGGGCGCGGAGCAATAGCCGATCGCGCAGAAAGTCAAATCCAAACTCCTTGGCGGTGCCGTAGGTAATGTCCGATGCGTAGGCCTGGCGACGCTCCTCGGGAGTGCTGTCGGTCAAGACAATTCCGACGGTAACTCCCAGCAATTCGTAGATTGGCTTCATCCACAGCGCATCGCGCTCAGCCAAGTAGTCGTTGACTGTTGCCAAGTGCGCGCCTTTGCCGTAAAGGGCATGTAAGTACAACGGCAGGGTCGCTGTTAACGTCTTGCCCTCGCCCGTCTGCATCTCGGTGATACACCCGTCAAACAGCGCCGCGCCACCTACGATCTGCACATCGAAGTGACGCATGTTGAGCGCCCGTCGCCCCGCTTCGCGAACCAGGGCGAAAGCTTCGGGGAGAATCTTGCCCAGCGGCTCGCCACTCATCGCGCGATAGCGCAGCGAAAGACTCTCTTTGCGAATCTGCTCCAACGTCAACCGACGCGTGGCTGGCTCCAGCTCAGTTACTCGACGCAACGCCCGAGACCAACGCTTGATGCTGGCCGTGGCCGCTCCAGGGATCTTCCAGCCAGCAGCGATGCGCGGCATGCTGGGCAGCCGTCCAGCACTAGCCGGGATGTCCTCGGGCGCTGCTGAGGAAGCCGGAGCAGCACTCACACTCGCCGCTGAAGCCAACTCAGCGGATGGGTCGGCCAGGGGCTGATTCGACGACGGTTGATTTTTGGGGAAAGAGGCTTCGGCTTTTTTCATGCACAGACTGATTCAGGCTGAGGGTGAGAAGCAATGTGGCTCGACGTTCCGTCGCCGGCACCATTTGCCACGCCGCAACAAAACATCAGGCAATACTCTACGCTGTTTGGGAAACACTGTTTTGGAAACGCTGTTTTGGAAACGCTGTTTTGGAAACGCTGTTTTGGAAACGCTGTTGTGGATGTCGCTCGCGCCACGGCGGCTCGCTGACGCCATATCGCTTGGGACGACCTGATTAGTTTAACAGAGGGGGGCGATAGGGGTAACTGAAAAGCCGCTGGAAATGATATGTGGCAGGTTCCGCCAGCTGGAAAAACCCGCGTTGGCAATTGGCGATGTTTAGGGGGTATATGCCGGATGTAACATTTTTTATCGAAGTGGGGCCATTAGGGACCGATCTACATGTAACGACCCTGACGCTTGATCCGTCTCGTGAGAACAAAAAAATGAAAATATCGAATCTAGTTATGTCCCTGGCCCTGGCCGGCCTTTGCTTGCAGCAAGTTTCGGCCCAAGGCATCGTCCATCCAATTGGAACCCAGAGTGCGCGCACCATTGGTGACGCGCCAGCCTACGACTCGTCCGGTGCCACACGGCCCGCGCAGTTTCAGGCGTCGCGCAGCTTGTCCGATAACTCGGTCGACTACGCATCCGCCCCGAATGAAAGCGCGCCGCAAAACGCCGGTGCAGTCTACCAAGAGAGCTATGTGCCTAGCGACAACGTTGGCTCGCACTACATGAGTAATTACGGCTCCAGCTCGTACGGTCATTATGACGAGGGGTACTTCGGCAGCACCGTGCGTAGCCCACAGGTCTGGTTTAATTCGGAGACGCTCTTGTGGTTTAGCAAGAACGCTTCGTCACCCGCACTAATCAACACGGCGGGTTACGCTGTTCAGCCGATCACAGGCGCGCCTGGTGTAACAACCCAATATGGTGGAGCCGACGGCATTGACTACGGTCTGAGTCCAGGCTTCCGCTTTTCGGGCGGGATGTATTTTGGTCCCGAGCAAAAAATCGGTATCGGCGGCCGCGGCTACGGGCTGATAAACGAAAGTAAATCTTACTCGCAGGCCAGCGATGGTAGTGGCAGCCCGGGAAATCCGTCGATCGGTATCCCGTTCTACAACTCGAGCCTAAATCAGGAAGATGCCTATCTAGTGGCATACCGCAACGGCATCGATCCCGATCTAGCTGGTAGCGTGACCGCTCGTTCGGATCTGGATATGTATGGAGCGGACGGTTCGCTGTACCTACTGCTTACTCGTTCCGACTCGATGCGTATGGATTTGCTCGGCGGCTATACCTACAATCTGCTCAAAAACTCGATCGGGATTCAGACAGCCAGTCCGACTCCAGTGACTGCGACGAGCGATTTGTTTGAGACTAAGAACGTCTTTAACGGTGGGCACTTGGGGGTGCTGAGTTCGGTCCATCGCAACCGAGTTAGCTTTTCGACGCTTGCCAAGGTAGCCTTTGGTAACATGAGTCAAAGCGGCTCGACTCGCGGCTTTAGCAGCCTCTCCACAGACAGCGGTCTGTTGGCGCTGCCCAGCAACAGCGGAGAGTACTCTCGCGACACCTTTGCGTTCCTGCCTGAGCTAGGCGTCAAACTAGGCTTTTCGGCTCGCGAAAACTTGCAGTTCACCATTGGTTACACCATGATGATGTGGTCCGACGTAGCTTTGGCCGGCAGCCAAATTGACAATGTCATCGAGCCGCTCAATGTGGCTCGTACTCGTCCACAGCCGCTGTTTGCTACCGACACATTCTGGATGCAGGGCGTCGATCTAGGTGTGACCTTGGCGTTCTAGTTCCAGTCTTACCGATTGCGATGGACACGACTAACCTTTAGTCGATTGAATACAACTTCGGATCAAGCAACAGAAGCTTGGGTGGCCTTGCCATCCAAGCTTTTTTTCGTATCGACATCGACTCTGTTGGCAGTCTCGGGCCGCACTCATTCGAATGCGTTGCCCACCGGCCGTCGCCTGAGCGGGGCGGTGGCTGCAGTACGTACCTTGGCGCACTTTCTAACCATTCATTCTCTAACCTTGGATCGCGCACCTTCGTTCAACATACGCATCACTGATCCGGTCGATGTTGCACTCTATAACGTTGTGTTAGCCGCTTTGGCGCTAACGGGCTGTTGAATTAATGATCAGACGCTTGGGACAAGCGTTCTACGCGTTTGCTCAGACGCTTGGGACAGGCGTTCTACAATGCGTTAAGCGAAAGAAGTGCGTGGGTCAAATGCGAAACGGGCCCCGGTAGTTCCGAAGAACTACCGGTCCCGTTTCAAGAGTCGCCCCCCGGCTTCTCGTTCACAGCTTGCGCTGTACGCTT
>CAKQWG010000027.1 GCA_934278005.1 uncultured Pirellulaceae bacterium | reverse complement strand
AGCTCGTCCAGCTCGTCCAGCTCGTCCAGCTTAAAACGCGTGCAGACAACCGAATGCTTCTCGGGGCCGGGTCGGTATTTGACGTAGGTCGTGGCCACGATCGTTCCATCCGGCAACAGCTCAACGCCAGGGTAGCCACAATCGGTCACACGCTCAGCGTAATTGTGCAGCAGCTTGACGCGATACTTTCCTCCGTCGCCGCGTTGGATGTCATCGTAGCTGCCGACCCAAGCGACAAAATGTCCGCGCGTGCTACTGCCTGGTGCCATGTCGCGAAATGCGATGACGAGCCGTCCGTCGTCGGTTTGAATTCCCACATGCCGATCTCCGCTGAGTCCCCACGGAGTCTCGGAGGGCTCCGTCCATGTCGCGCCCTCGTCGCGTGAGAACATCATCAAGCTGCGTGCCCGATGCGTGTTCTCGCGCATCAAGCAGCACAGTTCGTCGCCGGCCGGCGAGCGAAACACAAATGGCTCGCACGGATCCTTGCCGGCAACCGACGCCACCACGCGCGGTTCGCTCCAAGTCAATCCGCCATCGCTGGTGAGCGTCTGCAGCACCTGCAGCGGTGACTTGTCTTGGCCATTCGGACCCTTGTGATACAAACCCAGATAATCACCGTCGGCCAAGCGCACGACGCTGCTAAAGGTCATCACGCACGGCAAGCCTAGTGGTGGCATCTCCCGCCAGGTGCGACCAGCGTCTTCACTCATGATGCTAGGCATCCCCGGACCGGAGCGTGTACCCAGTGCGGCCGAGAACACCCACAAGCGCTGTTTGCCGTGCGGATCGACCATGCGATAGATGCTGGGGCAGTTCTGATGTGTCGCAAAACCCGGAGGGAGCGTGTTGTCCAGGCGAGTCCAAGTCAGCCCGCCGTCGTCACTGCGCGCCATCGGGCCCGCCGCACCACCATGGTTGATAGACCACACGCAAAGCAGCGACTTTGTTCCCGGCAGCCGCAGCGTGGTAGGATGTCCCTGGTAAATCTGCGGCGTGCCGGCGGCGATCACCGTCTGCCGCTGGCTCTCACCAGAGATGTCCAGCGTGCGAAGATCCGGACCGTCCTCTGCCATCGCCGGCGATACCGCCAGCCACAGCAATATTGGAAGCAACGTCAG
Organism: uncultured Pirellulaceae bacterium; assembly: GCA_934278005.1. GTDB lineage: Bacteria > Planctomycetota > Planctomycetia > Pirellulales > Pirellulaceae > Aureliella. Next base: position 24,000 of record CAKQWG010000027.1, on the reverse strand, counting down.
CGAATAAGTTTTATTGGTTGAAGTACTCATTTCGGTAGCCTGCTGCGAGCTTATTGGCGCGAGGTGGGGGTAAGGGTCAGCTTGAGCTGCTCAGCACCGCGCTGAATCTTCACAGACGTCTCCTGGCCAACTTTCAATGCTTCGATGGCGTAGGTGTAATCGTAGATATTTTCGATCTTGCGCCCGGCCAGTTCGATGATCACATCGCCGGCTTGCAATCCCGCCAGTTCGGCAGGAGCACCTTTGGTAACGCCAGCGAGTTTGACTCCTTTGAGCTCACTCTGTCCGTAGTCGGGCACGGTGCCTAGATACGCGGTGAGATTGGCTCGCATTTGAGGCTCGGCCTCCTGCTCCTGATACTCAGGCGGCTGCTCGGCCATGACCAAATCGCGGGCGACAAGGGCCATCAGCCGTGCAACCCGAGCGGTCCCTTCATAGTTGATCAGCTCGGGCACGTCGCGCGGGGTGTGGTACTCATCGTGCGAACCAGTGAAGGCCGACAAGATCGGTACGCCGTGCAGGAAAAATGTGCTGGCATCGGTGGGAAGGTGACAGTCGTTCTGCAGAGTTAACGGCAGCCGCACTACGGCGTTGCGGCGCTCGATGGCTCCGGTCCAATAGGTAGACGAGCCGATGCCCTGCAGGACCAAGCTGTCGCGCAGGCGGCCGATCATATCCATATTCAGATTAGCTACGACAGCAGGTTGGAGCGTTTTGCCGGAGGCCAGCTTGCGATCGGGATAGAGCTGCGCAAAGTCATCGGCAAAGGCTTGCGATCCGCGCAGGCCCAGCTCCTCACCGCTCCAGGCGGCAAACAGTATATCGTGCTTGTGGACTGGGCGCGGCGGCTGCATTTCGCCAGCCAGGTACTGAGCGATCTCCAGCATGCCGGCTACCCCGGACGCATTGTCATCCGCGCCGCGATGCACGCCGCCTCGTTCATCCTCTTTAGCCAGCGAGCCCGCGCCGGTTCCCGCTCCAAGATGGTCGATATGCGCGCCGACCACCACCATTGGCAAAGTCGCGTCGGCGCCGGAGTTTCGGGCGGAATGTTCGGAGGACTTGTCAGCGACCGGCTCTTCAGACTGATAGCCGGGGAGCAGAGCCAACACGTTGCGCCCGGCGGCGGTTACGGGTTCGATATCGATGTTGGCCTGCAGGCGAATGCCTGGCAGTTCAAACCCCATCGCCATCTGGCCTTGATCCAGTGCGCTCTGGAGCTCACGCAGGTCTTCGTCGGCGGATTTCATCCAGTCTTCGGCCACTGGGTCCGCAACGCTCAGTACAGCCAAGCTACTGCCACCGAGCGTGCCGTCCATCTCCAGCGGCATTAGTCGTGAACGCAGCGGGCTGGTCGGTCCGCTGACAAAGATCAAACCTTTCGCACCTCGATCGCGAGCGACCATCGCCTTGTAACGCGCGCCGCTGTATCGCGCTAAATGTTGACGTCGTTCGGGAGAGATGTCTTGGGGCATTTGGCGGAACACCAGTACCCACTTGTCCGTCACATCCAAGTGCACGTAACTGTCGTATTCCGCGCGATCCGCATTGCTCTCGCCATCGACGGCCGCTGTCTCGGCAGGCGCCACGATGCCATAGCCCGCAAAGACGATCGCCGTCGGGTCGATATGCCCCTCGTGCGAAAAGAACACCGGCCGCCAATCTTCGTCGATGGCGTACGCGATGGGGTGGGGAGAGTTGGCCGCGGCTGCGTCGGCTCGATGTGCAGCCTCAGGGGCGTCGGGTTCGTCTGCTTCGACACGACTAAGCTTGAGTGAGTTGGACTCACCCAACTTAACATCGGACACAAATTCAAATTCGTGAAAGAAGGTTCCGTCGCAGCCTGCCGGTTGCAATCCTAGGCTCTCCAGGTAAGCCGCTACATAGGCGGTGGCCATCCGCTCGCCATCGGTTCCCGTCAAACGTCCGCCCAGTTCCGGGCGGCACAGATAGTCGATGTGGCGCCCAATGTCAGCTGCTAGGAAGCCGGGTGCGGTCAGCTTGGCAGACTTAGCCGCTTCAGCCACGCTCGCCGCATCTTGCGTTGGCGTCTCTGCCGAAGATTCCGCGGATGGCACAGACGCATGTGAGTTGGTCGACGTAGGGAGCTGGTCCAGACCCAGCAGTTTTCTAGCCTGCGCATCGTTCCAGCTCGCTTCGAATATTTGCGATTGAGCTCCGCCGCCGTTGCTGGTCCATAGCAGCGTATTGCCCGTGGGATCGAATACGGGCAAGCCATCAAAACCATCGCGATAAGTCGCACGCACCGGAGCGTGCTGGCCGGCAGCATCAACCAGATAGAGTTCGAAATTTCCAAAACCGTGCACGTTGGTAGCAAAGATCAAGTAGTCACCGCTGGGGTGAAAATAGGGTGCCCAGCTCAACCGCTCCAGCTGTGTAATCGCGCGTTGATTGGAGCCGTCGGCATCCATCAGCATGATCTCCGCCGTGACGCCATCGGGTGAGAACCGTCGAAAGCAAACCTGCAAGCCATCGGGGGAATAGAACGGCCCGCCGTCATAGCCGATCGCTGTGGTCAGGCGCTCGAGCTGGCTGCCATCGCTGCGCATGCGGTATAGGTCCATGGCAGAAGCGGGATCGACAGCAAACAGCGTCTGCTCTTGCTCAGTAAGCTCGCCCGAGTAGGCGCGGCGGTTGGATGCAAAGCAGACCCACTGGCCATCCGGGGAGTATGATCCTTCAGCATCGTAACCCTCTTCATGCGTCAGTCGCCCCGTTTCGTTGGTGGCTGTATCGAACACGACCAGATCATACGCCGGGTCATAGTCCCAACTGTAGCGACGTTTTTCTCCACTAGCTCGAAAAGCAATCTCGTCAAGCTGCTTTTGTTTGGCCGCTGGATCGTACTGGGTCGAGGCATATAGGATGCGTTGGCCGTCGGGATGGATCCAGGCGCACGTGGTCTTGCCAATGCCCGGCGAGATGCGATGCACGTCGCCGTTTTCGCGGTTCATCGTATAGATTTGAAAGAACGGATTGCCCGGCTCGCGCTCGCTCTGGAAGACAATTTGCTTGCCGTCGGCCGAGAAGTATCCCTCTCCGGCGCGCTCGCCATCGAAAGTCAGTTGACGAATTTCACTCAGCAGCTCTGCTTGCAGCTTGGCGGCTAGCGGCGGATCGTCGACCAACACATCCTCAGCAGGAGTCTCAACAGGTGCCTCAGCAGGAGTCTCAGCAGGTGCTTGAGCTATGACTGCAGGGAACGTCGTGCCGGCGACGAGGCTGACCATTATCATCATCAACAGCCGCCGCTGCAGTCGCATGGGCAAGCGGAGCTTGAGCATGCAGCGCAGTAGCGTCTGATGCATTTGCCTGCGGAGCATGGAAGCGGATGCGATGGCTAGGATATTTGCGAATGGCAGTTGGTGGGGCATATCAATAGTCTGATGGTGGCAAAGTGGGTGGGAACGCCAGGTTCAAGTCGGCGCGTGCTCTCAGTATAACGCTCGTCATTGTAGAGTGGTTGTCCCAACCGCTTCCCCGTGTCGTAGAGTGGTTGTCCCAACCGCTTCCCTACTCAATCCCCCCTACCTACATCGCTCGTCCCAACCGCATCCCCACTTACTTCCCCTACCTACATTACTCGTTCCAACCGCCTCCCCACTTATTTCCTGCTACCGAGAACATTTGTCCCGCTTGTTTGTCCTATACATCGCGTCTGTCCCGCTTTTTCCCCTACGTAAAACGACCATCCTCATCGTTTCGCACCTCTCACGACCAACAATTCGAAGCATGCTCTCGCCGGCGCATTTTACTATGCTGCCGCTCATCAGCCGTGGCACGCGCGGCTGCCACAAACAAGCTGCCACAGACGCGCGGCCTGGCCGAGCGAGCTTTTCGAGAAACCGATCTGGGTTACAATAGTCTTTTTCGGTCGGTTACACCCATCAGTGAACCTCTAATGATTCTAGTCCTCGATAACTACGACTCTTTTACCTACAATCTGGTCCAGCGTTTGGGGGAGATCGACCCGCGCGTAGACGTCCGCGTTGTGCGCAATGATAAGATCACGATTGACGAGATTCGCCGTTTGCAGCCACAGCGGATATTGATTTCGCCTGGCCCGTGCACTCCGGGGCAAGCTGGAATTAGCGTGGCTGTGGTCGAACAGTTGGCCGGCGAGTTTCCAATTCTAGGGGTTTGCCTGGGGCATCAGGCGATCGGACAGGCTCTGGGTGGCAAGATTGTTCGGGCTGAGGAGCTGATGCATGGCAAGACCGATGCAATTGCGCACGACAATCGTGGTTTTTTTGCTGGCCTGCCCAATCCATTCATCGCTACGCGCTATCATTCTTTAGTGATCGAACCGTCGAGTCTGCCAGCGGAGCTGGAGGTCTCGGCCTGGGTCGAAGCTGCCAACGGGCAGCGCACGATCATGGGGGTACGCCACCGTGTGCATCCGCTTGAAGGCTGGCAGTTCCATCCCGAAAGCTTTCTGACTGAACCGGGGATTGAACTGTTGAGTCGATTTCTGAACTGGCAGACCGAAAGTGCTCTACCGGCCACAGCTGGCTAGTCCTAGCCCGGCGCACGCCTGGAACTTCGATCCCTTTGCCCCTTCCGCTTTTGAGACGTTGGAATTTGTATGTTATGTGTAACGATTGGTCGCAGTCGGCATAAAGCCATGATCGCCGAGTATCAGTACTTGGCTGAACAGGGAGCTGAGCTTGTCGAAATGCGACTCGACTATATTGGCCGGCACATTAATCTCAAGCGTTTGCTGGCCGAGCGGCACTGCCCCGTGATCATCACTTGCCGCCGCAAAGAGGATGGCGGACGTTGGGATAAGACGGAGGAGGAGCGGTTGATGTTGCTGCGTAGCGCGATTGCCAGCGGGGTTGACTTTGTCGACCTGGAAGATGACATCGCCGCGAGCATTCCGCGTTACGGATCGACCAAGCGCATTGTCAGCCTGCATAATTTCGAGCACACGCCCGACGACTTGGAGGGGATTCACGCGCGATTGGCTGCCATGGATGCAGACGTGGTCAAGATCGCTACCATGGCCACATCGTTTGCCGACTGCATTCGCATGTTGCGTTTGGTCGAATCGGCTACGGTTCCGACCATCGGCTTGTGCATGGGCGACATGGGGGTAGTGACTCGAATTTTGGGTCTGCGTTACGGCTCTCCGTTCACCTTCACAACTATTTCGTCGGAGCGCAAGATTGCTCCAGGACAGATTACGTTTGAAACCATGCGCGATGTGTACCGGCCACAGCAAATTGACGAAAGCACTCGTCTGTTTGGTGTGGTAGCCGATCCGGTGGCCCATTCGCTGAGCCCGCAAATTCACAACGCGGCCTTTCACCACAATGGGCTTAACTGCCGTTATCTACCCTTTCGCATTGTCTCTGAGGAGCTGCCTCTATTCTTGGAGTGGTGCAAATTGGCTGGTGTGGAAGGACTGAGCGTCACAATTCCGCACAAGGAGACGATGTTGGGGTTGATGGATGAAGCTGAATCGGCCAGCCAGGGCATAGGGGCGATCAATACGGTATCGATCCAGCCACCGCTGGCCAGTGGTTACAACACCGATTATCGCGCCGCGATGGACTGCCTGACCGAAGCGGCTAAGACTCAGGCGATCAGTCGCAATCAGTCGATTCGCGACGAAGACTTGTTTCGCGGCCGGGGCGTGCTCTTACTGGGCGCGGGCGGTGTAGCTCGCGCGATCGGCTATGGCCTGCGGCAGCGTGGGGCCGATGTGGTTATTGCCAGCCGCACTCAGGCTCGGGCTGAGGATTTAGCACGGGCTATCGGAGGCCGAGCCGTAGCCTGGGGCCAGCGACATGATCTACGAGTCGGTATCTTGGTCAATTGCACGCCCATCGGTATGCACCCGGACATAGACAGCAGTCCTTACTTAGCAGAAAAGTTGCATTCTGATGCGATCGTTTTCGACACCGTCTATACTCCCGAGCAGACGCTGTTCATCAAGGATGCCAAGGCCAAAGGTTGCTTTGTGATTAACGGCCTGGACATGTTCGTTAGGCAGGCCGCCTATCAGTACAAGCTGTTCACGGGGCTGGAACCTCCCAGTCGATTGATGCGCGACACGGTTAAACGCTTGACCTCGCCGGTGAAGTATTAGCCGCCCCGACCGGGACTGGGCTACATCGGACGTGGCGTGCGTTCCACAGCGATCTCTGGTTAGAAAACGTTACTAGCCAACGGGCGCAGTGGGGTAGGCACTCAGGGATCTCGCCGCAGGTCGCCAGCGGGTTGAGCATGCACGCTAGCGTACCAAGCGGTCCAGGCCGCCCGATCAAAGCCTTTGTTTTGTCCGGTCAAAGCAGTGAGCGCACTGAGCACCTCTGGGTTCTGGACTTCCACTTGAACCGGCTTGCCGCCGCCGGCTGTGAAACTGCCACTCGTCGGGCTAGCGTTGATCCCCGAACTACTGGGCGCCTGCAGATGCTTGCTGGTCAACGCACCGAGCAGCGGAAAGAAGATCCCCTCGGCTTGCAACTGTCGCAAGCCAAAGGCTGCACTGTTGATCTGCGAGTTATTCTTGCTTTTGAGGTAGCCCAGGTAGATCGGAATCGCCGCTTCGCGCCCATAGTTGCTTAGGGCCGACAGGCAGCGACTGCGGACCACTTCGCTGGGATCGGACATGCTCGACCGAGCTAGGAACTGAGCTACCGCGGGCAATTCAAATCGCGACAGCACGTCGATGTAGAGCAACCGCAATTCAACGGGCAAATTATGGCGCTTGTCCGACAGGAAGTCCATGATGGTGCCGGCGGTGAGCGGGTCGTTGATCTGGGCGATGTTCTGCATGGCTTCTTGCAGACGCGGACCATTGCCGGTCAGGGCAATCGAGTGCCACCGCGACAGGTCTCGCGAGGCTGCCAAGACCTGTGCCTTGGCCTCCTCGCGTTGCTGTTCGACGGCGATCACTTCAGGGAATTTCCAGCGCCCTTTATACAGCACTTTGCCGCGGTTGCCCCCCATAACCACCTCCTCCTTGACCCACCGCTGATTGGCGTCGCGCTTATATCCGGTGGCCGTGCGGGCGGCTGCGTTTTGAGGGTCTAGGTCTAGGATTCGTAGAAAGTGGGCTTGTGCTAAGTCCGGCAAACCGAGTTTGGAGCATTCCCCAGCCAGCGCGGCGTGCGTGGCTACCGTCTGCTCAACTTCGCCAACGTTCAAGGCGTATTGTTTGCGCGGCTCGGACATCGGTACATACCCGTTGAGAGCCAGTTCCGATTCCATCACGCGGATGAACACACCCTTGTCAACTTCCACTGCCCAGACTTTCACCGGGGCCTGGTTGATCGTCTCGGTCTCGACGTTGACGACCGTGCCGGCAATGACTCTTCCATCGCGATAGTGAAAGACGTCTGCATAGAGTGGCGCAGCCTGGGTCCATAGTGCCGCGCACAGCGTCCAGTAGTAGACTGCCAATCGGTCGCTAAGCATGTTTTGGGCCAGGATCAGAATTGTGGACATAGAGCTGCGCGGAAGCCTGCCGGAAGGGGCAATACCTCTATTATAGTTCACTTTTACCGAAGGCAGCGTTCCAGGCAGGCCATGAGTGCGGCGCTTGCCACCGCAGGCAAATCGATAGCCTAAGCGGAGGGTGGAGCAGGCTGCGCGCCTGGTTTGTCGATAATAGCGACGATTTCCACCGCCTTTTTGCCTTTGAAGGCTCCCGCTTTGCCATGGAATTTCCCTATCCCGGCCACTTCCACTTCCAGCAGCTCCCGTACATCCTTTTCAGTGGTCACGATATCCCCCACGGCTAGATGCAGCAGATCGACGGCGCGGATGGTGGACTGGGCCAAGCTGACTACCATCTCGACCCGCGATTCGCCCAGCAATTGCTCCAAATGTTTCTGGCTGGCAGGATTGCTCTTGGCCGAAGCGTGGCTGATCCAACTGTTGTTGGTCAGCTTGCCACCCATGCGCTCGATCGTATTGAAGGGGATGCACAGGTTGACCATGCCGCGTGATTTACCCATGGTCAGCTCAAAGCTGACCAGGATGACTACTTCGTTGGGCGGCACAATTTGCACGAGCTGCGGATTGCTCTCGACGCGTTCCAGCTCAATTTCCAGCGGGATCGTGTTGCTCCAAGCCGCCTGAAGTTCGCGGAGAAAATTGTGGGTGATACGATTGGTCAATCGCAATTCAATCTCGCTCAGCGGCCGCACCATTTGCGATTCGGTCGATCCGGTTCCGCCCAGCATGCGGTCGATGATGGGATACAAGATAGCGGGGCTGAAGTCTAGGATCCAGCTTCCGTCCAGTGGCGTAGGCCGCAGCAGATTGAAGCAGGTAGGGATTTCCAGGCTGTACACAAATTCGCTGTAGGTCAGCTGATCCACGCTGACCAATTTTGATTCGACGATAGTCCGCAGTAGAGCGGACAGGGATGCACCAAAATTTCTAGCGAACCCTTCATGCAGCGACTGCAGGGCGCGCATTTGCTCCTTGCCCACTCGCTCTGGCCGTTTGAAATCGTAGGCCACCACGCGTTGTCGCGGCACGGTGCGTCGTCCGGCGGCGGGCGCGGTCGCCGCGTCAGCTGTCGCCGCATCGTCAGCTTGGGCAGAGTTCAGCGAATCGTTAGACATAGGAGCCTTCCGTGGCAGGTGCCCGACTTAAAATGAAAATCTGTTCAGCAGCGGTGGACATCCATGGCCAGTGAGGCAGCCCCGAGCCGGTCAAGGGACAAGCCCGGCTGCACTGCTCAATTGCGTAGCTGCCCATTGCCTACTACTAAATACTTATAAGTAGTCAGTTCGTTCAAACCGCACGGTCCCCGCGCGTGGAATTTGTCCGTACTGATGCCAATTTCGGCTCCCAGTCCGAACTCACCGCCGTCGTTAAACCGCGTGCTGGCGTTAACCACCACTGCGCTGGAGTCGACCTGGGCCTGGAACTGTTGAGCTGCCGCCAAGCTGCTGGTCACGATGGCGTCGGTATGACCGGAGCCATAGCGTTCGATATGGGCGATGGCCGCATCGATATCCGGGACGACTCGGCAGCTGATAGTTGGTCCGAGATATTCTGTCGCCCAGTCCTCGGCCTTGGCGGCGATCGCTTTAGGGATCAAGCGGCAAGTGGTCGCGTCGCCGCGCACTTCGACGCCTCGCTGTGCAAACTGTTCGGCAATGCGTGGCAGCCAAGCCTCGGCCACCGATTGATGCACGAGCAAACTCTCACAGGCGTTGCAGACTCCCATCCGCTGGCACTTCGAATTGACCACGATCTGCAAAGCCATCTCTTGGTCGGCGGTCGCATCGACATAGACATGACAAATGCCATCGAAGTGTTTGATGACGGGCATGCGGGCTTCGCTGACCACGCGTTCGATAAGCCCACGTCCGCCGCGCGGAATGGCCACATCGATGTACTCAGGCAGAGCTAGGAAATGTCCCACCGCCTGCCGGTCGGTCGTGCTGACCAATTGCACTGCGGCCTCTGGCAAACCGACTTGCTCCCCAACGCGGTTCAGAACCTTCACCAGCGCCGTGGAGGAATGCAGGGCTTCTTTGCCACCGCGCAGGATCACCGCATTGCCACTTTTGACGCAAATTGCCGCCGCATCGGCGGTCACGTTGGGCCGCGATTCGTAGATGAAAAACACTGTTCCTAGCGGCACGCGGACTTTGCGAATTTCCAAACCGTTGGGACGCACGTAGCCATCCAGCACTTCGCCAATGGGATCGCGCAGGGCCGCGATCCGCCGCAGTGCATTGGCAATATCAGCGATGCGATCTTGGTTCAGCCGCAGGCGGTCGATGGCCGCCGCTTCGAGGCCATAGCTAGGAGCCTGCTGCAGGTCGATCTCATTGGCAGCGATGATATCTGCGGCAGCATCTTCAACGGCCGACGCGCTGCTTAGCAGCCATCGGTCTTTGACGTGGGTCGGTAAGATGCTCAGGGCTCGCGAGGCAAGCTGCGCGCGCTGCGCAGTCTGCTGACAATATTCTGTCAAGTTGCTTTCAATTGCTATCGCCACTATCTCACAGATCCTCGTGCGCCGGTGAAGGGATAATAGACCAACTCTAAGCTGGTCGCAACAAATCGTTCGGTGACACTTGTCGCGATCGCGGCAGGGCGGCAGGGCGGCTTATAATCCGCAAGGCGTACGGCGACCTGCTTAGTATCACCCAAGTGCCCCCGTGCGGTCAACGTCAGCTCAGCTTGGATTCGGTTAGTCCAAAACTCGCCTCTAGGCCGTGGCGCGGCGCAGTGTGGATTGAGCAGAGTTGTCTCTGAGTGCGCTTTGGAAGGTTTGCCAGAACTGCATGTCTTTGGCATATCGGGCGGGATCGAGCTGATTTTTGAAATAGTTTAGGTGGTCCATCCAGGCTGAGGCGGCCTGCTCAAACGAGTATCCGGCGGCTGCCAATGGATTGACGAAGTCCGCATCACCCGGCTGGCGCTGCCGCACAAAGTGTCCTTGCTGGTCAAGCTCCATATTGGCCAATAGGACCGGCAGTTTCATCTGCAGCACATAGGTCATCCGCTCTCCGAATGGCAAGTCCTGCGTGGCCTGTTCCCAGGCGGCCACCACGGCAGGTGGAGTCGTGCTGTCGGGGAATTTCAAAATGGCACCCGCCCCTGAATGGGTCAATCCGTCTCGATTCAGATCGACCTGAGCTGCGGCGGGGAGCAGCAGATTCAGCGCTCCCTCCTCAGACAGGCTATCGACCTGGATCGGCTCGGCGAGCAGATGCACGTGCTGCACAGTGGCCAGCTCAGCAGGTGAGAGGCTGTTCAGAAAGGCATGTGGGGCGACGTAGCCACCCGCTTCGTAGGCTCTTTGCAGGATGTTGCCAAAGCCCTCTCCCAAGCTGGCCGTCATTTTCGGAGTGGCATATCGCCCGGATTGTGTGGTCTGATACCAGTCATTCCAAGTCTGTGCGATGCGTTCCTCGAGTGGTCGCGAAGCCTGTGCGTCGCCCTGTTCCGCTGTGTGGGCCGATGCAAAACCCACGCGTCCTGCGCCTCGGAGCACTTCGCTAAACAGGCTTTGGAGACTTTTGTCCGCTGCGCGTCTGTCTACCGCGGGGCTGGTCACTGCAGAACTGGCCGCTGCAGAACTGGCCGCTGCTGAACTGGCTCCTGCAGAACTGGCCGCTATAGGCTGCTGCTGTAGTGGGCGCTGCGGATGGGCTGACCGAACACCGATTTCCATAGCGATCTTGGCTCCTTGGGAGAAAGGCAAAGCGAGCGACATCTCAGCTGGCAGGCACTTTTGCATAGTTTGCACTCGTCATGGGACATTATCGGCACCTGTCAGCTGGGTATTGACGACTTTGCCATTTTTGCGGCCAACTGCCACCCTCCGCTAGACGCAGCTATGGCTCCATCTGGGCCAAACCCGCCCGAAACGTCTCGACGGCTTCCAAGAGCAGCGTTAAACTATGCGATCCCAACGACTTCCATACTTGCCAAGGTCCTGCTGTTGATACTCATATTACGTAATGGAGCTACCGACCAAGAGGTTGACCATGTGATCCAACGCGTGGAAGCTATGGGGCTCACCGCCCACTTGAGCCGTGGAACTTTTCGCACGATTGTTGGAATCATTGGAGACGAGGATACGCTGCGAGAAACGCCATTAAGGGCGATCGCGGGTGTGGCTGACGTCATTCCTGTACTGCCGCCTTACAAATTGGCCAGTCTGGATGCTCATCCGCAGGGAAGCGTTGTGGATGTCTCTGGGGTGAAAGTGGGGGGTGGTCATTTAGCCATGATCGCTGGTCCGTGCTCGGTCGAAGAGCCGGAGCGGATGGACCGTATCGCTCAGGCAGTGCGAGCGAGTGGCGCAAATATTTTTCGCGGTGGAGCTTACAAGCCGCGCACCAGCCCCTACGCCTTTCAAGGTTTAGGGGTGGAAGGACTAAAAATTCTGCGCGATGTGGGCCTCAAGCACTCGATGCCCGTCGTGACTGAAGTCACCGATCCGCGCAATGTTGAAGTCGTTGCGGAATATTCCGACATGCTGCAGATCGGAGCCCGCAATATGCAGAATTTTGTACTGCTCACCGAAGCCGGTCGGACGCGCCGGCCGGTGCTGCTCAAACGCGGTATGTCGGCCACGGTTACCGATCTGTTGATGAGTGCCGAATATGTCTTGAGCCAAGGCAATTCTGCGGTGGTTCTGTGTGAGCGCGGCGTCAAAGGCTTTGACAGCGCGACCCGCAACTTGTATGACGTGGCTTCCGTGGCCCTGGCTAAGTTGCTGAGCCACCTACCGATAATCGTCGACCCTAGCCACGCAACCGGACGTCCAGATCTGATTCCGGCTTGTGCCCTGGCGGGGCTCGCTGTAGGGGCCGATGGCGTGCATATCGAAGTTCATGATTGTCCCGAAGAGGCCAAAAGCGATGGCCCACAAGCCCTGCTGCCCGCGCAGTATGACGAACTGATGGGACAGATGAGAAAATTGGCCGAGCTATTTGGCAAAACCATTTCGACCAAACAATCGACCAAACAATCTGGAGATAAAAAAAATTGAGAAAGCCATTTATCGCTGGCAATTGGAAAATGAATCTGTTGTGCGAGTCCGCTGTGGACTTGGCACACCAGTTGGCAACTCTCTTGCCTAACGACAACCAGGTGCAGGTGGCTTTGTGTCCACCGGCCGTCTTCCTGTCGCAGGTTGCCGAGGCCTTACAAGGCTTCGAAATCGGCCTGGGCGCACAGAACATGTCGGCAGAGAAAGAGGGAGCTTTTACCGGTGAAGTGAGCGGAGCGATGCTTAGGGATGTTGGCTGCACATGCGTCATCCTGGGGCACAGCGAACGCCGCCAACTGTTTGGCGAGACAGACGCTGCGGTCAATGCCAAGACCAAGGCCGCGTTGAGCTATGGCTTGACACCGATCGTGTGCGTCGGCGAAACCTTAAGTCAGCGGGAAGAGGACGCTACGGCTGAAGTAATCGACGCGCAAGTTCGCGGGTCGCTGGTCGGGCTAACCCCCGAGCAAGCGGTTCAAATTGTAGTGGCCTACGAGCCGGTATGGGCCATCGGCACAGGCAAGACCGCCACGCCCGCCCAAGCCGAAGACGTCCATGCACAAATCCGGCGACTGCTGGCGGAGCTGTTTGGAGTCGAGGCCGCCGATGCGATTCGCATTCAGTACGGCGGCAGTGTCAAACCGGACAATGCAGCCGAACTCATGGGACAACCCAACATCGATGGGGCCCTGGTGGGTGGCGCAGCATTGAAGGCCGACAGTTTTGCTGCGATCGTGGCCGCAGCCCACTGAGAAGTTCGAACTTAATTCATCGCTTAAGGAATCGGTAATGCTCTTGGTAGCAGATTTTTCGCAGTACTTTTTTGGGACGAGCATCTTCATCACGTCCGTGTTCCTGGTGATGCTGGTCTTGGTCCAGCGCGGTCGTGGAGGTGGTCTCACGGGAGCCCTAGGTGGTGCAGGCGGACAAAGCGCGTTCGGCACCAAGGCGGGTGATTTGTTCACTCGTATCACGATCGTGGTGGCCGCCGTGTGGATTACTCTGTGCGCCGGGGCTGTGTATTTTCTCCGCGATCGCGCCCTGCCAGGCAGTGGCGTAGAGACACGCCCTACCAGCAGCATGACTTCCACTGCAGATCCGTTGGTAAAGCCAGCCGCGACCAGCCCCGCGAACGATGGCTTGCCAGCGATGAACACGCCTGTTGCCAGCACGCCGGCTGCCAGCACGCCGGCTGCTACCGCAGCTGACAGCAGCTCGGCTACACCGGCAATGGAGCTAACGCCCGCGACCGATGCCACTCCCGCCGAGCAAACCCCAGTTGCTGAAACGCCAGCCGATGAAACGCCAGGGGCTGATTCTCCAGCTGAGTCCGCCGAGAAGCCCTAGTTGTCTTGGCTGCTCGTAGGCGTCGGAACTAATGTCGCAGCCGCTTAGCCACCATATTTTTCTTGCCTCCTGTGCCACGCGTTCAGGAGGGATCTAAGTGGGGCGAACTTGCAGTAGTCAAGCTCGGAAATGACTGGCTGCAAGCAGACACCCACGTATGCTCGAGAGGGAAGTTATTATTCGCTGCCGCATCGACCACAACGAGGCCACTTAGTGCTACTGAGCATGACGGGACAAGGGCAAGGGCGGCGTGCCTACGCTGCCGGCGAGATCGCTGCCGAGGTGCGCGCGGTCAACAACCGCCATTTGAAGGTGCAGATCCGCACCTGCGATAGCCTGCGCGGACTCGAACCGCAAATCGAGACACTGGTCCGTAAAACGCTTCGCCGCGGCTCACTGCAGCTGAACTTGCAGCTCTTGGGAGGGACGCCGGAGAATCGCTATCAGCTACACGAAGAGGTGATTCAGAGCTACGTCCGCCAGTGCCAAGCGCTGGGAGTCAAGTTGGACGTGGATGGCCATGTGGCGCTCCGCGATGTGCTGCTGCTGCCAGGAGTCGTGGCTGAACGCAATAGCTTGGGGAGCGATGAGTCCATTCCGGAAGCATTGGTGGCGGAGGTTATGGCCACACTCGCTGAAACTCTCGAGTGCCTCAACAGCATGCGCCGCGCAGAGGGCCAGTCGATGGGGGAGGAATTGAGTCGGCAGTTAATCTGCCTGGCCGAATTGACGGCAGAGATTGAGCAGCGTGCACCGCTGGTCATCGACGAATATCGCCACCGCTTGGAATCGCGGCTGACCAGCGTGCTCTCCGAACTGGGGGCCAACTTGCCAGAGGCCGATTTAGCCCGTGAAGTGTTGATCATGGCTGATAAAGCCGACATTCGCGAAGAGATCGTTCGCTTGCGCAGCCACTTTTCTCAGTTTAAAAAGTTATTGGCGGCTGAAGAAAGCCAAGGTCGCAAGCTAGACTTCCTGATCCAGGAGCTGTTTCGCGAGGCCAATACCATCGGCTCCAAAGCCGGCGACGCGGAAATCGCTCAGCGCGTGGTGGACATCAAGACTATCATAGAACAAATGCGCGAACTTGTGCAGAATGTAGAGTAGCCATGGCTCAGCCCTCAACTCCCCAGCTTACCAAACCAAGCCGCGCGGCACCCGATGCTAGGCTTACACCGATACAGTCGCGGACAGTAGCTGAGCAAATCTCCGGAGGAACTGCGGTGCAAGCCAACCTGGAGCTGCCCAAAACTGGCCACTTGATCATTCTGTCCGGACCCTCGGGAGCTGGAAAGAGCACGGTGGTTCGCGAACTGTTAGCAAACTGTCCGCTGCCGATCGAATTGGCCATCTCAGCTACGACGCGCAAGCAGCGGGTGGGCGAAGTGGCCGGCCGCGATTACGAATTTGTTAGCCACGAACAATTCGAGCGCATGCGGCAAGCAGGAGGTTTTTTAGAGTGTAAAGAGGTTTTTGGGCGCGGGGATTGGTACGGCACGCCGCTGGCCCAAGTCGAACGTGGTTTGAAGGACGGCAAATGGATGTTGCTAGAGATTGACGTTCAAGGTGCCTTGAGCGTGATGGCCCAGCGGCCGGATGCGATCAGCCTGTTTGTGCATCCCGGCTCTTTGGAAGAATTGTCGATCCGGCTGCGGCGGCGCGGCACCGACGATGAACAAGCGATCCAGCGAAGATTGGAAGTCGCTGCGGACGAACTAAAAGCATTGAAGCATTACAAGCACGAAATAATCAATCATCAAGTACGGTTAACCGCTTCCGAAATCTGTCACACCTTACACCAATACTGCTAGGGAAAATTCATGCTAGAAGAACTTAAAGAAGAAGAGATCGTTAACAAAGTCGGTGGCCGTTTTAAGCTCTCGACGTTGATCCAAAAGCGATTGGTACAGCTCAATCGCGGCAGTCGTCCGCTGGTGGACAATCCGCCAGAGAACAAGATGGAGATCGTCTTGCAAGAAATCTTGCAGGACAAGATCTTCCTCAGTGAGCCGGGCGAAATGACGCTGGCTACCGAGCAGCATGACGGCGATTTGCTCGATATGGATTCGCTTGAATTATGAGCTCGCGACGTATCGTGGTGGCTATCGGCGGCGGAATTGCCGCATATAAAACGGCCACGCTCGTCAGTCGCTTAGTACAGGCCCAGCACCGCGTGGATGTGGTGCTGAGTCATGGTGCCACGCAGTTTGTTGGTCCGGCAACCTTCGCCGCTCTATGCGGTCGACCACCTACCAGCGACAGCTACGATCCGCGTTTCCCACTGGGCCCGCACATCGAACTGGCTGAGGCTGCCGATATGCTCGTCGTGGCTCCCGCTACCGCGCGCATCTTGGCCAGCTGCGCGCTGGGGTTGGCCGACGATCTAATCTCCACGCTCTACTTAGCGTGCCAGTGTCCAGTGCTCATGGCACCTGCCATGAGCGATCCCATGTGGCAGCAGCCCAGCGTGCAACGCAATGTAGCTGTCCTGCGCGGTGATGCGGTTGAGTTTGTCGGTCCCAACAGCGGATGGTTGAGCTGCCGCAAGTTAGGCACGGGACGCATGGCCGAAGCAGAAGAGATCATGGCAGCCATGTCCGAAAAATTAGCGCTCACTTAATAGTGCAACTACTCGTACTGCACTCGCCGGAGACTTAAAGCTATGGCAAGAATTCTCATCACCTCCGGTCCCACCCGGCAGTACCTTGATCCAGTTCGCTACTTGACCAATGCCAGTAGCGGTCGGATGGGAGTAGCGTTGGCCGAAGCCGCCATTGCGCAGGGGCACCACGTGACGGTCGTCTCCGGCCCAGTCGCTGTCGAATATCCGACTGCGGCCCGAGTGATTGCCGTGGACACGACCGACGATATGCTGGCAGCCGTGCTCGAACATTTTCCGCAGCACGATGGTCTAATCGGCGCCGCCGCTCCCTGCGATTACAGGCCCCACCGCGTGCATGCGGGCAAGATCGCCAAAGATGGACGCCCGCTGACACTCGAATTGATCGAGACGGCAGACGTCGTCGCTACCGCCGCACACAGCAAGCACAGCCATCAGTGGGTTGTCGGGTTCGCACTCGAGACCGAGGATCAGCGCTTTCGGGCGATCGTCAAAATGCAGCGCAAGTGCTGTGATATGATGGTCTCCAACGGGCCCAGCGCCATTAATGCGACGGACAACTCAGTCGAAATCATCGCCGCCGATGGATCGACGCTCGCAGTGGCTAGTGGCAGCAAGCGCGAAGTAGCCGATGCCATCCTCCGCGCGGCCGAACCACTGATGCAACGCGGTGTCCCAGTCTGTAGCTCCGCACCCGTTCAATGCTGATTCCAATTATTTACAATGTGGCTGGGGGCGCTCCTAGGTTGCGAAGTCTCACCTAGTGGAAAGTCGTCAAGGGTTTTCGGCAGCCTGCATCGCGGAGAGTCTGGGGCGCGTCAGTTACCGTGGCGAACGCCTGAGCTTCTCGGTGCCAAGCAATAGCAGCTTACTTTTTCGAAATATGTTATGACCCAATCCATTCCAACTTCCGACAATTTTTCCTCGTCGCCGATGGCCGGCGACCAAGTTGCTGCGGTGGACTTGACCGTTCAGCTGGGCCGCTTGCAACTGCGCAATCCAATCATGGTCGCCTCGGGGACTTTCGGCTACGCGCGCGAGATGCAAGGCTTTGTGCGACTGCAGTCACTAGGCGCCATCCTACCTAAAACGATCACTCTGGAGCCACGCGCGGGTAATGCGCCGTGGCGGACCGTGGAGACGTCGGCCGGGCTACTAAATTCTATTGGATTGGATAATGACGGCATCGACGCTTTTATCAGTGGTCATCTGCACTACCTAAGAGAGCTGGGGACGGCGCTGGTGGTCAGCATTGCTGGTAAGAGTCGCGATGAGTTCATCGAGATGGCGCGTCGCATCGAAGCCGCCGGCGGAGCGAGCGCGTTGGAGTTGAACGTCTCCTGTCCCAACGTTAGTGGCGGTGTCGATTTTGGCACGGACCCTGAACTGTGCCGCCAAGTTGTAAGTGGCGTGCGTGAAAATTGCCAATTGCCAATACTAGCCAAGTTGACTCCCAATGTGGCCCGTATCGCTGACATCGCGCGCGCAGCCGCCGACGGTGGCGCCGATGCCGTATGCTGCATCAACACTCTGTTGGGGATGGCCGTCGACTGGCGCAAGCGCAAGCCGCTCCTGGGCAACAAAGTAGGTGGACTCAGCGGTCCAGCTATCAAGCCGGTCGCGTTGCGCTGTGTCTATCAAGTTGCTCAAGCGGTCAGCATACCCGTGGTCGGCATTGGCGGAATAGCCACACTCGACGACGTGATGGAGTTCATGGCCGCCGGAGCCAGCGCTGTTCAGATCGGCACCGCCAATTATTACGACCCGACCGTTAGTCAGCGGCTAGTTGAGACGTTGCCCGACGCGTTACGTGAACTAGGTGCCCAACGCATCAGCGATTGTGTGGGTACTATTCTATAAGACCGCGTTGGCTTGCTGCAGCTCGCGTTGCACTCGTGAGGCAAGGCAATCACGCTCGACCGCTTTCATCTGCCACAAATCCACTAGCCGTTGTGTTGACTTACTAACCTTACAAGAGAGAAGCATTGCCAGCCATGCGAGTACTTTCGGGCATCCAGCCTACCGGCCGATTTCACTGGGGCAATTACTTTGGTGCGATTCAGCAGTATATCGATCTGCAACACGAACACAGCGGCTACTATTTCATCGCCAACCTGCACGCGCTGACCACGGTCCGCGAGGCAGACGTGCTGAGACAGTTGACGCATGACGCGGCGCTGGATCTACTGGCCTTAGGTCTGGAGCCTGATAAGGCGACTTTGTTTGTGCAGTCCGAAGTTCCCGAGGTCACTCAGCTGACCTGGATCTTGATGACTTGCACTCCACTGGGCCTGCTCGAGCGCTGTCACGCTTTTAAAGAGAAGAAAGCCCGGGGCTTAACGGCCGATGCGGGCCTGTTTACCTACCCTGTGCTAATGGCTGCAGACATTTTAGCTTACGACTCCAATTGGGTTCCAGTCGGGCAGGACCAAGTGCAGCACATCGAAGTCTGTCGCGACTTGGCCAATAGTTTCAATCATCATTACGGACAAGCCTTTGTGCTGCCCGAAGCGAGGTTGCTATCCAATGCAGCTAAAGTGCCTGGGACCGACGGCGAGAAGATGTCTAAGAGCTACGACAATACTATCGGTATCTTTGAGGACCCCAAGCAGGCTCGTAAAAAGATCATGCGTATTCCGACTGACAGCCGCGCCATGGAGCAGCCCAAGGATCCCGACAGCGACCACCTCTACCAGTTGTTTCAGTTGTTCGGCAGCCCGTCGGAGGTTCAAGAGATGGCGGACCTGTATCGGCGAGGTGGCTTTGGCTACGGGCAGATCAAGAAGTCGTTGGCCGATGCGGCCGAGCGTTACTTTGCAGCGGCGCACACTCGCCGTGCCGAATTGGCTAGTCGTCCCGACACGGTAGCTGACATCTTGCAAGACGGCGCCCAGCGAGCGCGTGCCCAGGCCCGCGAAGTGCTGCAGCGCGTCGAGCAAGCTTGTGGCATCAGCGCCCGTCAGGCTGTGTTGTAGTGGAGCAATCGTCGTTGATCGCTCCGCGATCAGTTGCCTAAGCTAAGACTAAGGGACCACTCCACCATAACTTCCCTGTTCGTTAGAGTGGAGCCAGAGAACAACGGTTAGAAAATGCTTGGTAAAAAATAGGGGGGCTTCCGGGGTTCGCGTTACGTGGTGGCGCGGCTGAATTGTTTAACGCCGAACCGTAGTAGGCCGCAGCGCATGAGGCTACCATGCGAAGGGCGAGGCACGCTGGAGCACCACACCGCTAACCAGCCGTTAATCGCGGACTACGCAGGTGAAGGCACTTTTCTAATGATTCTTTTTCTAAGTTTCGATCGTGCAGCCGGGGTCCACCAGCTACGGCGGCATGGCGTCAAACGAATTGGGCTGGCGGAAAGCGTTTGGTCCTACTTTGTAACTAGGGATGTTACTGTAGAGCAAGCGCTAAGTGCTAGGAAAAAGAAGACGGCAAGGTTGCGACGAAATTGCGAGAACTGCAAGCAGCCGCCGCGCGGCACAAAAACAACATCTACCGTCTCGCAATCTCTACAGCTGAGCGGGCGCTAAAGCGGCGACAAGTCGCCGCACTACAAGGAGCCGCCACGCGGCACACAAACTGCTTCCAGCGTTCTATGTTCCGAGCGAGCCGTGACGTAACGGCGGCTGCCGTACAATGGTCGGTGAATTTTCTAACCAATCATTTTCTAACCTTCGATCGCGCAGCTGTAGTCCACCAGCTACGGCGGCTTAGCGTCAAGCGAATTCGGCAGCCTGAATTGTTTAACGCCGAACCGTAGTATGACGCAGCGCATGAAACTACCACATGGGCAGGGCGAGGCACGCTGGAGCACCACCCCGCCAGCCAACCGTTAGTCGCGGCCTGCGCAGGTGACGGCACTTCAAAGCACTCCACTTGTCTGCTGCAAAGCGTTTGGTCCTTCTTTGCAACGAGGGATGTTAGGCTTGATCAAGCCCTAAGCTCACAATCGCTCCGCGATCAGATGCCTTGAAGATCTAAGGTCTATTCTCTTGCAGGCGAATTTCAAATTGCAGATCTCACTCGCATTGAGAGCAAGGGCCGCGGAGCGGTCCGCGCCACTAAGAAACCACCGAGTGCTGCGTCACGGTGCACTGCGGTAGCGAACTCAAAAAGGTGCGGCCGTAGTACTTGCTTTTGATGCGCGGATCGAGGATGACGACGATGCCGGTATCCTGGGCTGTGCGAATCAATCGCCCAAATCCTTGGCGAAGTTTGATCACGGCTTCGGGCAATTGGTAATCGCGAAATGGATTGCCGCCCGCGGCGCGGATCGCCTCCAGGCGAGCCTCTAACAACGGGTGGTCGGGAACGCTGAAGGGAAGCTTGGTAATGATGACATTGCCTAGTGCGTCTCCGGGCACGTCGACTCCCTGCCAAAAGCTGTCGGTCCCAAACAAGGCACCGCGCGGATTGCGTTTGAACTGCTCTAATAACTGTCCGCGGGGCGTGCCGTCGGCTTGGCTGTAGAGCGTCATGTTGTTTTCGGCAAACCAGCGGTTCATCTTCTGTGCAGTGCTGCGCAGCAAGCTGTAGCTGGTGAACAGCACGAAGGCGCGCCCTTGCGTGCGCAGCAGATATCGCTCGATCATCTTGGGCAGCAAATTCTCAAACTCTCGCTTTTGCGAGGAGGGATCCGGCATATCACCCACGACGATCAATTCCGCTTGCCGTTGGTAGTCAAATGGACTCCCCTGCTGAGTGGTCAAGCTGCCCGTAGCGCCCACTCGGGATTGGAAGAATTCGAAGCCACCCTGTCGCCCCGTGGACACCGTGGCGCTGGTCATGATCACGCTGGGGACCTCCTGAAACAGCATTTCGCGCATCCGCTGCGAGATGTCAATCGGTGCCGCATGCATTTCGACTCGTAGTTCGCCGCGACGCGTGGTCGTCCTCTCTAGCCAGTACACGAGGCCCTCATCTGACTGAGCTAGCCAGCTCTTCAGATCTCCCGACAGGGACTGCAGGCGACTTCCGGCTGAGATTAAATCCTGCCGCCGCGAGGCGTCCTGCGAATTGTCCGACATTTTCAGTAGCACCAAAGCCAACTCTTCCAAACGGTCGCTCAGCAGATTGGGCACTGTCAGCGGCGACCGCACGCGCCGCGCGGCGGCTTGGTCAGAGCCCATCCAGTTATCAAGGTCGAATACCAGTTGATCGATGTGGTAGTGCGCCTGCGTGACTTTCTCAATCATGCGGTGCAGATCCATGGCTACCAGCAGGCCTTTGCCGGTGGCTGGATTGTAGAGCTTGTTCAGCGCATACAGAACTTGCCCATTGGTCACCTTCAGTCCTAGATGCGAACTGGCCACCGACTCGAGCGTGTGGCATTCGTCCAGGATGGCTGCGTCGTAATCGGGGATGATGCCAAAACCCGCCTGTCGCCGTAGAGCGAGGTCGGTGAAGAACATGGCGTGGTTGACGACTAAGATCTGCGCCCCGTGGACTCGCCGACGCGCGCGATAGTAGTGGCACTGTTCATAGGTCTTGCACGCGCGCCCCAAGCAATTGCTACTATCGCTGGCGACTTCATCCCACAGCGATCCCAGCGGCTTAAAGGGCAGGCTGCTGAGCGACCCGTCGGTGGTGTTGGCCAGCCAGCCTTTGAGCTGATCCAGCTGCGAGAACTCGGTCTCATTGAGCATGCTGGCAGCTCGTTGGCGAGCGATTTCATAACGCCGTAAACTAATGTAGTTGCTGCGTCCCTTGACCAGTACTGATGAGAACTCGCGCGGGATGACCGCATTGAGAAGTGGCAAGTCTTTGTCGATCAATTGCTCTTGCAAACTGATCGTGTGCGTGCTGACCACTACGCGGCGACTCGATTTTTTCTCTGTCTCCACCTGTTGGCCGCCCGTCGGCGACTCTTCTTGATCGGCCGTGGCGAACAGAATGGCCGGCACCAAGTAAGCGAAACTTTTGCCAACACCCGTGCCCGCTTCGGCGATCAAATGCCGCTTGTCCGCCATCGCCTGCGCTACTGCCTGGGCCATGGCTAACTGTTCAGGCCGCTCCTCATAGTGTTTGAGACGCCGCGCGATCAGCCCGCCTGTTCCCAGGATGGAAGGTACGTCGAGTGACAAAGGTCGAACATCCTTTAGCTGCGCTGCACAAGCTGACCGCTGAGACGACGCACTAGATGGCGCATCTCCAATACGCTAAGGGTACTCAGCACACGTGGAACGGGAAGTCCACTTGCTGCGACGATGCTATTGATATCGGTCGGCTCAAGCTGAATCGCCTGCAGCACGATCGTCTCCTGCTCGTTAAGCTGCAGTTCGGCAGCATGTCGCACAGTGTGTTCGGGAGACAGCGCAACACCTTCCACTAGCGGTCCCAGCCCTTCCAGCACGTCTTCGGGGCTGCGGATCAACTGTGCCCCGTCGCGGATCAACTGGTGGCAGCCGCCGGCGCTGGGAGCTGTAACGAGTCCCGGCAGAGCGAATACGTCACGCCCTTGTTCACCAGCTAGGCGTGCGGTGATGAGCGCCCCAGAACGCTCGGCCGCTTCGATGACAATGGTCCCCAGTGAGAGGCCACTGATGAGCCGATTGCGCAGCGGAAACATTCCTCTTTTAGGTTTCGTGCCCGGCGGCATTTCGCTGATCAACGCCCCGCTGGCGATAATCCGCTGGGCCAACTCCTCGTGCTGAGGGGGATAGATCTCTGCCACGCCGTTGCTTTGCACGGCTATCGTTCGGCCCTCCGCTTCGAGAGCCCCGTAGTGCGCGGCCGCATCGATGCCCCGCGCCAGGCCGCTGACAATCGTCAGCCCGGCGCGGGCTAGGCCTCGGGCAAATCGCTCGGCTTGACTGCGTCCGTATTGAGAAGCGCCGCGAGTGCCTACGATGGCGAGACTCATCGCATCGGCGCTGCGCAGGGCACCTCGCACGTACAGCAAACTGGGCGGATCCGGAATCTCTCGCAGCAACCTCGGAAAATCAGCTTGAGTCGGGAAGAGTATGTCAATCTCGCGCTGCTGGCAAGCGTCGCAGATCGAAAGGGCCTGGTCTCGAAATTCGCTCGAGCGCAGCCGCCTAGCCAGCGGTAGTCCAACTCCTTCAATCTCGCTCAACTGCTGGGGGCTAGCCGAGAGCACGTCCGTGGCGGAGCCGAAATGATCGAGCAGCCGACGCAGTAGGCACGGCCCCACGCCGGTCGTAATAGCGACTTGCATGTAGTCCAGCTGCCCGCCATCGAGCTGCATCATGCGATCCTTCCAGAGCTCTGCCGCAGACAAAGTGGTTTGAGCTTGCAGCCGGCCATGCGGGAGTTCACAAAGTGGAGCAACTGTAGGCCTGCCGTTTTGAAGCCCATAAGTGGGGTAAGCATCTAGCTTGCCATCCCAAGGCTGATTTGTCAAATACGGGTTCGCAGTTTTGTGGGGTATGCATCCTGCTTGCCGGGTATGCATTCTGCTTGCCGGGTATGCATTCGGCTTGCCGACAGAAGGGCTTTTGAACGCAAGCTAGAAGCTTAGGCCACTTTCGCAAGCTAGCAGCTTACGCCACTTTCGCAAGCTAGCAGCTTA
>CAKQWG010000026.1 GCA_934278005.1 uncultured Pirellulaceae bacterium | reverse complement strand
ACTAGATAACGGCCGGGGATGCTAATGTAGGTCGACAGCGTGGGGCCTTTGGTACCGATGCCTTCTTTGATAACTTGTACTAGGACTTCGTCACCACGACGGAAGACCTCTTGTATGGGCGGCTTGAAACGTGGTCGCGATGAATGTTGCGGACGGCCATTGCGTTTTCGTCCGCGGTCGGGCCGGTCTCCACGCTTGCCGCGCTCCTTGGACGCGTCGCTGCCATTGGCATCGTCCGACCGGTCGTCATCATCGCTTGCGTCGTCTTCATCAATATCCGCGCCGGGGAATTTACCCTCCATGCATTCTTCAGGGTCATAACCGGCTTGGCGGAAGTACTGCGGTTCGACATCGCTGATGTGCAGAAAGCCATTGCGGCCCACTCCAAAGTCGACAAAGGCGGCCTGAATGCTGGGCTCGAGGTTGACGATCTTGCCTTTGTAGATGTTTCCCGCAAAGTTGTTTTGACTGGCGCGCTCCGTGTAGAGCTCCTCGAGTATATCGTCCTCCAGGATCGCTATCCGGCATTCCTCCGGTTGCGAGACGTTGATGAGCATTTCTTTTTTCATAGTTGTTTCCTGTTGTGAGCCACTAGACGGGCTGCGGATGAGAGTAATTAATGTGTGTGTAGGTCTCTACGAACTGTATTGTTTTTGGCCTTGCCCTATGCGTTGGGCGGTGACTGCGCCTGCTCGTGCAAATGCACGGCTGTGCGCTGCAGCGTCGCCCCCGATTCAAGCAGGTGCCCCAAGCCGACGCACTCAAGAAGCTCGCTGGGGCGTACTGAGCCCTGCGCGACGTTGGGGAGTGAAAATAAAAAGTACTCGTGCTCGACGCTTAAGCTGAAGTGTGGGTCGGTGGTCGAGCACACGATGGCCTTTCCTTCGCGATCGATCTCCAAGCTGCTCTGCGCGCCGATTGAATCGATTCGCTGACTGAGTTCCGAAGTGGACGCCAGGCCATGGGCGATGCGGTAGCTGGCCCCCAACACACGGGCTTTGCCCAGGGAAGTCTGTAGGGCGTGCAGTTCCAGGAGCTCCATGCCTTGCGGCATTTCGCGGCGCAGCACGTCGCCGATGGAATCGAGCTGCACAATTCCTAGCACTTCCAGCTCGACCACTTCGTCCAGAGCCTCGATGCCTAGCGCCAAAGCCGATGGAAAGCTGATCCGCGGCTTGGGGTGAAAGCCCTGACTAAAGGCCAACTGCAATCCCGCTCGGCGCAACAATCGCTCCCACACGCGGGCTAGATCTCGATGGCTGATCCAGCGCAAGTCACCGCATTTGGTAAAGCGAATTCGTAGACGAGTCTTGTCCTGTGAGTCCGGTTGCGTGGCCGTGTCGGGCTGAGCGACTGCGGTGCGGACGCTTGCATTTGAAGCGGCGTGAGGTTTGGCAGTTTGCGAGTCGGCAGTTTGCGAGTCGACTGTTGGCTGCGAGTTGGGGTCGATTGGAGGCGGGTTAGCGGCAGGCGGGTTAGCGGCCAATTGGCTGGCGTCCTGTTGCGGGCTGGTGGGGCGATTGTCGCTAGTCATCGTGTATTAGACTCCTAACGCCATTTCGGGAAGTAGATCGCTAAACCGAGTTTTCAGATAGGCATCAACCTCGCGCGCGGTATCGAAGTCAAACACGCGTCTGGCAATCTGGACACAGTCCTCCAGGCTGACTTGGCGCAGGGCCTGCTTCATTTGTGGCAGCATTACTGACGGCGCGGAAAGCACGCGGACGCCTAAACCGACCAGCAGCAACGCAGTAATGGGGTTGGAGCTCATTTCACCACATACGCTGACCTCGACTCCGGCGCGCTGGGCGACTTCGATCGAGGTGCGTATAAGCCGCAGCACGGCCGGGTCGTGACCCGCGTACAAATCGGCCACGCTCTCGTTACCGCGATCAACGGCCAGGGTGTACTGGATCAAGTCATTAGTACCGATGCTGATGAAGTCGACTTCTCGGACGAAGCTCTCCAGCATGAGAACGGCGGCCGGAACCTCGACCATCATACCCACCTTGATCGGATGGACCAGTTGGAGTCCCTCTTCGACCAGGTCTTCGATGACTTGTCGCAACACCATGCGAGCGGTGCGCATTTCGTGCAGCGTGGTGACCATGGGAAACATGATTTTTAGCGGGCCATCGGCCGACGCCCGGACCATAGCTCGCAACTGCGTGCGGAAGACTTTGGGCTGCCGCAGCGACAGACGAATGCTTCGCAGACCGAGGGAGGGGTTGTTCTCGGGGTCGATCTTCGCAAACTTGCCAACCTTATCTGCGCCGAGATCGAGCGTGCGCATGATGACCGGGCGGCCTCCAACTTGCTGGACAACTTCGCGGTAGGCCTCCGTCTGCTCGTCCTCGCTGGGCTCACCGTCGCCGGCCATGTACAGGAACTCGGTGCGGTATAGGCCGATACCCTCTGCGCCACGAGCTAGACTGCTGCCAACTTCCCCTGGAAATTCGATGTTGGCCAGCAGAGTGATACGGGTTCCGTCGCGAGTCACTGCCGGTAGGTCGCGAATAGCGGTGAGCTTTTCCACTCGCCCCGCGCGGGCGGCAATTCTCCGGCGGTCTATCTCTAGCGTCGCTTCGTCGGGTTGCAGGATCACCCGGCCGCGGAAACCGTCGATGATAACCGTTGCGTCGCGTTCGATGCGATGCAGGAAGCTTCCCAGGCCCACGACGGCGGGAATCTCCATGCCTCGGGCCACGATGGCTGTGTGGCCTCCCGGGCCGCCCACTTCCGTGCAAAACCCGATGATTTTATCGCGGTCCAGATTGGCCGTCTCGCTGGGCGTCAGATCATGGCTCAATAAGATGGACTGGCCGACCGCGTCGGTGACCTGCATGGGGGCGCCGCCCAGGGCTTCGAGCAGCGTGCGTTCGACATCGCGGATGTCGCCTGCTCGCTCGGCCAGGGCATCCGAGCCCATGTTGCGAAACGCGTGCGCGTAGCGGCTGAGCACGGTGGAGACGGCGAACTCGGCGCTGTAACACTCGTCCTGGATCAACCGGGTCCATTCGCGCAGCAGCGTGGCATCGAGCAGGAGTTGTTGATGGGCAGAAAAGATCGCCCCTACCAATGGGCTGATTTTCTCGGTCGAATCGCGGCGATGCTGGTCCAGACGCGTAGACGCTTCGGCTATCGCCGTTCGCAAGCGTTCAATTTCGTTGTGGCAGTCTGCGGAATCTATCTGAGAGCGAGTAATCCTGTAACCTTCCCGGTCGAGGATTAAAACCTTTCCGATGGCAACTCCCGGCGAGACCGCAATACCTTGCAGTTCGAGCATGGATGATGGGGGAACAGGTCAGGCAACCACCAAGGGCCCGCTGCGGACCGATAGCCGAGCGAGCGGAGTGGAGGGTGACGAGTGTTCATATTCTGTTCAGTGTTCTGTAATGTATTGGTTAGTTCGGTTAAGCGGCTGAAGTCGAAGCAACCAGGCAGGGGCACACCGCAGGGGCCGTGTGCAGCGGGCTTTCCCGCGCATCAACAGCTAGCCCGTGGAGTTCCATCAGCTGGTTTGCTCGGAAGCTACCTCCGAATCGGATTCGTCGAATCCTTGTTCAAATAATTCGCAGAGCGCGTCCATGGCCTGTTGCGCGTCGACTCCGCTGATTCGCAGATTGAGTTGAGTTCCTCGACGCGCACCCAGTGTCAGGATGCTCATAATGCTTTTACCGTCGATCGCATGCCCGTCTTTCTCGATCAAGACCTGGCACTGGAAGCGGCCCGCGGCACGCGACAGCATGTCCGCTGGTCGCATGTGAATGCCCATAGGGTTGCTAACCGTCACGACCTTCTCAAGCGTATGTGGCATAGTGCTCGACTTAGACAAAGTGATTGTTATCAGCCTCTTCGAGCAATTGCATGATGTCTTCGGCAGTTTTGCTCTGCTTGAGGAAGCGGCAGAACGTTTCGTCTCGCAGCTGCCGCGAGATGTTCTCTAGTGCACGCAAATGATCTCCCGGGCGATCCGGAGGGGAGACCAATAAGAAAAATAGCTGGACTTTTTCTCCATCGAGCGAATCGAAGTCGAGCCCGTCGCTGCTGACGCCCACGGTTCCTACCAGCTTGTCGACGCTGGGATGCTTGGTGTGAGGCACGGCGACGCCACGGCCGATGCCTGTGCTGCCCAATTCCTCACGCTTCATGATGGCTTTGATGATGTCTTCGCGATCGGCTGGCTTGATATTGCCAGCAGAGACCAAGGAGTCCACCAACTCGGCAATAACCGACTCTTTGCTGTCGGAGTTCAATTCCGAACAA
Source organism: uncultured Pirellulaceae bacterium (assembly GCA_934278005.1). GTDB lineage: Bacteria > Planctomycetota > Planctomycetia > Pirellulales > Pirellulaceae > Aureliella. The sequence continues at coordinate 21,092 of CAKQWG010000026.1, read as the reverse complement.
ATCGACTTGGTACTAATAAAATCAGAGAATTTCATATTCGGGTCTTTCTGGGGGCACCGTTCGTTTCAATGCGTGGCGACACTTGGAGGAGCTTACTCATCGTCGCCCACGTCGTCGTCATTCGGCTCGGGTGTTATGTGTTTGACCGCGGTCGACTTGTGACCGGTCAGTTTTTCTTTGTGCTTACGAAGTTGCTGCTCTACCTTCTGAAGCGCGCTGTCCAGGGCCGCAATCACCGTCGTGGCCGAAGCGGAAGCGACAAAATCCTTGGTGTGCTCGGCCGAAACGTTGATTTCTACGCTCGGTTCGGCTTGGTGCTGGAAGTCTACGACTACATGGATCGCATTGACGCGGTCGAATAGCCGACGCACTTTTTCTGACTTCTCGCGGATGACATCCTGATCATAGCTGCTCAAGGAACCATGGCGAGCGGAGACGTTGACTTGCACTTAGATGGACTCCATGTTGTGCGTTTATGTATAAGTATTGATCAAGCCACAGCAAGTTCAATTGCGGTTATTGTATCCGTGCCCCACCCACTAGCCAAAGGCGGTTAAGCCGCTAAGCGAAAAAAAACGCCAAACGCGTGTCGCCCAGGCGCTGTACAGGTGTTCACATGTCGGCTTCGGCCTTCCCTTGGCCGCCGCCACGCCACTACACTTGCTGGAAAGTCCCCCATACGACTTCAGGATACCTCCCATGATGCCCCTCGACCCAAAAATTGCACTCTGGCTGGGTTTTAGCGCATTAGCTACGGTAATACTAGCACTTATGATGGAATCGCGCCGGGCCAAGTTGGGGCGAATGCTGCAAGATTATGTTGAGAAACGTCAGCAATGGGTGCGCAAACGCGCCAAAGCGACTCGGCTGTCACAGCAGCTTGCCCGCAGCAAGGCCGCCGGCGAGGAAGCTGCCAAGCTAGCCGGCGAGCAAGCTGACAAACTAGCCGGCGAGCAAGCTGACATGCTAGCCATGGAGAGGGCGGCGGCGGAGGGCCACGAGGCGGCTTCGATGAGCCGCTCCCTGGCGAGCACCGTCGAGCGCGATCGCTCTGGCAAGTTAGCGAGCCCCGCTGGTGATCTAAGTTCAGCGCGGCGCGGCGCCAAAGCAGCCTAGGCCGCCTGCCATCGGGCCTTGCGACGCTAGGCTCGCACATCGCTGCCGGCAGTATCGCACTGGGGCCCGGCGATGAGTCTCGACTGGCTTCCCCGACCAGCTTAGAATAGGCCGGCTGATCAACGCTCGTCCCTTTTGCCGCCCTACACCAACCCGCAAGCATCGCCGTATGAAGTCTACTGCTGACACTCAGTCGCCCGAAGTGCCAGACATCACGTCCTCCAATCCACCTGCCCCCACCAAAAAACTGTACATCGAAACGGTGGGCTGCCAGATGAACGTGCTCGACAGCGAAATGGTAGTGGCCAGTCTGCGCCGCCAGGGATACGATTTGACCGATCGGCCAGAGGCGGCGGATACGATTTTGTTTAACACTTGTAGTGTTCGCGAGCACGCCGAAGAGAAGGTCTACAATTCGGTGGCTCGGCTCAAACTGCTCAAGTTGGCCCACCCCGAGAAAACGATTGGGGTCATGGGCTGCATGGCTCAGAAGGATCAGCAGTTGGTCTTTGACCGAGCCCCATTTGTCGATCTTGTGGTTGGTCCCGGTCAGCTTCAGCGCATCCCTGAATTGCTGGAGAAAATTCGCAGTGGGCAGGGGCCGCAAATGGCAGTCAGCCTTGGCCGTCGCGATGGTAGCCAGGATGACATACGCCGCAGTCATGAGACGTTCGACCCGCTGCGCGATCCGACCATGCGGCCGACGCCATTTCAAGCCTATCTTCGGATACAGATCGGCTGCGACAAGTTTTGCACCTACTGTATCGTACCGATGACGCGCGGTCCGGAGCAGGGGCGACCGCCCGCATTGATCGTAGCGGAAGCTCGCGAGCTGGCCGACCAAGGCTGCAAAGAGATCGTTTTGCTTGGGCAAACCGTCAACAGCTATCGCTATCGAGACGCGGATCGAAAAGAAACCGAGCTGGCCGACCTGCTCGAAGCAATTCATGAGATCGATGGTATCGAGCGGCTCAAATTCGTCACGAATTATCCCAAGGATATGACGCGGCGGCTGCTGGAAACGGTTCGCGATCTGCCCAAGTGCAGTCCCTACCTGCACGTGCCTGCCCAGTCGGGTTCGGATGCCGTGTTAAAACGCATGAAGCGCGGCTACACGGTGGGCGACTATTACGAGATGATGGATCGCATCGGGGAGATCTTGCCAGGCGCGGCCGTATCGAGCGATTTCATCGTCGGTTTCTGTGGAGAAACCGACGAGGACTTTGAGCAGACGATGGAGATGGTTCGCCGCTGCCGCTTCAAGAATAGCTTTATCTTCCAGTACTCAGTCCGCCCGGGCACGCGTGGGGCAGAGCTGTATGCCGACGATGTGCCTTTGGAAGTCAAGACGCGTCGCAATGTGGAGCTGCTCGACTTGCAGACCGAAATCTGCCTGCAAGACAATCTACATTTTCTCGGCCAGCGCGTGCAGGTGTTAGTGGAAGGGCCGAGCAAGCTCTCACTCAAGCGCCAGGAATCGGGGCCGCTGCGGCAGATGACCGGACGCACCCCATGCGATCGCATCGTGGTCTGGGATGGCAATCAGCGACAGACCGGGCAGATGCTCGATCTACTGGTGCACGATGCCACTGCCACCACGCTGTTTGGACAAGTCGAGACAGTGGAGCTGGCTCCCACGGTCTTCGCCATCAGCGGGACCTAAACATCAGCCGCGTTAACGCAGTGGATCCGTCAGCGAATCCACCACGTTCATCGTGTCGGGCTGCTACTCATCCCAGCACTGGTAGCAGGGCTGTTACCAACGCTGTTACCAACACTGTTAGCAGCGCTGCGGCCAGCGGGCAAACCCGGTCTGCAATGCGGCTAAAGCCGCTCGCCCAAAAACCAATAGGCCAGAGCTTGCATATAGGCCCGCTGCTTGTTGTTAGCAGCTCCACCGTGCCCTCCCTCGATGTTTTCGTAGTAGGTCACATCTTGGCCGAGTGCCTCGAGCTTGCTCATCATCTTGCGCGCATGACCGGGATGCACGCGATCGTCTCGCGTGGATGTGGTGAACAGCACGGCAGGGTACTTGGTCCCTTCGGCAACCAATTGATAAGGCGAGTAGGTCTGGATGAAGTCCCACTGACCGGGCGCATCGGGATCACCATATTCGGCCATCCAGCTAGCTCCGGCTAGCAGCAGATGGTATCGCCGCATGTCCAGCAGTGGGACTTGGCAAACGACGGCCTGGAATAGGTTAGGATAGTGCGTCAGCATGTTGCCCACGAGCAGTCCGCCGTTGGAGCCCCCTTGGATTCCCAAATGTTCACGGCTGGTTACCTTGCGAGCTATTAAGTCTTCAGCCACGGCCGCGAAATCCTCGTAGGCTCGCAGACGGTTCTGCTTGAGGGCCGCTTGATGCCACCGCGGCCCATATTCACCACCACCGCGGATATTGGCTACGACATACACGCGGCCGGCTTCCAACCATGCTCGCCCGACGCTGGGATTGTATCCGGGCGTCAGCGAGATCTCAAAGCCACCGTAGCCATAGAGCAGTGTGGGCGCGCTGCCGTCCAGCGGCAGGTCATCTGGGGCGACCATGAAGTAGGGCACCTGCGTGCCATCTTGGCTCGTGGCAAAATGCTGGCTGACCGTCAACCCACTAGCGTCAAACTGAGCACTCAACTGCTTCAGTTGCTCGGGTTCGCTACCCACAGTGCCCAGGTACAGCGTAGTGGGCGTGAGGTAGTCGCTGGCGACCATCCAGTAATCGTTGGATTCATCTGCATCCACTGCACTCACGCTGACCGTACCGAACGCAGGAGTGCCGCGCAGCGGTTGCTGCTGCCAACCTTCCTCGGTGTGGCTTACCACGTACACACGGTTCTTGACGTCCTCGAGTACATTCAGCAGCAGATGGTCGCGCGTCGCCGCGAAACTGTCCAGCGATGAGTGTTCCGTGGGTGCAAACACCACTTCAAAGTCGCGCTTGCCGTCGAGAAATGCATCTAAGTCGCTGACTAGCAGCGATCCAGCCGCAAAGCTTTGACCGGCCACTTCCCAGGGGTCGCGCAGACGGAGCAGCAAGTACTGGTGGAAGACTGTCTTTTCAACGCTGTTGGGAACGTCGATCTTGGTCAGTTGGCCATCGTCGGCTATGACATACAGTTCATTGTTGTAGAAGGCCAGTGATCGGCTGACAAAGTTGCGTTCAAACCCCGGCGCGTCATCGTGGTGGGCCGCGATGTACATGTCGCTGGTTTGCCCTTCGTAAACTAGCGTGGCTTGGTCGAGCGGCGTGCCGCGCTGCCAGCGCTTGGCGATCCGCGGGTAGCCGGAGCTGGTCATGGAACCTGCGCCGAAATCGGTATAGACGAACACTTCATCGCGATCGATCCAGTTCATGCCCCCCTTGGCTTCTGGCCGCTCGAATCCGTCTTTTACGAATTCGCGCTTCGATAAGTCGAATTCGCGAGTGACCGAGGCATCGGCGCCGCCGCGCGAAAGGTCGATCAGCGCCCGGTCATAGTCCGGCCGCAGCAGGCTGGCGCCGTCCCACACCCAGTTCTCGTTTTCCGCTTCGGCCAGCTCGTCCAAATTCAGCAAGATCTCCCACCGGGGAGTCGGTTTGCGATACTCGTCCAACGTCGTGCGCCGCCACAATCCGCGCTCGTTTTTTTGGTCCCGCCAAAAGTTATAATAGTAATCGCCGTGTTTGGCCACGAACGGTATGCGTTCGTCGGAGTCGAGTATTTTCAATAGGTCATCGCGTAGCTCGATAAAGCCAGGGTCGCTGTCAAAGTGCTCCTGCGTCTCCGCATTGCGTGCGCGGACCCAGTCCAGTGCCCTTTCGCCGGTGACATCTTCCAGCCATAGAAACGGATCTTCTTCGATCGTCACGTCAGAAACCTTTGCTTGCCCACAGGCAGAATTGCTGGTGAAAGTGGATGTGCCCAAGCTGATGCTCAGCAGCAGCAGCGCTGGGACTACGCGCAGCGCTGGGACTACGCGCAGCGCTGGGACTACGCGCAGCGCTGGGACTACGCGCAGCGCCTGGCGGTTAGCCATGGCCTGCATGATACGCGGGCCGCAGCCAGGCTGTAGCGAGACTATCGCCCGAAGGATTTTGCCAAGCATAATTCGTGCACCTCGTTGTAATTTAAAATGGTGTTCTCTGAATTGAAAGCTGTCGCTTGCCCCGATCGCTTGGCCGATCACATTGTCGTTGATCGCTCCGTCGTCGATCAGTTGCACAGCCGTTGATCCACAGTCGTTGATCCACAGTCGTTTTATAGCGCCGATCCCCGGCCCCTTGGCATTAGCTGCCAAATTTTCTTATCCCGCTACTTCTTCTTCATCCGGCGACGAAAGTCGCGGAATTCTTGAGGCCAAGGGGCGCTGAACTGCAGGCTCTCGCCCGTCTCAGGATGCGTCAGGCCAAGCGTCTCGGCATGCAGGGCAATGCGCTTGAGCGGCCACAGTGGATGTTCGGCCAGTTCGGAGCGGTAGCGCGGATCGCCGATGATCGGGTGTCCAGCTTCAGCCAAGTGCACACGAATCTGATTCCGTCGTCCGGTCTCAAGCTGCATCTGCAAAAGCGACGTATCCAGCCAGCGCTCCTTCACGCGATAATGGGTGATGGCCAGTTCGCCGTCGGCTGGATTGTCGACCGAATAGCGATTGAGGGCTTCGTCCGTAGTCAAATAGGATCGAAAGGTCCCCTGATCGCTGGGCACTAGGCCGCGGACGATAGCCGTGTAGATGCGCTCCGGTTTGCGCGCAGCAAACTGTTCGCGCAGTTTATCAGCCACTTCATACGATTTGGCAAAGACCAGCAGGCCCGAGACGCCGCGATCGAGTCGATGAACACAGGTCGCCGTGGCGCCGGGCTGATTGCGATCGAGCCACTTGCGAATCTGCGACTGCAGCGTATTGGCTTCGCGCTTGGGAGTTGGCACCGTCAGTAGACCGGCTGGCTTGTTGGCAACGATTAGGTACTCGTCATCGTAGACCACCTCAAAGCGCGCATTGGTATTGGCTTTAGCCTTAGTCACTTTGGCGGGCTGGGGCATGTAGTCGATTTCGACTTCGTCGCCGACGTTCAGCCGAGTGTGACTCTGAGTCAGCGCGCGGCCGCGACTGCGCACATAGCCATCATGGAGCAGTTGCTCTGCCACGCTACGGTGGACCTTAAGCGCAGCCTGCACGACATGCACTGCCGTGCGGGCGGGCATGGGTAGATTGGCTGGAACGATATAATTGATGATCAAAGTGAGCTGCGATGCAAATACAGAGAGCGATTTTCAACGTGGCTGGACGGCCAGCGGGGAGCGACGGGCCGCGAGGGCTGATATAGTTATAGTTTAGCAAGGGCCAGCCTGGTAAGGCGTGCTGGGCCAGGCCGGCCGTCTGCGGGCATCCTGCGTGGACATCCTGTGTGGACATCCTGTGTACTGGCAGGCTTGAAGTTCTAGCGGAAAACTGCATAACAGCCTCGTGCCGTGCAAACTACACTATGCTCTACTACGCTACCCGCACTCGCTCGCTTTCGCAACTTAGGCTGAACTAGTACTCCATGCTACACAATATCGATTCGGAACGACTTGGCCCACGCGGCTTGGCAATGAGCGACGCGGTGGGAACTTGCGTGCACTGTGGATTTTGCCTGCCCGCCTGTCCCACCTACCAAGAGTTGGAAAGCGAGATGGATTCGCCGCGTGGGCGGATCGTGCTCATGAAGTCGGTCCTAGAGGGTTCGCTGACGATAGAGCAGGCCGAACCGCACATCGATCGTTGCCTGGGCTGCTTAGCCTGCGTCACGCACTGCCCATCCGGCGTGCAGTACGGCGACCTGATCAGTTCTTACCGGGACCATGTGCGAACGCAGGGCAAGCGTCCCTGGTCGCTGCGCGATATGCTGGCCGGCATGACGCTCCCCTACAAGGAACGCTTTCGCTGGGCCGTCCGCTTGGGTCGCCTGACTCGACCGCTCAACCGCTTTGTCCCCGCCTCATTGCGGCCGATGCTGGAGATGGTTCCCGACGATCTGCCGCCGCGGCAGTCGCTGCCAAGCGTAACTCCGCCGGTCGGCACTCGACGCGGCCGAGTGGCGCTGTTGGCCGGCTGCGCTCAGCAAGTTCTCGCGCCCGACATCAACGCGTCGGCCGTGAGAGTGCTCAGCCGCAACGGTATCGAAGTCGTCATCCCTGCAGGTCAGGGGTGCTGCGGTGCTCTGGCTTGGCATACCGGTCGCGGTGACCAAGCGTCGCGGTTCGCTAGAAAACTGATCGAGTCGATTCCAAGCGACGTCGATTGCCTGGTCACAACCGCCGCGGGCTGTGGTTCAGCCATCCACGAATATCCCCTGCTGCTCGCCGGTTCGGAGGCGGAGCAGAGTGGCCGTGAACTGGCTCAGCGGTCGCTGGACATCTCCGTGTACCTCGACCGCTTAGACCTGCTGCCCGTCGATGCCCTGCGCGCACCTAAGCGAATTGTCTATCAGGATGCTTGCCATTTAGCCCATGCCCAGGGCGTGAGGTCAGAGCCGCGGCGGCTATTGGCTCGCATTCCCGGTCTAGAAGTGGTCGAACTGGCTGACCCGGATACCTGCTGTGGTTCCGCCGGGACATACAACATCGAACAGCCCGAAATCGCTGGAAATCTCGGCCAGCGCAAAGCCCGAGATGTGCTGGCTACTGGCGCATCAGCAGTGGTCTCGGGCAATATCGGTTGTTTGGTTCAAATCGAAAAACATCTGCGACCGTTCAGCGATCGAGTTGCCGTGTTGCACACAGTCCAGGTGCTGGATCGGGCATATCAGAAAGTTCTGTAGTTGCTCAAGCTGGGCCCGCGCGGGTGCCATAACCGCGCTCGCGACGTGCGCAAGGTTCGTCCTACGGATGTTTAATCGAAAGTGATAAACAACTGCCACAGTTGGGCTGCCCAGTACCGGTTCTGCTTGCTTTGCAGGTCCTAGATTGCAGCTCTCGAAAGATTCGCAAGTTGTTGCGTTTCGCAAATTTCGTGGTTAATGGACCCATTGCTAGCGACCGATACGTTGACTTGTCGCGAGGGGGTAAAGGTTGCCCACTCTGCTTAAGTTAACAAATCGCGTGAAGGGATCACCCTAGACAATGACTGTGTCGCAGAAAGTTAAGTCCGATGACTTCGAAGCGGTGCGAGAGTTTATTCGCGAAGAGCTTTGCGAAAAAAACCAATTGGAGAAGGATGCGTTTGAGATGGCCGAACGGAAGTTGACGCGCAAGGGTCAGCACTGCGGCTTCTACTTCTGCATTTACGGCCCGCGTAGTGTGCGGCTGACCGCCGTGTGGGATTTGGTTAAGGGATCGATCTTTTTCTACGATTCGCTGGGACGTCGGGCTACGAGTTGCCCCGTTCCGGTTCATCAGGCATAGGCCCTACAAGTCCTATGGGGCAGAGACGAATCGCCGGCAAGGGAGCTGGGTTGATTCAGTTAGCGAAACGATAGTGACGACTTTTAAAACAGTTCTAAATTCAAGGAGGATGTAACCGTGTTGATTTTGTCGCGCCGTGAGTCGGAGAGTATTTGTTTCGGTGACGATATCGTCTTGACGATCGTCGCTGTTGGAAAAGACAAAGTCCGCATAGGTGTGAATGCACCTCCCGGAGTTCGGATACTTCGCAGTGAGTTGGAGATAGATCTAGATGTGGCCGGTCGTGCGTTGGCGTTCCCTCAGCCAGAACGCCACTCAGCCCCGCAGGCGACAGTGCCCCCGCCGCAACGCCGCGCCGCCTAGGATCTAGCCAACCCGAGTCTTGGGCCCAGTTTGGTCCACGAAGTCAGCCCCGGCTGCTGAGCCCAGCCGCTTGGCTAACATTCGAACTCCCGCGCTGTCGTGCCTGACAGCGCCACCTTGCAGGTCGCCCAACCGCCCACTGACGGCGGTTGGGCGGCGATCTGAGCTGCGCTCAGTCAGACGATCTGAGCGGCTGGCAAGACACCACTCAATCTGCCGTCCCTGCCCTGCGTTCTTTGGCTGTGCTCGAAGGTGCCCGAGCTTCATCTGCCGAGCAGCTTATCCAGGCCGTCCAAATTCAATTGCAGGCTCTCGCGCGCATCGAGCTGCTCGCGATGATCGAGGATTCCGATAGGCCCGGTGTATCCCGCGTCGGCAATCCACTCCAAGATCTGCGCGTCGAGCTCGCCCTCGCCCAGCGTCAAGATCTTCTGTGTAGCGTCGTCGCCGCCGCTGCGGTTGGTGCCGTTGAGGTTCAGGCACAGCAAGTGAGGTTTCATCGCCACGAGCGCTTGAGGGAATTCGTCGAGTTCATGGTGCGCGTGATGGAAGTTGTACACGATGCCCACGTTGGATTGCCTGTCCAAGTGTCGCATGATCTGCACGAGATTATCCGGCTGGCCAATCCAGCCACCGTGGTTGTACAGGCCGACTTGGCAACCCAGCGGAGCGACCTGTTCGGCCAGCTGTCGTACCGCCAGTGCGGCCCGCGCGACACGCTGCTCCTGGCTGGCGATCTGTTGCAATTCGGCATCGGGTAGACTGAGCCATAACTGCGTCCGCACCTCGCGCCGCCGCAGAAAGTCTACGATGCGCTGCACGCCAGCGTCCTCCAGCGGGCTGAGCGAGCTGGCACACCACCACCCGGTTAGTTCAATTTGCTGACGCTGCAGCGCATCGATCTCCGCATCCCAGCTGGGCACATGCTCTTCTCGCCAATCGTAGGCTAGATGCCTTAGGCCCAGCTCGGCCAACATCTGCGCACGCTGCTCCGGTCCACGGCGCGCGGCGTCGAAGGGAACCACGCACCAGGCGACCAGTTGCTCGCGTTGCAAGTTGGCTCGCTCGGCCGCTGCAACAGCCACATCCGGCTCATCCGCTGCAAAGCAACTGCTGCTCATAAACGCGCCCCCCAGAATGCAGCCAATTAGGCTCGGTAGCACATAGCGTCGATGTATCATGGAGTATCCCAGCGAGAGTAAAGGTGGCGTAAGCTTCTAGTTTGCGCTGAGGTGGCGTAAGCTGCTAGCTTGCGTGTGAAAATTGACCCGTTTGGCAAGCTAGCAGCTTACCCCACTGTTTGGCAAGCTAGCAGCTTACCCCACTGTTTGGCAAGCTAGAAGCTTAACGGACTTAAGATCAACTTTTAAGGCAGTAAGCTGAAAGTTTAACCTACTTACTTAGCCGCGCGACGGTTCACTCTCCTACTGCACACGGAAAATCAGCGCACGCGATGCACGAGCGAACAGTTGTAAATAAACCTGTCTTTGCCCTGCTGCTAGTACTAGCGCTATGGGCAGTTGGGCTGCACACGGGCGGCACTGGCCAAGCGCAGGAGCTCGATCGGGCGGCGATGCAGACTGAGCTCTTGCGGTTGTCAAAAATCTGCAGCGAACTGGGCCTGGAACGCGAAGCGGCCCTGTCGGCGTCTTGGCTGGCTGAAGCGCACAGCGAAGTGCACTGTCTGTACTTACCAGTCGAACAAATTGTCGGCGCGGCCAGCGCGCCCGGCAAAGTTGACGCAGTTCAAAAGCCGGCAGTAGTGGGTGCCGCGGTGGCCGCACAAGCGGACGACTTAACGCGCGCCCGCGACAGCTGGCACAAGCACTTTAACTCGGCGCGGCTGGGCTATGCGCAGTGGTTGTTCACTCAAGCTTCCGAGCGGGCGGCCGCCGGCGATGAGGCGGAAGCCTTTGGGCTGCTGTGGCAAGTCCTGCGGCAAGACGCCCAGCACGCACAGGCCCAGCGCATCTTGGGCACGCTGGTTTCGGCCGCTCAAGTTAAACCGCGCTTGCGCAAGGCGACTGCGATGCACCCGGACTTCGGTTGGCCCGCTGGTTCGTACAGCCGCATTGAAACGCCTAATTTTTTAATCACAACGCGCGCCGGTGCCCGTGAAAGCGTCGAGATGGCTCAGGCCATGGAGCAGTTCTATGCCCTGTGGCGGCAGGTTTTCTATCCGCTGTGGGCACCGCCCGGCGTGTTAACCAAGCGTTTCGATGGACGGAATGTTCCTTGGGAGCGAGGGCGTGAAATGCAAGTCATTCTACTGCGCGATCGAGCAGACTACTTGCAGGTCTTAGGCGTGTCGGAAAGGAACGCCGCTATCTCGGTTGGTTATTACGAACCGCAGCTACAGAAGAGTTTTTTCTATGCTGGTGACAGCTGGCAGGCGACACTGTTTCACGAGCTGACGCATCAACTGTTAGCTGAGGCTACCAACGCCGACGTCGATCGCCAAGCCGGTGCCGCGGCGGGCATCTGGTTGATCGAGGGCATTGCGCTGTATATGGAATCGCTGACCGATCGCGGAACCTACTGGACGCTGGGCGGGTTCTGTGCTCCGCGTTTGCAAACTGCGCGGTACCGCGCCGTGCGCGACGGGTATTGGGCGAACTGGGACGAATTTACGCAGGCTGGTCGTGAGCAGTGGAAGGAGGATCCGCAGATTGCGCTGCTCTATACCCAAGCCACCGGCCTGACTCATCTGTTCATGGACCAATTGCAGCAACCGGCAGCTCGCCAAGCGTTGTTCCGAGCGTTGGTCAGCGCCTACCACAGCTCCAGCGACTTTGAGCCGCTGCGTGCGCTGCTTGGCGACAGCGACGAGACTCTCAAGCTCGCCTATCAACAGGCGCTCACCATGACCGATGCGCAGGTCAATCAGCTCTGCCAGCTTGGTTTGCCCTGTGCGTCGCTCGTGCTCGCGGGAAGCGAGCTACAGTCCGCCACGTGGAGCGAACTGAGCAAGTTGAGCGTAGACCTGGAGTGGTTTGATGCCTCGTTTTCCAACGCCACCACAGCCGATTTGCAGTGGCTTCGGCAAGCAAAAAAGTTGCGGCGGCTAAGCGTCGAAGGTACCCACTGCGATGGCGACTTGTTAAAGTTGGTCGGAGAGCTGCGCGAATTAAACGAGTTGGATTTGACCGGCTGTCCGATCGACGACCAGAGCTTGAAAGAACTTCGCGGCCATCCCAGCTTGGAAATCCTGTGGCTCGACGGCACGCGGGTCACCGCCGCATCCGTAGAGCTGCTTGATAGTCTACCCAAGTTAGCTGTGTGCCACTGCGACGCGATCGGATGGACCAAGCCGCAGCAACCTTAAACTGCAAGCTTGAACTGCCTTCCGTGGGCATCTCGATGATGGGAACTTTCCCATCGGGAATTATCCAACGGTCTTCAAGCGAGTTCCGTCTACCACCGCGTCGATCGCTTCAGCCGCTTTTAATCTTCCGACATTTCGAGCGGCCTTCTCAAGGTTCTGCATCAACTTTGTGACTCGGTTGCGCCCTACACGTTACGAGCTAGGACCATGAGTTGATAGGGCTCAAGGATCATCTCCTGAGCGGCCGTAACGGTCCGTCCGGCGACTTGGTCAACCACTGTGCGGCGCAGTCCCAGCTGGCGCAGGTGTCGCGCCGACAGAGATTGTTCATGCTCAGTGAAATTTCCGAGGACCAGTACACTTTGGGATTCTTGGTTGCGAAAGAACCCGAACACATGGTCGTTGCCCGTGTTGATGATCTCGGTGCCACCACGGTGAAAGGCCATGTTTTGCAAGCGGATTTGAATGAGGCGCATGAGCCCCTGATAGACGCGGCCGATGGGCGTATCGCGATCATTGCGCAGTTTGGATCGCTCCCAATCGAAGTGGGAACGATGAAGCCAGCGCGAGTCGCCCTGCTTTTCGGGGATGTCTTGATAGTCGTAATTGTTTTCACAAGCCAGTTCATCGCCTAAGTACAGCAGCGGTATGCCACCGATAGTTACGATGATTCCGTGAATCAACAGGATGCGGCGTATGGCCAACTCGATGTCCGCTTCGTTCTGTTCGTAGAGGGCCTTTTCTAAGCCGGCCAGCGAGGCCGTGGTCCCGCTAACTCGCCCATCGCCGGTCACTGGGTCGAGTTGAAAGGGCTGGCCACGCGCAAAGGAACCTTCGATCTGCCCAGTGTAAAACTGTGTTAAGAATCGACGGTGCTGATGCGGGTCGAATCCGCCGTGCACAATGTCTTCGTCCGAAAACGCCCAGCCGATATCATCGTGGCAGCGCACATAGTTGACCCACTCGCACTCGTCGGGAATGGCAAAGCCGCGCGCCATAGCGTTGCTCAACATCTTGACTTCGCGGGTGGCTAGCGAATTCCATAGCAAGGCCATCAGCTGTGGATTGTACGATAGCGGGCACTCTTCAAACGAGATGTACTTCTTGACTTCATCCGGGTGAACGATGGCTTCGGACTTGAAAACCATGGCCGGTGCGGCCATTTGCACGGCGTGATTGAAGGCTTGGATGATCCAGTGCGCTTGCGGCAAATTCTGACAAGAGGTGCCAATTTCCTTCCAGATAAATGCCACCGCATCGAGCCGCAGGATCTCGACACCTCGATTAGCCAAGAACAGCATCTCGGCCAACATGCGGGTGAAAACCTCGGGGTTTTCGTAGTTCAGATCCCATTGGTAGTTATGAAACGTGGTCCACACCCACTTACCCATTTTGGAATTGTAGGTGAACGCTCCGGGGTGTTCGTCGGGGAAGACTTCGGGCAGCGAGCGTTCGATCTGCAGCGTCAAGTTGCGATCGCTATACATGCGGTAGTAGCGCTGGAATTCTTTCTCGCCGCGGAGAGCCGCCAACGCCCATTCGTGCTCATCGGAGGTATGGTTGAAGATGAAGTCCAGGCATAGCGAGATCCCGTGGTGGCGCAGGTGGGTGGCCAGTTCAGCCAGCTCCTCCATGGTTCCTACGCTGGGATTAATTTCACGATAGCTGCTGACCGCGTAGCCCCCATCGTTGTCCTGTTCTGGGCTGCGAAAGACCGGCATCAGGTGCAGGTAGGTGATATGCATCTCGGTCAGGTAGGGAATTTTCTCTTTGATGCGCTGCAGATCTCCTCCGAAGAGATCGACGTAGCACATCGCCCCGAGCATTCGCTGTGACTGATACCAGTGTGGGTCCGCTTCACGCAGCGCATCTTGCGCGCACAACTCCGGCGACCGCTGCAACCACATCTCTGTGGTTGTCTTAAGGACGGCTTCGACATGATAGTGGAAGTCGTAATGGTTGCCGTACAGCTGGAACAGGCGTTCGAACAACCGCGGGAACATGTGGCGCACACGTCGGACGTAGGCCTGCCAATCCGCCGGATCGGCGCGTCCTTCGAATTCGCGCGCCAGTTCCGGCATCAGTCGCCGTAGAGTTTTTGCCTGCTTCTCTTGTAGGCTCTCGCTGTCTGCATTCTCGGAAGGGGAAATCGAATTGCTCCTCAGGTTTATACCTACCCCGCAGGGCATTGAACGATTTACCGGTGATCACCGCGGGGCTATCACCGGCCGAATACCGATGGCAGCGCCCCGCGCGCAGCCATCGGTTTAAATAGGTTCCCTGGAGGGCCGTCAGTTGTCTGATCCAGGCGACTGCGTCCCTACTGGGGCTTAAGAACCACTGTGGCTAGTGGCGGCAAGTTGATCAGCATCGACGCTGGGCGCCCATGGTGCGGCTGCGGCCGAGCTTCAATGCCTGGGAAGTTACCCACATTGCTACCAGCATAGTAGGCTGAATCGCTGTTAAAGATCTCCTTGTAGAAGCCCGCTTTCGGTGCTCCCATCAAGTAGCCTTGCCGCACGACAGGGGTGAAATTGCTGGCCACGATAACGAAATCATCGGGGTCCTTACCTTTGCGCATAAAGCTGATGATGCTGTCTTCGCGATTCAGACAGTCGATCCACTCGAAGCCAGCGCCGTCAAAGTCCAGCTCGTGCAGCGCCGGTTCATTGATCACCAACTTGTTCAAATCGGCCAACATCGACTTCACGCCGCGATGCGTGTCCCAGTGCAACAAGTCCCACTGGATCTCCGAATCGTAATCCCACTCGTGCCACTGTGCAAATTCGCTCCCCATAAACAATAGCTTTTTGCCAGGGTGGGTCCACATGTAGGAGTACAGCAGTCGCAGGTTTGCGAACTTCTGCCACAGGTCCCCCGACATCTGACTGATCAACGCACCTTTTCCATGGACGACTTCATCGTGCGACAGAGGCAGGACAAAGTTTTCGGTGAAGGCATAGATCAAGCTGAAGGTCAGTTCGTCGTGGTGGTGCTGGCGGTGAATCGCATCGTGCCGCATATAGCGCAGCGTGTCATTCATCCAGCCCATGTTCCACTTGATCGAGAAACCCAACCCGCCACTGCTGGTCGGTCGGCTGACGCCCGGCCAAGCAGTCGACTCCTCAGCCATGGTGATTACACCTGGGAACTGCGCATGGGTCTGTTCGTTGAACTCACGCAGCATGTGGATCGCATCCAAGTTTTCTCGTCCACCATGTGCGTTGGGGATCCATTCACCCGCATTGCGGCTGTAGTCCAAGTACAACATGCTGGCTACCGCGTCGACGCGGAGGCCATCGATATGGTATTTGTCCAGCCAGAACAACGCGTTGGAAACCAGAAAGTTGCGGACTTCGTTGCGGCCGTAATTGAAAATCATCGTGCCCCAGTCGGGATGTTCTCCCTGGCGAGGATCGGCGTGCTCATAGAGTGCTGAGCCGTCAAAGTGCCGCAGCCCGTGCCCGTCCTTGGGATAGTGGGCGGGAACCCAGTCAAGAATCACGCCAATGCCATGCTGGTGGCAGTGGTTGACGAAATACATGAAATCTTCGCAGGTCCCATAGCGACTGGTAACACCAAAGTAGCCGACCGTCTGATAGCCCCACGAGCCCGTATACGGGTGCTCACTGATCGGCATCAGTTCGACGTGCGTAAAGCCCATCTCATTGCAGTACGCGACCAACTGATGGGCGATCTCGCGATAGTTCATCCAGCCGTGATGTCCGGCCGGGTCGCGCCGCCAACTGCCCAAATGCAGTTCGTAAATATTGCAAGCCTGGTTCAGCGGGTCGGTACTGACGCGACGGTCCATCCACTGCTGGTCGTCCCAAGTGAATTGGTCCAGCTGTGTGACGACGCTGGCCGTGCGCGGTGGTAGTTCAGCGTAGAAGCCGTACGGATCGGACTTCTCAGTCGAGTGACCACCCTTCATCTTGATTTTGTACTTGTACTTTTCGCCAGCCCCGACATTGGGCACAAACAGCTCCCATACGCCCGCTGGAATATGCTTGCGCATGGTGTGCTGAGCGCCGTTCCATCCGTTGAAATCGCCGATTACCTGGACGCTCTCTGCATTCGGGGCCCAGACGGCAAAGTTGGTCCCAGCCACGCCGTCCACGCTGCGCAGGTGTGCGCCCATTTTATTGTAGAGCTGCCAATTGCGCCCCTCGCCGAACAGGAACAGGTCAAACTCGGTCAAAAGTGGCTGGACTGCGTATGGATCTTGCATCTCGGTAATTTCGCCGTTCTTAGTTGCAATGCGGAGTCGGTAATTGGACGTATGGGAGTGGGTGGGGCGAATCGCTTCGTAGAATCCCGAAGGATGCACGCGACGCATTGGCCGAACCTCGTTGTGCTCGTTATCTACCAGCCAAACCTGTTGGCTGTCAGGCAAAAAAGCGCGCACAGATATTGCCTTGCGATCGCCTTCCTCAACAGGGTGGGGGCCCAGTAGGTGGGCCGGATTCTCTAGCGTACCTTCGACGAAGCGACTTATGCCTTGCAATGAAAGCTGTGTCCGCACATCCATCTCCAAAATTTGTATAGTGTTGTTATAACCTTGAATGCCACCTGGCGTCAGCTTAGACAGATCTTGTGCAATCCTTCTAAGCCAGTGCCCAGCGACAATTAAGGCATTAATGGGTAATTAAGTGCCGTAAATCGCGTGTCGGTTTTGCAATCGCCCACGCCACCAGCGAATCCAGGTGGCTGCTAAATTCCACCAAATACCGCGTTGGTAACAGAGTTTTTGGCGGTTTTCCGCCGGTTGCCACTGGCGGCGGCTGTGCGAGGAGTAAGCCACGCGTCGAAGCTGTGGAGCCGCAGCGCTCTGCAGATTAGTCCCTGAGCTGGTCTGGCGGCTGGTCTGGCGGCCGTCGGCAGTGGCCAGACCTAAGCGAAGATGGCTATCCGCATCTGGACTTTCAGCAGGATTTGGAGCTGGACGTTCAGCAGGCCGACGAGCTGAGCGTTTGGCCAGCAGTAGGCGGTCGCAGACAGGGCTGCTGACTGTCGCTGCAAACTCACCGGCTGCCACATCTCTGGCTGGCAGCTGTTTGGCTGGCAGTTCGGCGGTTGGGGAACAGGCTGGTTGCGTTCGAGTTAGCTCGGGATTGGAGGGGCCGGCTTGAATCAAGCGACACTTGATGCCGTGAAACTGCAGGGCGGTATCGACGCGGCGCCACAGATCGCTATTGCGAACCGGACGTTGCTCGCCAAACCGCTCCCAGGTGTAGTCGCTTTCACGCCAGCTGCTGAGTCCGTATCGCAAGCCGCGCGAGACATAACGACTGGTGGTCACCAGCGACACCTGGCTCGGTTGTTCGAGAGCTTCAAGCCCGCGCACCACTGAGAGCAGCGCCAGACGCTCGCGATTCATGGACCGCTCGCTGTCGGCTGCTTCCAGTCGCTCTGACCCGTCGAGCTGTTCCAGGACGAAATGCCAACGCCCACCAGAGACCGCGTAACCGCCGGCTGAGCCGGGCTGGCTGTCGGAATAGTGAGCGTCACAAAAAAGTAAATAATGGGGCTGGGCAACCATCGCAAAACTCCGTGGATCACTGCATGTGTGATCAACCCCCATCCTTGGCTGCCGACCGGTCCCGCTCTGTTGTTCATCCGCCAGCGCACTAGAGCGGATGGTCATCCTATAATCCTCGCTGGCTTAGAGCTTCCTATCGTTAGCCAGCTGCAGTCCAGTTCAGCCAAAGGGCCAGTAAAATCTTGCGCAGTCGCTACCCTCTTCCTAATGCTCGCATTTTATCGGTTGCGCGGCTGCACAGTTGGCAGTTGGCAGTTGCCAGTTGCCAGTTGCCAGTTGAGGGCGGCGTTGCAATCGACAGCCAAACTCGCCAAACTTTGCAGGCAGTGACCAAGCGCGCGCGCGGCGCGCCGCTTGCGCAGCCGACGAGGTGCCGCGCGGCGCAACGATGCGTCCGGTGCATGCTTGCGTGCGCGCCACGCCTACTCCTATGACGGTATTCAATGCGATGTTTATCCACGATCAAGTCAAAGCCTTAGCTTGCCCGCCGCGCCGCGTGCTGGAATTGTTCGCTGGCATCGGCGGCTTGGCCGCGGCATGGCCGGAGGCCTCAATTGCGACGGCCATCGACATCGATTGCAACGCACAGCGGGTCTATCAACAGAATTTCTCGCACCCCTTTCGAGTCGCCGAGATCGAGTCGTTGACATCGGCGGATTTGCTAGATTGCGCTGCGGACTGCTGGTGGATGTCGCCTCCCTGCCAGCCTTTTACACGGCGTGGGCTAGCACGCGATCTGGCCGACCGCCGCTGTCGTGCGCTGGTGCGACTGGTCGCGCTGCTAGCGGAGTGTCGTCCGGCGGAAGTGGCGCTGGAGAATGTCGTTGGCTTTGATGGCTCCCAGGCCCATCGGCTGCTGCTTGAGCAACTGGGCCGTCTGGGCTACCACTGTCGCTCGCGGCGGTTGTGCCCCACTGAGATGGGCTGGCCTAACCGGCGCCCGAGATATTACTTGCTAGCTTCACTCACTAGCCTGCCCGAGTGGCGACCGCTGCCCAATTTGGCTTGCCGGCTCGATAAACTGATCGACGACAGGCTCATCGCTGGCCATCCCCAGACGGCTCGTTACGCAGTGGCCGAACCTCTGGTGCAACGCTATTTACACGCCCTCGATCGCGTTGACAGTGGCAGCGCGAGCACTGCCTGCTTTGCCAGCAGCTATGGCAAGTCGACGGTGCGTGCGGGTAGCTACTTGCAGTGTGGCAGCGGCTACCGTCGCTTCGCGCCGCGCGAGGTGGCTCGACTGCTGGGCTATACCGACGCCTTTCGGTTCGACGGCTTAACCGACCGCACGGCTTGGAAGCTCCTGGGCAATAGCCTGTCGCTGCCCAGCGTGCGTTATGTGCTGGGGCATTTGGGATAGGCCAGGCTGTTTCAAATGGATGTCCCTGGCGTTCGGCATCGCTCTCCCAGGCCTGGTTCTGACCGCATGCGGCCATTCCGGCGGCAAGATCCGCAGCGATAATCGCGGCGGGAGGCCAAACGAAAAAAAGCCGACGAATTCTCGCCGGCTTCTTTTCGTATGATCGTCGTGGGTGGGTTTTTTTTTCAGGCAGCAAAAGCGGTCCTGAGGTTACAGCGGAAGTCGTCGGCACGTTTCGCTCGAGGCGTGAATCCTGAGACTCTCCTCAGCCAGTGAGCCAGCTACCCTCCCGCTAGCGAGAGGGTACCTCAGACGAACACAATCCGACTACCACAGGTACTCACCACCGATGGACCAACCTTGGTAGGTTACCTCACCGTCGGTCTCGATGAACGGATGCCGATCGAGCGTAAAGGCACCGCCGCCCACTGCGTTGTTGACGTCACGCGTATTGAAATTCTCTGGTGCTAGAGCCACATTGTCGACGTAAAGCAGGTTGTACGATGTCTTGACCGACCAAGAGTAGCTCAAGCGGTAGACCGCTGAGACGACCAGTTCACCTAAGTAGGCAGTCTGTCCGTCCTGAATATGCTCACGTGCACTGGGTACCGAGTTAGAGAAAATCTGCGTTTCCACTTCGGCATGGTTCCCGAAAATGCCACCCTTGCTCTCGACACCAAACTGCAAACCAGGCACTACGCTAAGCCAGTAGTCGCCGCCCATCTGAAAACCGGTTAATTGGTTGCGAGTCTGGGTGGTTTGGTCGAAGTAACGCAATTGGTCGAAGGTGTAGGTGTTGTTGTAGGAGCCGACAGCGCTGAATTTAATCTGTTCGTCCAGATCAAAGTAGCGGATACCGGCCAGCCAAGAGCCCTGCCCGGCGGCAAATGGGCTGTTGAAGCGACGGCGATAGTTGACTTCACCGTTATGCAGTTCCGAGCTGTAGCTAATATTGTGAATGAACGAGCGGTCGGTATCGTCAAAGCCATTGAATGGCTCTGTGCCGAACAGACTGTACACCGAGTAGAGTGTCGGCGGAGCCGGCGAAATAATTTCCGCTTGCTTGCTGACCTCCCAGTTGTTCAGTCCAAAATAGCGAGCCTCGACGCTCGACCCGGGCCCGAGCTGAATAGCAGCCATCAGCTCCAGTCCATAACGCATCTTGTCGAGGTCCAAGTCGGAGGTCTGCAACACCACCGGCCCAGCGATACCTTGCGAACTGACATCGAACGTGCGTGGGAATTGTCCAGTTACCGGGTCGCGTTGGCTGCTCACAAAGCCACCGAAATCGGAAGTCCGCGAGAGCCCGATAGTTCCGGCGTAGAGGTCAAACCAACGCTGGCTGGCTCCGCCCCCTTCGCTATAAGGAGCCAACGGTCCGAGCAGTCCCAGCAGAGCTCCGCTGAATAGACAGCCATTTGCACCGCCACAGGCACCGCAGCCCGCACCGCCGCAGCGGATACAGCCGCCGCGTAGCCGAGCCAGTGGCCCATTGCCGCTGGCGATCCGGCCGCCGATACCACAGCCGCGACCGCCGCACATTCCACCGCCGCAGTGATTGCAACCGGCAGAATCCAGTCGGCCGAGTATTCCATTGCCGCCTCCGCCTGCCATCCCACCGGGATAACCGCATCCGCTGCCTCCGCAACTGGCGACGCCACAGGCGCCGCATCCACTGGGGTAGCCCGCGGGCGCATTTCCATTAGCGTAAGCGACTTCCATCGGCGGAGGTCCCTCAAACGCAAAGCTCATCGGCCGATCCGGGGCCATCATGGCACCCGCTGGCTGGACTCCGCCCATCATGCCCGGCGGCATCTGACCAGCCATGCCTGGCGGCATCTGACCGGGCATTCCGGCCGGCATTTGACCGGGCATTCCAGGTGGCATCTGGCCGGGCATTCCCCGGGGGGGAGCCTGTCCGTGTAGTTTTTTCGTCGCAAATCCGTGAGCACTTACGAGGAGAGCTAGCCCCACCGTCAGCCAGTGCATACGACCACTGAGCATTCTCATTGATTTCTCTCC
>CAKQWG010000025.1 GCA_934278005.1 uncultured Pirellulaceae bacterium | reverse complement strand
ACGATCAGCGGCGCCACCACAGCGTGCGGCGTGCGGCCTTGATAGCCAGCGTAGGTAGCTAACAGTGTAGCTACTGCGATCCAGAAGCCGATAAAGTAGCTCCCCGCATCTCCCATAAAGATTTTAGCCGGCGGCCAGTTGTGCCCCAAGAAACCCAGGATGGCTCCCACGATCAGAAACAGCATCAAGGCCACAAACAACTGCGGCGGACCTCCCGCTGGATCGGGGTTGGTCAACAGCATGCAGGCCAACAGACTGGCTGATATGACCGCTACCCCGCCGCTCAAACCATCCATATTATCGAGCATATTAAACGCGTTGATCATGGCCACGATCCACAGCACGCTCAAGCCGCTGGTCAGCCACGGCACGGGAATGAATGCGGTCAACTGCAGCCCCAACCAGACCACGCAAAACGTGGCCACCAACACTTCGACTCCTAGGCGAACCCACCATGGCAGACCGCGGCGATCGTCGATCAGCCCCAGGATCATCAGCACGGTGCCACAGGCTACGATCATCCAAATCTCAGCTACTTTATCCAGCATCCCGGGCAAATACTGCGACATCGAGCCCGGCAGGCGACTGGCCCAATCCGCATTGCGGTCCAACAGCCACACGGCCAGCGTAGCCGCAGCCAACGTGCTCACCACGCCCGCCCAAATCCCTAGTCCACCACCCAGCGGAATCGGCGTAGCGTGCACCTTGCGTGCGCCCGGTTTGTCGAGCAGCCCCAGAGCTTGCGCGGCATGGCGTATCCAGCCCACAGCGATCCATGAAACCAACCAGCTCGGCACGACGGCAGCCAGAATCAGCAGTGTAAGAGTCCAACCAGACAAGAGCTAACTTTCGCGTGTGTGAAGTGGCGTAAGCTTCTAGCTTGCGTGTGGCGTAAGCTTCCTAGCTTGCGTGTGGCGTATGCTTCTAGCTTGCGACAACTTATTTCATTGGCAAGCAGGATGCTTACCCCACGTCGCAGAGCCCGCTCAGTGTAACGCCAGCTTAGCGGGCTGCACAGCTAGCAATTTGTTACTCGCCATGAAGCTTTCAACTGTGGCGCAGCGTTTTAAGGGCTGCGCGAGCCTCTTCAAAGAACGCTTGAAAGTCGGACCGTTGATAGTCGAGGTAGGTCCACGGTCGCGACTGCCAGCCCGCGCCCAAGTAATACAAACACTCCTCGGCATAGATGCCATTGGCCAGGTAAATGCGGTGCGCGCGATCTTTGCAACTGGCCAACACCAACTTGCTCAGCGTCACGTAGCCGGGATCGATATTCAGCGGTCGAGCTTCCGCGTACTGGCCACTGCGCGACAACTCGTCTTCCCACGCGTTGCTCTGCAGTTTTGACTCGGGCAAGCTCGCCGGATCGTACATGCCTTCGATCACCAAAAATTGCTTCATCAGTCCGCTGCCCATGTCGGCCGCATAATAAGTTGTCTCGCTGTGGTCGAAGCGTGGACTGAGCAAAGCGATCTTGCCCCACTGCTGCTCGATGCGCGCGATGGCCCAGTCCAGTGCGCTGTTATGCCGACTGAAGATGGCTACCAATTGCAGCGTCGGCGGCGGAGGTTTGGGCTGAGCCATATGCAATCCAATACATTTTGAGGACCAGCTCGGCGACACGATTGCGCCATAGTCGCCCGACCGCTCCGCCGGTCGGAACTGACCGTACAAACCGGCGGAGCGGTTTGGCGACTATCGGAACTGACCGTACAAACCGGCGGAGCGGTTTGGCGACTATCGAAACTGACCATACAAACCGGCGGAGCGGTTTGGCGACTATCCTTAGTAAGCTTTGGCAAACACGGCTCGCTGGTCCGCCGGTTGGCCAGTCACAAAGCACACTCCGGGTTGTGCATTATCGTCTAGCGGAATGCAGCGAATGGTAACCTTCAGTTCATCCAGCAGCGGCTGCACTGCTGCTTCGGATGCAAAGTAGCACATTGCAAACCCACCGTGAATTTCGGGAGCATCGAGATTTTGTGGAGTGAAGTACTTGCGAAACTCGGCTTCGCTAGCGATCTCAACGGTATTGTCGGCGCGCAGCTTCTGTGCGCGTTGCAACAAGTTGTTTTGAATTTGATCTAGACGGTCGACGAAGCTGTTGACCAATTCGTCGCGCTGCACGCTCTGCTGTTCGCCCGTATCGCGGCGAGCCAGGAAGACGGCCTGCTTGGCGATGTCCTTTGGTCCGACCTCGATCCGCAGCGGAACGCCGCGTTTGACGTGATACCATTTCTTTTCACCGCCGCGCAGATCGCGATCGTCGATATCGACCTCCACAGCCCGGCCGGCGTAGGCCAGACTTTCTAGATCGGCCTTCAAGCTGCGGCAGTACTCGAGCACTTCGGCGCGCTGTTGATCGTCGCGGTAGATCGGCAATATGACAGCGTGCGAGGGTGCGATCTTGGGTGGCATGACCATCCCATCATCGTCGGCGTGGGTCATAATCAGCGCGCCGATCAAGCGTGTGCTGACGCCCCAGGATGTTGTCCAAGCGTAGGCTACTTCGCCATTCTGATCTTGGAATTTAATCTCTTGCGCGCGCGAAAAGTTCTGCCCCAGGAAGTGACTAGTGCCAGCTTGCAGAGCCTTGCGGTCCTGCATCATGGCTTCGATAGAGACGGTCACGTCAGCCCCGGGGAACCGCTCGCCGGGCGTCTTCTCGCCTTTGATGACCGGGACCGCCATGTAGTTCTCAGCAAAATCGGCATAGACGTCCAGCATTTTATAGGTCTCTTCGAGCGCTTCCTCTTTGGTTGCGTGGACCGTATGCCCTTCTTGCCATAGGAACTCGGCAGTCCGCAAGAACAGACGCGTGCGCATTTCCCAGCGGACGACGTTGGCCCATTGATTGATCAGGATCGGCAAGTCGCGATAGGACTGGACCCACTTGGCATACATCGCGCCGATAATCGTCTCGCTCGTCGGACGGATGATCAGCGGTTCTTCCAGCGGGCCCGCCGGTCGCAGGCCGCCGGTCTCTGGGTCGGGTTCGAGTCGATGATGCGTGACCACGGCGCACTCTTTGGCAAAGCCCTCGACGTGCTTGGCCTCCTGCTCCAAAAAGCTCATCGGGATGAGCAGCGGGAAGTAGGCGTTTTGGTGCCCCGTCTGCTTGAACATCTTATCCAGCACGCGCTGCATGTTCTCCCACAGCGCGTAGCCCCAGGGCTTGATAACCATGCAACCGCGGACGGGCGAGTTCTCTGCTAGATCAGCCCCTTTGATAACCTGCTGATACCACTCTGGGTAGTCCTCGGCACGGGTTGGCGAAATGGCAGTCTTAATAGCTTTGTTCATCGGTTCACGCGGAAATAGGACGAAAGTGCAAAACAGAAGTGACAGGCGGCAAGGCTGCGGTGGCCTGCGAACGAAAGTCGAATTCTACGCCAGTTCCCGCCTTTGGGTTAGCCCCGACCGTCGTGCGCACTCCGTCCAGGTCGCAACCGGAGTGTGCCCGACGGCAAAAGGCGTATACCTCTCAGCTAGAAAAATCCGCAGCTTCGCTGCTATAAACCGACGGCGGAGCGTCGGGCCACATTGAAACGGGCAGGAGTGATCGTTTTACGACTCACATGCCGCGCTGGCGATGCGTTCAAAATCGCTGTCGCTGAGCAGTTCCAGCGGCGAGTAGCTGGGGTGCCGCGACTCTTTGTAAGGATTGTTGCCTTTGGTGTTGTAGCAGCAGATCAACGACCAGCGCGGATTGGGACTCGTGTTCTGATCGCTGCGATGCAGCAAGTTGCCATGAAAGAACAGCCCGTCGCCCGGCTCCATCTCGACATACTCAACAGGCAAGCGCTCGATCACCGCCGCCACGCGTTCGGGATCGGCACCGGTCTGGCCACCGATTTTCATGTGGTTCATGCGCCCCAGCAAGTGCGATCCGGGGATGATCTGCAGGCACCCGTTCTCACGCGTCGCACGGTCGACGGCGATGAAGCAACTGGCCATGTGTGGGTACAGACAGCCGAAATCATACCAGTAGCCATAGTCTTGATGCCATTCCCATGCGCCACCGACGTAGGGTTCC
This sequence comes from uncultured Pirellulaceae bacterium, assembly GCA_934278005.1. Classification (GTDB taxonomy): domain Bacteria; phylum Planctomycetota; class Planctomycetia; order Pirellulales; family Pirellulaceae; genus Aureliella. The sequence continues at coordinate 21,585 of CAKQWG010000025.1, read as the reverse complement.
TTGAGCATCATTTTGTGATGGTAATGATAGACTTCGTCGCCCAGCAGGCGAGCCATATTGCCAGCCACGCGCTGCTGCCGCACCACGCTGGCATACAGGGTGTCCCCCAAGTCGTTGCTCAGCGACAGCGTGGTAGTGCCGCCTTGAGAGTCGCTGCGCGAGGTGGCCCGCGCCACGACCGCCTGGTCAGCCCGCGCGTAGTGGCTTAGGCGTTCGATCTCAGCCGACTTGAACAACTGCCGGGCCAGCACATAGCCCGCGCGCTCAAACTGCGACTGGTGTTCCGCGTCGACCTGAAAAAACGACATGTGCCATCTCCTGCGTGATAGGCGTTACGGATCGTGGGGTCTCATTCGGTTTCTTAGTTTGGCAGACATTTCAGAGTTGTCAAAGCACCATCCGATCTCGTATAGGACAGGCTACGTGAAAATCGGTTTACAATGGAAGGATTCAAAAATCGGCGTACAGCTTGGAGAGACGACATTGAACGGTGCGGAAGAGAGCGAACTGCTCAGGCAATACCACGAACTGGCCGAACTGGCTGGATCGCTGGCGCATGAGATCAAAAATCCGTTGTCGGTCATCCACATGAATGCCGACTTGCTCAGCGAAGAGCTCGCGGACAGCGAATGGCCCGGTCGGCGGCGAGCCGAGGGAAAGGTGGAGATGATTCGCCAGCAGTGCCAGCGGATGGAGAATCTGCTGCGCGACTTCCTGCGCTTCGCCCGCATGCGCGATTTGGAAATGACCCCCGGGAGCCTCAACGAACAGATCGATTCGGTGCTCCGCCTGTTTCAACCCCAAGCCGACAAGCAGGGCATTGAAGTCACTCGCTACCTGGACGCTGATCTCCCCAGCGTGATGTTGCACAGCGATTCGCTGCAAGCCTCGCTGATCAACTTGGTCAAAAACGCGCTCGAGGCGATGGAAGGGGGCGGGGAGCTGGTAATCCACACCTATTCGACACCGCGCGGCGTGGCGCTGGATCTGATCGACACCGGCTGCGGCATGGACGACAGCACAGCCCTGCACATGTTCGAGCCGTTCTACTCGACCAAAAACGGCGGGTCGGGCCTGGGACTACCGACGGCGCGGAAGATCATCGAGGCTCACGGTGGGCGCATCAATGTGCAAAGCGAAGTGGGCCGCGGTACTAAGTTCGCCCTGGAGTTCCCCACGCCAGCTAGACTGAGCTAGGCGCAAGCCACACATCTTTTATCGGACCTTTTGTCGGAAGATCTGTTTGGTTGGAAGATCGGGCCTCGCGTGCGAGGCTTGAAGCCTGCGTGCGAAGCTCGGGTTTTGCGACGGTAAATCGGGCAGATAGATAACAGACAAAAGCTCCCATTTTTCGCTGCTTGCCTGCGCAGCTCGCCAGCGAGCTCTCCCCCAGCATTGACTAGCTTTCTGTGTTGGCTTCTCTGGGCCCTATGGCTTACAATGATGGGAGCAATTTGCTGGCGCGACACTCTCAACTGCATTCCGCCGGCCGCTTCCCACCCACCGCCTCCATTGAACTGACGCACGAATTTATATGCGATTCGGTTCGATCCCCCTCACCCCTCTCCTGCCACAGTCAGAACGCATGCCCACTCGCTGCCGTCTTCATACCTGGATCGCTTCACAAGCTCTCAGTCTATGGCTTGTCTGCGGGATGTTTCTAATCGCTCCGCTGGCTGCCGACGATAAAGTGCCAGTCACCGAAGTGCCAGTCGCCGAAGGGCCAGTTGCCGAATTGCCAGTCGCCGAATTGCCAGTCGCCGAAGGGCCAGTTGCCGAAGGGCCAGTTGCAACAGCGGAAGCTGAAGACGCGGCGGCAGCGACCACTCCAGACTCAGCCAGCACCGACTTTTGGCAGGATGAACTCCAGCCGTTTTTGCAGACCTACTGCTACGACTGCCACAGCGGAGAGGGAGCCGAGGCGGACATCGATTTTGCCGGCTACGATTCGCCCGAGCGACTGGCCAATGAGCGCCCGCGATGGGATCAAGTTCGCGGCATGATCGAAATCGGAGCCATGCCACCCGCCGATTACGAACCGCTGCCCAGCTTGGAAGACCGTCAGAAAGTCGCTCACTGGATCAACCAAACCATCAACGCGGTGGACTGCAATGGACCGCGCGACCCAGGCCGCGTGACGATGCGTCGCTTGAACAATGTCGAATACGACAACGCCCTGCGCGATTTGTTCGGCATCGATTTTTCGCCATCTGCCGAAACCGGTTTCCCTTCCGATGGCGTGGGCAACGGTTTCGATAATCAGGGGGACGTCCTGAGCCTTTCGCCGCTGCAATTTGAGAAATACCTACAAGCGGCCCAGTTGGTGGTTTCGCATCTGATCGTCGAAGACCCCGAAAAGTTGCGCAAACAGCGCCAGGACCGACCGACGCTTTTCGCTGGCGAGCGCGCGAGCGTCCATTTCCTGTTCGCTACCGGTCATTACAAAATCAATGTTCGGCTGAAATTCGAAGACGAACAAGAAGAGCGAAAGATTCCCGTCACGTTGCTGATCGATGGCCAACAAGTCGCGCAGTTCGAGGTCGAGAAAAAATCGGAAACCCACGTCGTCGAACATGAATTCTCCGCCGGTGACCACGAACTGACGCTGCACTTCGTGGAGGATCCCTACGAAAGCGAAAAACGCTACCAGCGTCGCATCAATGTCGAATTCATTGAGATCGACGGTCCTCGCGATGCCCAGCCCGCGCTACCTTTGCCGCACCGCCGACTGTTTACTGCTTTTCCCAGCCAGGGAGATTCCGGTGAGAAGTCAGTCGCACAGGCTGCCGAGGAGATCTTTCGACCACTGCTGCGCCGCGCATTTCGTCGCAACGTCGAAGAAGCCGAAGTCCAGCGCGTGGTCGATTTAGTCAAGCTGGCCAGCCAACAGGGCGAGAGCTACCAGCAAGCCATTGGCCTGGGGCTGCAGTCGATCTTGGTCTCGCCCCATTTCCTGTTCCGCGTCGAAGGGGACGACAACCTGCAAGCCGTCGATGTCGCGGCTGAGCCGGCGGCTGAACCAGCCGAGGGGGATCATCCGAAACCGACTCCCATCGAGCCACTCGATAACTTTGCGCTGGCCTCGCGATTGTCGTTCTTCTTGTGGGCCAGCATCCCAGATGACGAACTGCTCGACCTGGCCAGTCAGGGACAGTTGTCTGACCCACAAGTGCTGCAGGCCCAGACCAAGCGGATGCTGGCCGACCCGCGCAGCAATTCACTGGTCAAACAGTTTTTTGCGCAGTACTTAGGACTGGGCAATCTGAAAATCGCCGATCCGGATAGCAAACTTTTCCCGCTGTGGAACGATCGCCTGCGCGAGGCGATGAGCCGCGAATCGGAGCTGTTTTGCCAAGCCATGGTCCGCGAGGACCGTTCGCTGCGCGAGCTGCTCACCGCAGATTTCACCTACGTCAATCCGCGTTTGGCTGAGCTGTACGGCATCGACTTCGATGGCCGCTCACCGGAGCAGCTCTATCGCGAGGGGCCTGGCATCAATCGCCTCAAAGGCGGCGACCGCAGCGGCCTGTATGCCCAGGAAGACGTGTGGCTGCGAGTCGAGCTGCCCCAAGGCCGCCAAGGCATACTCACCCAAGCAGCCCTGCTGACGCTCACCTCCAATCCCACCACGACCAGTCCCGTCAAACGCGGCAAGTGGATTCTGGAAAGCCTGTTGGGCGATCCGCCTCCGCCGGCACCTCCCAACGTGCCGGCCCTTGAGGACACTCAGGAAAACAATAAAAACCTATCGCTGCGCGAGGCTCTGGAGCTGCACCGCAGCAACCCGAGCTGCGCCAGTTGCCACCGCGTCATGGATCCACTCGGACTAGGCTTCGAGAACTTCGATGCCATTGGCCAGTGGCGTGAGAAGGATGGCAAGCATCCGATCGACCCCTCCGGCGTGCTACCGGACGGCCGCAGTTTCGCCAATTCAGCCGAATTGATCGAGCTCCTACAATCTCGCCAGCCGGAGATAATGCGCAATTTTGCTAAGAAAATGCTAACTTATGCCCTTGGGCGGGGTTTAGAACCTTATGACAACTGTGCGGTGGACACGATTGTCTCAGTAGCCCAGGAGAACGACTATCGCTTGTCATCCTTTGTGCAAGCCATTATTACCAGCCAGCCGTTTTATCAGCGGCGCGCGATCACCGACACGGTCGCTCGTCAGCCCCCCGCCGAAGCCCTCCAAAACCTCGGGAGTAAATAGCCATGAGCGCTAAGAGAATTTGCCTGCAGCCCATTTCACGCCGCACCGTATTGCGTGGTGCCACCGCCTCACTGGGCCTGCCGATGCTCGACTTAATGGCGCCCCGCAGCGCGCTAGGCAAGGATGGTCAAGCCAATCCGCATCCGGTGCGACTGGCTTGGGTGTTCTTCCCCAACGGCACCAATCCAGAGCATTGGGAGCCCGAGAAGGTCGGCAGCGATTGGGACATGAAAGCTTCGCTGGAGCCGCTGCGCGAGCTGAAAGGCGACTTCTCGGTCCTCAGCGGCTTGGCCCAGGTCAACGCGCGTTCGCTGGGCGATGGCCCCGGGGATCACGCGCGCAGCTCGGCTGCCTTCCTCACCGGCGCCCATCCGCTCAAGACCAGCGGTGCTAACATGCGCGTGGGTACCAGCGCCGACCAGATTGCCGCCGAACATTACGGCCGCGCCACACGCTTGCCCTCAATTGAACTGGGCACCGAGAAGGGGAGTGCCGCGGGCTCCTGCGATAGCGGCTATGCCTGTGCCTACTCCAACAACATCGCCTGGAAGACTGCCACACAACCGGTAGCCAAAGAGATCAACCCACGCCTAGCTTTCGAGCGTTTGTTCGGCAGTGGAACGGCGGAAGCCACTCCCGAAGCCAAAGACCTGCTCTTTCGACGATCGATTCTAGACCTAGTCGCCGAGGACGCACGGCAGCTCACTCAGCGGCTGGGGCATCGTGACCGTCAAAAGCTGGACGAATATTTCACCAGCGTGCGCGACGTCGAGCAGCGCATCGACCGCATGACGGAGCCGCTGCCCTTTGACGTTTCTGACCAACGCCCGGCGGATGAAAAACCCGAGGACATCGGCGAGCACATTCGTCTGATGTACGACATCATGCTGCTGGCCTTCAAAACGGACACCACGCGCATTAGCACCTTCATGCTCGGCAATGAAGGGAGCAACAAGTCGTATCCCATGATCGGCGTCAATGACGGACACCATTCGCTGTCGCACCACCAAAACGACGCCGAGAAGATGCGCAAGATCGCAGCCATCGACAAGTTTTTTGTCGAGCAGTTTGCCTACTTTGTGAAGGGCTTGAAAGACACCCCTGAGGGCGAAGGTAGCTTGCTCGACAACTGTTTGGTAGTCTACGGTGGGGCCATTCGCGACGGCAATCGCCACGATCACCACGATTTGCCAATTCTTTTGGCCGGGCGCGGGGGAGGCCGCTTTACGCCGGGCAGCCACATCAAATATCCCACCGAGACGCCTCTTAACAACTTGTTCTTGAGCATGCTTGAAACGGTCGGCGTCGACATTCCGCAACTTGGCGACAGCACCGGCTCGCTGGCGCTGTCATAAGCAGATTACCGATAGTCGCCCGACCGCTCCCGTAGCTAAAGTCGCCAGACTTTGGACCGCCTCCCGTAGCTAAAGTCGCCAGACTTTGGACCGCCTCCCGTAGCTAAAGTCGCCAGACTTTGGACCGCCACCCGTAGCTAAAGTCGCCAGACTTTGGACCGCCAGACACAGCTGCGAAATTGATCCCAAGGAAACAGACCAACAATGTCCGCCGGTTCGCATAGTCAGTACCGATAGTCGCCGAACCGCTCCGTCGGTTCGCACGGGCCAACCGACCGGCGGAGCGGTCGGGCGACTATGATCCCGACCGGCGGAGCGGTCGGGCGACTATGACTCCGACCGGCGGAGCGGTCGGGCGACTATGATACCGACCGGCGGAGCGGTCGGGCGACTATGACTCCGACCGGCGGAGCGGTCGGGCGACTATGACGCAATCGTGGTCAATAAATTGACGTCTCAAACGTTGGGTACGCCGATAAAGCGGGGGAGTAGCCCGAGATTTGCCGAGCAGACAACATCCAAACTCTTGAATAAAAAAATACCTCGATTTACAATAACGCTTGGCTAGCTCGTAAGCTGCATACATCCCCCCCGCCAGCAGCGCTACCATGGTTGCGTTTATCCACTTTCGCCGAGTAGTACTTTTTCTCTAACGTGGCTTGAAATTGCCACTCCTTTCCTGTCGGGGACGCCCAATGAAGCATCTTTTTGGATTGCTGCATGGCTAGTGAGTATGCGGGGCGTGTAGTTGGAATTTGTAGCCAATTTTTCTCGATGAATGCGTTCTTACGCAGGCATCGGACTTTCTGCTTTTTTAAATTTGGGAGATCGAGATGATGTTACGCGGACAGCGTTTACGCGGGTTCACGTTGGTGGAACTACTGGTGGTTATCGCCATCATTGGGATTCTGGTAGGACTGCTGCTGCCAGCAGTTCAAGCGGCGCGCGAGGCGGCCCGACGCATGCAGTGCAGCAATAACCTGAAGCAACTCGGGCTAGGAGCGCACAATTTCGCAGACACCAGCCGCGGATCGCTGCCGCCGGGCTGTCGCGACTACAACTTCATGACTTGGCACACTTTCATTTTGCCCTATATCGAGCAAACCAATCGATACAATCGCATGAGCGTCGGCTATGCAGCGTTTGGCGCGACATCCGGGCCGGATGGTTTTGTCTACGACTCAGCCGACGGATCCCAAGGCGGGCGTTATGATCGTCGTCAAAATATCGTGGCCTGGGGCGGAGAAGGTGGCGGAGTTCCTAGTTACAAATGTCCTAGCAGCCCGGAGAACGTATTTCGCGTAAGCGCAAATCGATGGCCAAAGTTCAACTATGTCGCTTGCCTGGGCCAAACTGCGATCGGCGACGCGGCGACAAAAACGGGCACTGTAATCGCAGGTGGAACTCGTTGGCGCGTATCGAACTACTACGGGCTGAAGCGCCTCGGTGGCGGGAATCCAGCTGATATGGTGCTTGAACAAGGCGGCCTGTTTGGCAATGGGATCGGCCCCATGGTCGGCACGGCGGCAGACATCGCCCTAGAGTTTTCCAAGATGAAGGGGGAGACCCTGGGCTCATGCACCGACGGTCTTTCCAATACAGCCATGTTCTCGGAAGTGATTCAGACCGGGGATGGAGCTACGCCGCACACACTTTACAGTGACTTCCGCGGTAGTGTTCGGGGAGAGAATGCGTTTTTCTCAACATACTTCGAACCCAACACCAGCAATCCCGATGAAATGATGTCGGCTAATTACTGCCAAAATACACCTACCGCTCCGTGTATCGCAGAAAACGCTCCGTCGGGCTACGCTGTGCGCATTTCAGCTCGCAGCTTGCACACCGGTGGGGTCAATATGGTCCGCGGAGATGGCAGCGTTACGTTTGTCAGCCAAAGCATCAATCGCCAAATCTGGCGCGCAATCGGCACTTCCCATGGCAGCGAAGTTGTTTCCATGGAGCAATAGGCCTAGCGTTTTCTAGCTTGAGCCTAGCCTGGTGCGTTTGCACAGCGTCGACGCACCGGCCTTAACAAAAGCAAATGTGCTCGCCTCTCTTAGAGGCGAGCACATTTCATTCTTAACACTAAATACCCTACTGAAACTGGTTGCCGGATGACGTTCACATCAACTCAGACAACTCTAAAATTTCGCTTCGCTTTGATCGCGCTAGCTGCGCTGTCTCCCCTGCTGCTCAATGGGTGTTCCAAACCCAAAAATCCAGATGGACGTGAAAACGTCAGTGGCACCATCACCCTCAACGGCGCACCGCTTACGGGAATGGCAGGGATCGTGTTTTCTCCAGTAGAAGAGGGAAGCGACGCAGGCGGCATGGGTCAGATCAGCAATGGCAAGTACGCACTCACAGGTGCTGACGGAGTCAAGCCGGGCAAGTACATCGTGCGCATCTCGTCCAGCATCGACTTTGACAAATCAACTGGTAAGCCCGCCGATAACACGAGCGTGTTTGGCAGCGAAGTCCCCGTGGAGGTAGTACCACCCGAATTCAACAAGAACAGCACGATCGAATTCGAAGTTGTCGCCGGTAAAAACAATGTCTTTAACTACGACATCAAAACCGACTACGTCCCTCAAATGCCGAAGAACACGAAAACCAAAGAAGCCATTCCGCTGTAAGGCGCAGCCCTGAGCGTATGTCGCCGCGCCACCTTGGCCTACTTGAGCGATTGCCGCTGGTACTCGGCGGACAATCGCTCCCACTCGGCGGCCAGACGGCGCACCGTATCGGGCCGCTCACCAGCCAGATCATGCATCTCGCTGCGGTCTCGACTCAGATCGTAGAGCTCCCACGGTTCGTCCTGGGCCGCTACCAATTTCAAGTCGCCCACGCGCAAAGCGCGATTTCCTTCGTGCAGCCACCATAGCGTTCGCGCGGCAGGTGCATCTTTTTTATCCTGGGCGAACGAGCCAACTAGGCTCTGCCCTGGCGGCTGGGGAGCCGCTGGGTCAGCCTCGGCTGCCGGCCAACTTCCCCCCGCCAGCTCGAGAATCGTTGGGACCAAGTCGACCACATGCCCGGGCGCTTGTCGCAGCTCGCCGGCGGCGGCGATGCCCTGCGGCCAGTGGGCGATCAGTGGCGTGGCAATTCCCCCTTCGTGGACCCACGTCTTGTGGCGGCGAAAGGGCGTATTGGCCGCACTCGACCAGCCCGGCCCGAGGCACAAATACGACTCGCCGGAACCCGCCGGAGCCTGCGGGTCATGCCCATCGCCACGAACCATGATCTCGGCGCTGGCCCCGTTGTCCGACAAAAACAGGATGAGCGTCTGGTCCAGAACCTGCATTTGCTCAAGCTGCGCGATCAACCGGCCAATCTCCTGGTCCATGCGGTCTATCATCGCCGCGTGCACCTCCATCTTGGCCGCTTGAAACTTCTGTTGTTCCTCGGTCAGCTCGCTCCACCGTAGCTCGCGGTTGACTTCGCCACTCCCCAGCTTGTCCATGGCCTTGGGGAAATCGTAGGGAGGGCCGATCTGCGGCTCAAGCGCGGAGAGCTCGCCAGCGACTAGGTTTTCACCGCGCATGCGCTGCCAACGCGCTTCGCGAGTCGCGTCCCAGCCAGCGTCGTACTTGCCGCGATACTTGGCGATGTCCGCGGCCGGCGCCTGCAGTGGGAAGTGTGGTGCAGTGAAGGCCACATAGTGAAAAAACGGCTGTTCAGCATGCGCCTGGGCATGTTCGCTCAAGCACTCGATGGCGTGATCCACGATCGCCGTGGAAGTGTAGTAATCGCTGCCCGGGGCTATCGCCGGCTGTGGCTTGTCATCTTTGCTCCACTGGCGTGGATAAAAATGGCGATCATGGTCGCCCAGGACCATCGAGTGATCGAAGCCTGCGGCCAGCGGCTGACCGTCGATGTGCCACTTGCCCGAATGGTACGAGCGATAGCCCAAGGCGTGCAGCCGCGCAGGCAATAGAGGCGCCCAGGACGGCCGCTTTCCAGCATTACCACCGGAGCCGCCGGGAAATCCATCGCGACGCACCTGCTGCGCATAGTAGCCGGTGAGCAGTGCAGCCCGCGTCGGCCAGCACCGCGCGGTGTTGGAAAACTGGTTGTAACGCAGGCCACCGGCGGCCAAGCGATCGAGATTGGGAGTTTCAATCTCGCTGCCGTAGCAGCCGATATCCGAATAACCCAAATCGTCGGCCAGGATCAACACCACGTTGGGGCGTGAGTCAGCATCAGCCGCTACGAGCGGGAGTGAAATGGCTAAGGCTAGCAGCGGCGCGGCCACTGTGAAAGCGAAGCGTTTGAACATGAGTGATTCTCTCTACAAATAGTTTTGTTAGGCACGGTTATCAACCGGATTTCGAGGGTGCGATCTGCTGTAACCGTTCACGGCCTTCGGCGTACTCGTACTCCTACTCGTACTCGATCGACAAGCGGCTTCGAGTACGAGTACGAGTACGAGTACGAGTACGAGTACGAGTACGAGTACCATTTCATTGAGTACAAGTACCAATTTATTGAGTACGAGTACCATTTTATTGAGTACGAGTACCATTTTATTGATCAATAACTTTGTCCCTAGTGTCCATTTTCGAACATTAGCAAATTGGGCTAAACTAACGCACTATTCGGTCTTAGCCCGTGAACGGTTACGATCTGCTTAATGCGCCTGGTTTTTGGCGGAGCTGTTCCCACGCTCCCCATTTGCACTCGCCTACTCAATCAACGCGCAGCGAGTTGTTTAACGCCGAGCCGCAGCATGCCGCAGATGCACAAGCCAACTGGCCCAACGCACGAGGCTCTATTGCACCGCTTCGCTCCACCAAATCGATTGTCGCGGCCTGCGCAGGCGACGGCACGGCCCGACTCTCTCCTCAATCAATCCACCGTCGACGATCTCATGCCGTTGGAAAGCCTGTGAATGCAAGTTCGTCCGGCGCAGCAGGCAGATCGCACTCGATTTCGGCGATGTATTCGACAACCGTGGCTAACTCCAAAACGGCTAACAACAACCGTGGCTAACGCCAAAACGGCTAATAAAACGGATCATTGGAAACGGCTGCCATCAAACCTCAAACGACTCAGCCTGGCTGGGGAACGAACCCTCGCGCACCGCTTGATTATAGTCCTCGACCGCCTGCCGCATCTGCTGGCCCAACTGCGCGGTCTGACGCACAAACTTAGGCACGCGGCCAGAAGTTAAACCCAGCAGGTCGTGGGTCACCAGAACTTGACCATCGCAATCCGGTCCTGCGCCGATGCCGATCGTAGGCACGGTCAGTTCTTCCGTCATAGCCTTGGCCAATTCGCGGGGGACGCATTCCATGAGCACGCTGAACGCGCCGGCCGACTGGGCGGCCTGGGCATCGCGGCGCAGTCGATCGCCGTCGCGCTGCACGCGGTAGCCCCCCAGCGCATGCACGCTTTGCGGCCGCAGCCCCACGTGAGCCATCACGGGGATCCCAGCGCTTACCAGCGCGGCGATCGTCTCGGCCTGCTCCGCGCCACCTTCGAGCTTAACCGCTTGGCAACCCGTTTTCTTCATAACTTTGGCTGCGACTCGCAGAGTTTTATTGACTCCCAACTGCCCGTGCGGAAAGGGCAGATCGACGACGACCATCGCCCGTTGCGTGCCGCGCACGACCAACTGCGCGTGATAAATCATCTGGGCCAAGGTTACAGGAATGGTAGTTGCATGGCCTTGGACCACCATTCCCAGGCTATCTCCCACCAGCAGCACGTCCACGCCGGCTTCATCCAGCCACCGCGCCATGGTGAAATCGTAGGCAGTAAGCATGGAAATGCGTTGCGACTGCTGCTTCATTTTTTGCAGCGATCGAACCGTAATCGGCGATTGAGAGACGCTCATTTAAGGCTCATGTGTTCGAAATAGGGTATTTGAGTGAGTATAATCTCAGACGTATGTTCGCTGGATTACGTAATGTTCGCTCAGTTATTCGCTGAATGAAAGTCCAGTGAAAACGGCAGCCCCAGGGTAAGCTCGTTGGACCGCGTGGGCAACGCCCCGGGCTGCAACGTAATCAGCCAGCGCACCGCTGCTCGGGCACAAGAATAAGTGTCAGGCAAAAATAAGTGCGATAGAACGGACCCTAGCACGAGCTTGCTCAGGTACATCCCCAACAAAACTATCTTAAGACATGGAGCCGCTGTAATGTTGATACGAAAACTGACAACGCTAGCGCTGCTAACTCTATTTGGCTGGATGCTCACCAGCCTCACCGCGTCGTCCGCTTTGGCTCAGGACGACGAACCCGCGGGTGGCCTGGAGATCGCCAAGCTGACTGGCAAGCTCGAAGCCATCCTGGGCAATCAGCTCAAGTTAGTAGGTGAGGACGAGACACCCAGCGTCGTGGTTATAGGTGATAACACGATTTTCCAATACGTGGGCACGGCCGAGCCCAGTGTGCTTGCGCCTGGACTGCTGGTCCGCTTCATCGCCGAACTGGACCCATCCGGCACTCCGCAAGCTCCCTTAGCCGAACTGGAAATATTCCGCCCGCTGCGCGGCCAGAGGCTATCGCTGGCAGTGCGTCAAAGCCAAACTCCTGGCATCTACCCAGTCGAGGAGGACGACGCGGCTGAAGCAGCGGCCAACCAGCGCAATCCCAAAGCCGCCCCGGCCAACACGCCGCCAGCGACGACTAGGCAGCCCGCAAACAATCCTGCAAACAATCGAGCGGCCGCCCGGCAGACGCCTAACAACCTAGCTTCGGCGGTCAAGCGCTATCAAATCGTCGGCGTGGTGCGCGCCATTCAGGGCGATCGCATGCAAGTTCTAGCTGGCAATCAGCCGCTGATTTTCCAAGCCGCGCCGGAGGTCACCGTGACGGTATCGGCGGGTGATCCCTCCTACTGCCAGCCCGGAGACGAAGTCATCGTTAACGCACTCAAGCTGCCCAACGGAATCATGCAGGCCGAGTCGATCCATGTCACTGGCGCCAAGCCGCTCGGAGCCATCGACCCCAAGGCGCTGGCCCGCAATCAACGCAACAACCCGCGCGCCAAGCTTGACAAGGACGAAAAGGATGATCCGCGCGGCAAGCTTGAAGATGATAAAGCTGAGCAAGCTAAGGAAAAACGATAGTAGGTGAGTGTTAGGTGAGTGTTAGGTGAGGGGTTAAGTGAGAGGTTAAGTGAGGGGGGAGACCGACGCGGAGCGTCGGGCCTCACTGAGAGAATGCTGGAGGAGAGGGAGGAGAGGGAGGAGAGGGAGGAGAGGGAGGAGACCGACGCGGAGCGTCGGGCCACACTGGGCCACACTGGGCCACACTGGGCCACACTGGGAATGCTGGATGAAAGTGGGTGGAGGGGAGACCGACGCGGAGCGTCGGGCCACACTTTACGCCGGCACGACGGTGACGACGACGGCTTTGAAGGCCGGTGTACGGGACTGCGGGTCGAGTGTGCGAGGGACGAGCACATTGGCTTCGGGATAATACATCAGCGCATTGCCCGGCTTGATCGCATCGTAGGCGCGAGCCAGATAGCCCGAGAGCTGCCCCACTTCGCTGCGCACAGTTACGGCTTGGTCGGGCTGTAAGCCCAACCGCTGAATATCGTCGGGATGCATCAACACTAAATCGCGGCGTTCCTGCCCGCGATACAGATCCTGCTCCTCGTAGACCACCGTGTTGAACTGACCCTCGCTGCGGACCGTCATCAGCCGCAACTGATTTTCTTGACCGCCAACCAGTTCGGGCAGCGCGTACTGGCGCAGAACGGCTTTGCCATCGACAGTATTGAAACGCGGAGTGTGGTAAGCGCGTCCCTCGATCAAAAACTCCTGCTTGGTCTTGTCGATCTGGTCGATCGCCGCGTAACCGGGCACCACCTTGGAGATCCAGTGTCGAATGGTGCTCCCCTGCTCCATCTCCGCCCACTGCAACACGTCGGAGTCGCCTACCAAGCGCCGCCCCAGTTCAGCGATGACTTGAATTTCGCTGCGTGGACCGGGCAGCCGAGCTGGTCCACCGTCGCTCATCCGCACATAGTTGAACATCGATTCTTGCGTGGTCGGCTGCGACTCTTCATCGCGCGCCAGCACGGGCAAAATCAGCGTCTGGTCGGCCAGCGCATGGACATGACCAGTGTTCAACGTAGTACTGAGCGTGACCAACATCTCCAATTTGTTTAGTGCGTCGCGAGCGTAGTTAGCGTCGGGATTGGAGCCGAACAAGTTGCCTCCCAAGCACACCGCCGCTTTGACTTGCCCGGCTTGAGCGGCTTCCATGCAGGCCATCGTGTCCAGCCCCACTGTCGTGGGCAGCCTCACGCCGAAGTGCTGCTGCAAGCCATCGAAGATCGCATCCTTGAGTTTCGGAGTCACGCCCACCGAACCAATGCCCTGCACATTGGAGTGCCCGCGAATGGGCATCATGCCCGCACCAGGCTTGCCGACCATGCCGCGCAGCAGGGCTAGGTTAGCAATGGCGTTGACGTTCTCCACTCCGTGCACGTGGTGCGTGATGCCCATCGTCCAACCGAAAATAGCGGAAGTGGACTGCGCGTACAGCTCCGCAATCTCGCGCATCTCGGTTTGGCTAAGGCCGCTCTTGGCCTGCAGCTCGTGCCAATCTAGTTGTGCCAGCCAGTCCACATAGCCATCGGCGTCACGGCAGTACTGTTGCAAAAAACTCGTATCGTGCGCCGATAGTTCGACGACCGCCTTCGCCACACCGCTGAGCAGTGCGAGGTCTCCGCCGATGTGAGGCTGATAAAAATGCGTGGCGATATTGGCGCCGAACAACATGCTCCGCCAATCGCTGGGGACGCGGAATTTGACCATCCCCAATTCGCGAACCGGATTGATCACGATCACCTTGCCGCCGCGACGCCGCAGATGTGTCAGCGACGTCATCAGCCGCGGGTGATTGCTGGCCGGATTGCCACCGATGATCATGGCCAGATCGCTCGCCTCCAAGTCGTCGAGTGTTACCGTGGCGGTGCTCGTACCCAGTGACTGACTGAGCCCTACGCCGCTGGCCTGGTGGCAATAAAAGCTGCAGTTGTTGACGTTGTTGGTGCCGTACAGGCGAGCTGCCAACTGCAGCAGAAAACCGGCCTCGTTGCTGCTGCGACCACTGAAGTACCAGAACGTCTGGTCGGGTTCGAGCTGTTTAAATTTGGCGCCGATGCGCTCAAAAGCTTCGCTCCAGGGGATGGTCTTAAAGTGCTTGGCCCCGCGCGAGTACAGCACGGGCTGAATCAAACGGCCTGAGGTTTCCAATTGCCTGGGGGACCACTGCTGCAACTCCGCCACACTGTGTCGCGACCAGAAGTCGGCCGTGATGGCCGGCTGCATGTCGGAGGTCATGGCCTGGATCGACTTCTTGCACACCTCGGGGAACGACCCGCGCTCGTTGACCATCCCCCCTTTTTGCCCACCCATGCCCAGCGCGCACGTCTTGCAAGCGTTTTTGCTGCGCAGAGCCTTAAACAGCTTCCACGTGCCCCCCGCCTCGCGAGCCTTCTTAAAGGTGTAACCAATTGCGGCCCAGCCACCCCCGTTTTTTACTTTTCGCATCTCTGCTCCTATCCTGGGCATAGTTCGATTTTTGCAAAACGCTTGGGACAAACGTTCTACATGAACACACACGCTTGGGACCAGCGTTTTACACTAGCGGCCTGGCAGGCACGTCGCGGCATTTAGTGGTTTCGGATTCTGTGCATTGCATCTACAATCGCGGGCGTCGAAGAATCCGCAATCCCCCTAGTCCCGCAGAGCAACGTGGCAATGAAGATACTGATTATAGGCAATGGCGGTCGCGAGCATGCGCTGGCTTGGAAAATCAAACAAAGCCCCAGGGTCAAGGACATCTTCGTGGCTCCGGGCAACGCCGGGACAGCTCGCGAGGCCGTCAACGTACCCATCGCCGCTGAGGACATCGCCGGATTGGTCAAATTCGCCAAGGCCGAAAAGATCGATCTGACGGTAGTCGGCCCGGAAGTTCCGTTGTCCTTTGGAGTCGTCGACGCCTTCGAATCCGAGAAGCTGCGGATCTTTGGGCCGAGCCAAGCTGCCGCACAATTGGAGAGCAGCAAAGCCTTTTGCAAGAACCTGCTGCGACAAGCCGATGTGCCGACAGCCGACTTCCAAGTCTTTCGCGAGCCGGATGATGCCATGCGATTCATCAAAGGCCGCTTTCCCGGCGAACGCGATCGCTGCCCGGTGGTCGTTAAAGCCGATGGCTTGGCCGCCGGTAAGGGCGTCATCGTCTGCAAGCGACGCAACGATGCGCTGGACGCTATCGACCGCATCTCGCGCAACAAGGAATTCGGCGCAGCCGGCGCGCAGATGATCATCGAAGAGCGACTGGATGGTCAGGAGGCTAGTGTGCTTGCCATTACCGATGGCCGCACCATCCTGCCGCTACCCCCTGCGCAAGACCACAAGCCAGCCTTCGACGGCGACACGGGCCCCAATACTGGCGGCATGGGCGCTTATTGCCCAACCCCTATGGTCGACGATGCACTCATGGCCTGGATCGAGGAACATGTGCTGGTCCCCACCATCCACACTATGAAACGCAATCGCAAACCGTTTCGCGGCGTACTCTACGCCGGCCTGATGCTCACCCCGCAAGCGGGTCCCAAGGTCCTCGAGTTCAACTGCCGCTTCGGCGACCCGGAAATTCAGCCGCTGCTGATGCGGCTAAAGAGCGACCTGGTGGACATCCTAGAAGCGGTCGTGGACCAGACGCTCGATCAAATTCCAATGCCCGTGTGGGATCCGCGGCCGGCGATCTGCGTAGTCATGGCCAGCCAGGGCTATCCGGGTGACTACAGCGTAGGACAACCCATCATCGGCATCGATGCGGCCGACGAGATGCCCGACGTGAAAGTTTTTCACGCCGGAACTCGACTCGAAGGCGAGACCGTGCTCACCGATGGCGGCCGCGTGCTCGGCGTCACCGCGCTGGGCGATTCAATCTCGCTTGCCAAACTCAACGCCTACAAAGCCGTGCAGAAGGTGCGTTGGTCGGGCTCCTGGTGCCGCAAGGACATCAGCGATAAAGCCTTGGAGTTCATGGCCCAGCAGGAGCAGGCTGCGCAGTAGTTCTATTTCCAAAATGCAATTACCGCATGTCTTTAGCTCCCCTCGCCCTGTACTCGGGGAGAGGGGCTGGGGGTGAGGGGCTAGCTTGCCCTAACATCCATTGCACAATACCGGCAACTAGTGTTGTTACAATAGATCAACGCCTGAATCGAATTTTGAATCAACCGTTCTCGGGAGATTCCGCAGCCACACACTTGTTAAGCTCACACGTGCGCTCAGCCAGCGCGAGAGCTGGAACTTAGCCTGAGAGTCTGCCTTCGGAACTTTCCTGCCTCTGCCGAAACCCACCTACGATGCCGACACTGTGCCGAGTCGCTTGTATTTGTTTCTGTTTGAATGCAACGCTGTGCTGGTCAGCACAACCCCGCCCGTTAGAATTCAATCGCGACATCCGTCCGATTCTCTCGGACCACTGTTTCGCTTGCCACGGACCCGATCCAGCCACGCGTGAAGCCGATATGCGGCTGGACACCGAACATGGCTTGTTCGCCAGCGATGCCGCACCGGTAGTCCGCGGCGACGCGGCCGCTAGTCCCTTAGTCCAACGCATCACTAGCGATGACGTCGACGAGCGGATGCCACCGGCAGAATTCGGAAAGGATCTGTCGCCCGAGCAAATCGACATCTTGCAGCAGTGGGTGGCACAGGGAGCACCTTGGCAGGGGCACTGGTCGTTCCAACCCATCCGTCGTCCGCTTCTACCTCGCCTCAGCCCGCAACCGCACGCTGTTGGGACAACGCCTGCTAATCCTGTTGACGCATTTGTCACTGCTCAACTTATCAATCATGGTCTAACTCTCTCGCCCACAGCCGATCGCCGGACGCTGGCCCGACGCCTGCATTTTGACTTGCTGGGACTGCCAGCCTCAGCCGCAGCGGTCGAACGATTCGCGCAGTCCAATGACCCGTTGGCCTATGAGCAACTGGTCGACGAGCTCCTGGCTTCTGCTCATTTCGGCGAACGCATGGCCATGTGGTGGCTGGATCTAGTGCGCTATGCCGACAGCGTCGGATATCACGGAGATCAGCCCGTCAGCGTTTCCCCGTTTCGCGACTACGTCATCGCGGCCTTCAACGACAACATGCCCTTCGATCAGTTCACTATCGAGCAATTGGCGGGCGATCTATTGCCCGCTCCTACGAGTGAACAAATGATCGCAGCCGGTTATAACCGCTTAGGCATGATGAGTGCCGAAGGGGGCGTGCAGCCCAAAGAGTACCTGGCGAAATACATGGCCGAGCGCGTACGGAACTTGGGCGGAACTTGGTTGGGCGTAACGCTCGGATGCTGCGAATGCCACGATCACAAATACGACCCATTCTCGGCTAAAGAGTTCTATCAGTTCGCTGCCTTCTTCGCCGATATTGAAGAGCGTGGGCTGTACAGTGGCATCGACTGGGGGCCTAAAATCTCAGTCCCCAACGCATCGCAGCAACAGCACCTGGATCAGCTCGATGCCGACATCGCTGCGCAGCGAGACGTACTCCACCGAACCACCCCTGAGTTGCCTGCCGAGCAGGTCGCTTGGGAGGCAGAGCAGACAGCAACCTGGCAGCCGCTCACGCCGGCGCATATGCAGACCACAGCCGGCTCGACGCTCACACAGCTAGCCGACGGATCGATCTTGGCCAGCGGCGAATCTCCGGCCAACGACACATACACGCTCACCTTCGACACTTGGCCACAGGGCATCACAGCCATACGCATCGACGCACTGCCACACGAATCGTTGCCGCACAACGGACCAGGCCGCGCGGGCAACGGCAATTTTGTTTTGTCGGAATTCGAAATGAGCTTGGTCGAAGGCGACAGTGTACAGCCAATCGCTTTGCAAAATGCCTCTGCAACCTACGAACAAACCGGGGCCGCAGGTAAGCATCCCGACAAGAGATGGAGCGCGGCCTCGGCCA
Source organism: uncultured Pirellulaceae bacterium (assembly GCA_934278005.1). Taxonomy (GTDB): domain Bacteria; phylum Planctomycetota; class Planctomycetia; order Pirellulales; family Pirellulaceae; genus Aureliella. The sequence continues at coordinate 3,062 of CAKQWG010000025.1, read as the reverse complement.
TCGACGGCGATACTCGCGGCGCAACCTGGGGCTGGGCTATCATGGAGCAAGTCGGCCAGGCGAACTCAGCCGTGTTTGAGCTCGCGCCCGGCTCCGAACTGGTTGCGACTGAAAACGCGGGAGCCTCTCACCGTCTACGCATCGTATTGAAACAGCAGCTCGATAACCCGCGGCATACGCTGGGACATTTCGGGATCCAAGCCACCAGCGCTCCACTGCCTGTCAATGCACAGCAACTGCTGCCCACGGAACTGGCCCCATTTCTCAAACTCGCCGCTGATCAACGTACCGCCGAGCAAGCGGAACAACTAGCTGAGTACTACCGCTCGATCGCCCCCGCGCTGGCTCCGGCCCGCGAACAGCTCAAGCAATTGGAAGCGTCGCGTGAGCAATTCGCGCAGACCATCCCGACCATGCTCGTCACGCAGACGGTTGAACCGCGCGTGGTCCGCGTGCTGGCGCGCGGCAATTGGATGGATGACAGCGGGCCGCAGGTCTATCCCGGCATTGCCGCGGCGCTGGCCGGTTCCGCTGTGAACGCTGCGGCCGAGGCGAGCAGCGAATCGGATGCAGATGCAGATCCAGTTGCAGATCCAGATGCAGCGACAACAACAGCGACAACGACAGATGCAGCCGAACGCCGCTTGAACCGCATGGATCTAGCTCGCTGGGTCGTGTCGCCGGAGAATCCGCTGACCGCCCGCGTCACCGTCAACCGACTGTGGAAGCAGTTCTTCGGTAGTGGCCTGTCCGCCAAGCTGGACGACCTAGGTGCGCAGGGCGAGTGGCCCAGCCATCCACTGCTGCTGGATTGGTTAGCCGACGAATTCCGCAGCTCGGGCTGGGACGTGAAGCATATCGTCAAGTTGATTGTGATGTCCCAAGCCTATCGACAGGCCTCATTGGCTTCACCAGAGATTCAGGCGGCCGATCCCTACAACCGGCTGCTGTCGCATCAGGGCCGCTGGCGAGTGGATGCAGAGGTAGTCCGCGACACACTGTTGGCCAGTGGTGGGCTGTTGGTCGACAGTGTGGGAGGCCAAAGCGTGAAGCCCTATCAACCCGCCGGATACTGGGCGTACTTGAATTTTCCACCGCGCGAGTGGCACAGCGATCATGGCCAAGCTCTATATCGCCGCGGCCTATACACGCACTGGCAGCGGCAATACTTGCATCCATCGCTGTTGGCATTTGATGCCCCCAGCCGCGAGGAGTGCACGGCCGACCGGCCGCGTTCCAACACGCCGCTGCAAGCCCTGGTTTTGCTCAATGACCCCAGCTATGTGGAGGCCGCCAGAGCGCTCGCTCTGCGCACATTGATCGCCGCGGACGACGATCCAGCCCGCATCGAGTGGATGCTGCACACGGTGCTAGCTCGCTCGCCGCGACCTGCCGAGCTGCCCGTCTTAAACGCTCTGCTTGAAAAACACCGCGCTGAATTTGCCGCTCTGCCCGACACCGCCCAACAACTGCTCGACGTCGGCGAACTGCCACTCCCCGATCAGCTCGATGGCGCACCACTGAATGTCACGGAGCTCGCGGCCTGGACCAACGTCGCTCGCACGCTGCTCAACTTGCACGAAACGATTACTCGCAATTAAACATCGTGCTGGAAATTTTTGTCGCACGATCGCTCCGTCGATCGGGAGGTCATTGTCGCACGATCGCTCCGTCGATAGAGAGGCCATTGTCCCACGATCGCTCCGTCGATCGCCATTGTCGCACGATCGCTCCGTCGATCGCCATTGTCGCACGATCGCTCCGTCGATCGGGAATAATACAGCGAACCGGCGGAGCGGTTCGGCGACTATCAGTAATACAGCGAACCGGCGGAGCGGTTCGGCGACTATCCGACACTTATTTCCCGCACGATGCGAAACACCCTGCGTCACAAGGAATCCAACCATGTTGCCAGCTCATATTGCCCGACGGACTTTTTTAGAGCGCGCCGGAATCAGCCTCGGCTCGATGGCACTGGGCAGCTTAATGGCTGGCCCGCAGGCATTTTCTGCAGAGACTGCACTGGCTCCTGCAAACCAATTGGGCTCGGCCGGTGTGATCCATCCTCTGCACTTTCCCGCTCAGGCCAAACGCGTCATCTGGCTATACATGGCCGGCGGCATGAGCCACTTGGATACCTTTGACTACAAACCCAAACTGGGGCAGCTCGACGGGCAAGCGATGCCCGAGTCGTTTACTAAAGGTCAGCAGATCGCCCAGCTCCAGGGACAAAAACTAAAATGTTTCGCACCCCAGTATGCGTTTCAAAAGCACGGCCAGTCGGGACAGGAGATGAGCTCGCTGTGGCCGCACTTGAGTAAGAGCGCGGATGAATTATGCATTGTTCGATCCATGCACACCGACGCGATCAACCACGACCCGGCACACACGCTGATGAACACCGGCACGCAGATCGCCGGTCGGCCCGCTATGGGATCGTGGGTCCAGTACGGGTTGGGCGCCGAGACTGATAATCTGCCCGGCTTTGTAGTCATGGTCTCGACCGGAAACTTTGGACAGAAGCAACCCATCGCTGCGCGCCAGTGGCATTCGGGTTTTCTGCCCAGTCGCTTTCAGGGCGTCGAATTTCGCAGCACGGGCGATCCAGTACTCTACGTCGGTAGCCCACCGGGAGTGAGTTCTGCGCAGCAGCGCGACATCGTCGATGCGGTAGCCCGCATGAATGAAATCGAAGCCGGCATGTCGGCCGATCCGGAGATCGCCGCGCGGATCAGCCAATATGAGATGGCTTTCAAAATGCAGACCAGCGTGCCGGACTTGATGGACGTCAGCGATGAACCGCAGCATGTGCTCGACATGTATGGGACGCGCGGTGGCGACGGCAGCTTCGCCGCCAACTGCCTGCTGGCGCGCCGGTTGGCCGAACGCGGCGTGCGGTTCATTCAGCTCTACCATCGCGACTGGGATCACCACGGCAGTATCAAGGAGCATATCGCTGGCACAGTGAAGGAGGTCGACCAAGGCGCCGCAGCCTTGATCGCCGACCTCAAGCAGCGCGACATGCTCAAGGACACCATCGTCGTCTTTGGCTCCGAGTTCGG
>CAKQWG010000024.1 GCA_934278005.1 uncultured Pirellulaceae bacterium | reverse complement strand
GCACTGCCCAGAGCAGTAACAGCACTGCCCAGAGCAGTAACAGCACTGCCCAGAGCAGTAACAGCACTGCCCAGAGCGATATTGATGCGGGCCAATTGCAGACCTCACAAGCCACATCAGACGCCACTTCGATCGCTGCTCACATCCAAGCTTTGGGGGACGACAGTTATCGAGTACGACAACTGGCCCGCTGGCGATTAGAGCAATCGCCTCTGGAGACGTTAGCCGCGATCGAAGCCAGCCTAGCACAAGTCGACTATGAGACAGGCGATCAACTGATCGATCTGCTCAGCGCTATGGCGACTCACAGCAATGTGGCCATTAGCATGCGCGCGCAGGCGACCCTGCGGGCCCACGCCAATAGTGTGTCTTCTCTTGGACGACGGGCGGCTACAGCTCTGCGAGCCATTGCGGATCTTCAAGAAGCCCAAGCTTTAGAGATCCTGTCTCACCACGGTGCCCGATTCGGTTCTCCCAATGCACTTGGGTTCACCCTCAATGCGCAGCTAGAACAACCTGGACAGGTGTTGGCGTTGTGGATTGACCCATCGTTCACGGGCGACGATTCTACGATCGCGTGGATTCAGTTTCTTAAGTCGATCGATAGCGTGTTCTTAGAAGGGGCGGAGATTGGAGACCAGCACTTCGAAGCATTGTCCCGATTGCCTGCCATCAAGAATGTCAAGCTCAAGCACGTGAGCGTAACCAAAGCCAATTTGCAGACGCTGTCGTCGCTTCAGACGCTGGAGATGCTTGAGCTGTCCTACGTCGACATCGACGATAGCTACCTAGAACTGTTGGCGAAACTACCGGTCAGCCAGTCACTGCGTTTGTTCGGCACGGGCATTACCAACGAGGGTGCGGAGCGGTTGGCTCAGCAATTGGACGGGATAGAGATCTACTGCGGCAAAGGCGGCTATTTGGGGATTGCAACCAACATCAAAAACACTGTTGTATCCAATGTCATCGCCGGCTCTGGCGCCCACCTGGCCGGCATTCGAATGGGCGATGTATTAACTCACGTCGACGGTGTGCCTATTCGCGATATGAGCGAACTGCGAACGGAGTTGGGTAAACACACCGCCGGCGACTTGATAGTGATTTCGCTCACCCGCCCATTAGCTCCCAACGAAACAGTCGAAATGCAGTTGGATGTCACGCTAGGCGAAGATCCCAAGTGACCGCTGCTTCTCCGATGCCGTCCGAGGATGATGCCCATAGTCTAGACTCGCCGCACGGCTTATCCCACTTTCGCCGCGACCTACTGGCCTGGTACCGTGCTCACCATCGAACGCTCCCTTGGCGGCAGACCCAAGACCCGTATGCAATTTGGATCAGTGAGATCATGTTGCAGCAGACTCAGGTCTCGACCGTAATCGACTACTATGCTCGATTTCTGCAAAGATTTCCGAATGTGCAGATTCTGGCCGCAGCAGCTGAGCAGGAGGTGCTCACCCAGTGGTCTGGTCTGGGCTATTATCGACGCGCGCGACAGATGCATGCCGCCGCTCAGCAGATCGTCGCCCAACACGCCGGCAGTTTTCCACGGTCGATCGACGACGTGCTTGCTCTGCCAGGCATTGGACGTTATACCGCTGGTGCCATTGTGTCCTTTGCCTATGGCTATCGAGCGCCCATTTTGGAGGCAAATACGGTGCGGCTCTTTAGCCGACTGACCGGCCTACGCCAGGATCCCAAAACAGTCGCCTCGCAGCAGCACCTGTGGAGCTTTGCTGAACGAATTCTGCCCAAGCCAGGTCGACAGGTATCCACTGTAAATCAAGCTGTCATGGAACTGGGGAGTTTGATCTGCACACCGACACAGCCCGATTGCGACGCCTGTCCAGTCCGTCGCTTCTGTGCGGCTCATCGCCAAGGCATACAAGCCCAGGTGCCCTTGCGATCACCACGCCCCACGTTTACCCCACTGCATCACGCGCTGGTGGTCGTGCAGCAAGCTGGCAAAACTTTAATGCGTCAGAATCCGATAGGCGGCTGGTGGTCCGGGCTGTGGGATTTTCCGCGCATCGACTTGACCTCCCTTGGCTGGCACGCTGAATTTGAACGCATCTTGCGCGTGCCTTCTCAGCAAATCGATTTGTTGCAAGATGGCATGCAGCAACGCTTGGGACTCGAACTGCGCGAGGCCAAGACTGAGTACATCAAGTCGATGCGGCACGGCGTGACGCGCTACCGCATCGCCCTGCACTGCTATCGGGCTCAAGTGAAAACCGCCGCCGCTTTATCGCCGCTGCACAATTGGCAATGGATCGATTTAACACTAGAGCCCGAGCTGCCGTTAACGTCTACGGCGCACAAGCTACGCCGCTGGTTGCTTGAGCAGACCAGTAGCTGATGCGCCGCACAGCCGCGCATGCATCAGTTACGCAGGCTGGTATCGGTCGCTCAATAGCACCACCTTGCCTCGATCGACGCCGCGTTCAATCCGTCGATGGGCCTGGGCCAGTTCTGCTATGGGGAAGCGACTATCGACGGTGACTTGGAGCTGTCCAGCTTCGTAGAGCCTGATCAACTCGCGAAGATCATCCGCATTGGGTTTCGCGATCATGATGCTGCCTGGCTTTGGCATAAACCAAGTTAGCATCGTCATCAAGAGTCCCTTGACGCTCGGTTCTGTCGAGACAAAACGACCGCCGGGCTGCAATACGCGACGCGCCTTGCGATAGCTTGCCTTACCCGCCGCGTCGAAGATCAAGTCCCAGCGCTGACCGGAATTAGTGAAGTCTGTCTGCTCATAGTCATAGAAGTCGTCGGCCCCAAGTGACAGACAAAAATCGCGATTAGGACCGCTGGCGACAGCATCGACACGGCATCCGTTTGCCTTGGCAATTTGAACAGCGAACATGCCCACACCTCCACTGGCACCATTGATTAAGACATGGTCACCGGGCTTCATGGAGCCATGATCTCTGAGCGACTGAAGCGCAGTAGTGCCGGCCAGCGGCATGGCTGCGGCGAGGTCGGTTGGCAGCGTTTCGGGAATTTTTGCCACCGAGTCTACAGCGCATACTGCATACTCTGCGCAGGCACCGCCCAGCAGCGAATCCAAGTAGGCCAACACACGATCGCCAACGTGGAAACGCGCATCGGAGCCGCTGTCGACTACAACTCCCGCCACGTCGTAGCCCGGAACCCGAGGAAATCCACCGGGCAGTAAGCCTCTGACCTCACCGCTTCTAATGCGCACGTCAACCGGGTTAACGCTCGATGCCCATACCTCGATCAGAACTTGTCCTGGCAGACGCATGGGCACGGCCACCTGACTTGAATGCAAAACACTAGCGTCGCCGTAGTCATCGTATACCATGGCCTGCATCGAAGATGGCGCTGCAAAGCTGCCAGGTTGTGAGCGAGCTGCAACCCGCGCTGCCTGAAGGTCCTGATCGGTCATGATTAACTCTCCTCACCAGCAAGCCAGCCTCGCACTTTACTCAGAGCCCAGTGCTCAGTCGAACATGCATCCCGTGCCGCACTGGGGTCGGCCGCAATTTTGACTATCTGCAGAAATGGTGGGCAAGCCCTGACCAGCAATAGCCGGCGATGCGGCCACGCTCAATTGCTTGACCAACTTACCCGAGCCGCACTCTGGACATTGGGGTTGGTCAGCACTACTGCGGATCAAAATTTCGACGGTTTCCTGACAGTCGTCACAGTGATACTCGTAAAGCGGCATGCTTAACACCTATGTGAATGGTTGTGGAATTGCCATGTGTTATTATAGGCGAAAGGGCTGGCATCCAGGAAGAGCGGGCGGTGTGCTCAGTAGGTTCTCTGCCGCGGCAAATTTGAAACATGATTTTAAAACGGGGGTGGTCACACAGATGAATGACGCTTGGTGGCTTTTGCAGAACAGCACGCTCTCGATCCAACAGTCGCGTGAAGTCGATCGGCTGGCAATCGAGCGGTACGGCATGCACTCTTTGGTACTGATGGAAAATGCGGCTATGGCGTGTGCGGCATGGCTGCGACAACGCTGCCCAACGCCGCAGCCCACGACGATCCTGTGTGGCCGCGGCAACAACGGTGGCGACGGACTGGCCATAGCGCGACAACTAACCACTGTGGGCTGGCCCTGTCAAACGATCCTGCTCGGTCCGCGCGAGGAGTTGTCTGCGGACGCGCGTGCAAATCTCGACATCCTCACCGCGGGCAGAGGATCTGCGGAGCTTGAAATACTGACCGGACCGCTCCCGCCACGTGCGCTACAGCGGCTGGAATGCTCGACGGTCATTATCGACGCCCTGCTGGGCACCGGCTCCAGCGGTCCGCCACGTGAACCCATGCGAAGCTGGCTGCAAGTTGCCAATCAACGCCCGGCACTACGCGTGGCGGTGGATGTACCCACGGGCGTCGATGCGCAAACAGGCCAGGCTCACACCGGGCATTTCGTGCCAACCGCGACGCTCACTTTCGTGGCTAGAAAGCCAGCCATGTCAGATCCTCAGACAGCGGCTTTATTTGGCGAGGTATGCGTAGCACCCATCGGCATACCACTGCAGATGATGCACGAAATCGTCAGTACCTGGGACCTCACCGCAGCGGGCCCTGGCGGAGCTGCAGGAGCCGCGCCTGCACACCCGGCAAATTAGTTTTCCATAGGCGCTGTGGGCGGATCGTAGTTGAACTCTTGCCATTTGACCGCATGGTCCATCGGCTCGATACGCAGCACAGTGTCACCGTTTTGAAACAACCGAACGGTGCCCGTGGATTGGCTAACAACGATGCCAATGGCTTTAGTGATTTGAGAGATGGCTGCTCCCGCCCAATGCCGCGCTCCGAGTCCCTTGGAGAGTGTTAGATCGGCATGGGAAACCTCGATGATTTGGCGACTCTTTTCGATAATCCCGTCGGGCGAGACGATAAACGCGCCATCCATCTGTGCGATCTCTTTGATGTCCTCGCGAACCTTGGGGTCAAACAGATTTCGCATCTCGCGCTTGTAGCCGCGCAATGGATCAAATCCGCTATCTTTGCAGTGCTGCATGACTCGACGCGTATCGCCGATGACAAAGATAGTTCCTACTTTTTTACCCTCGCGGCCTTCCCGGCCAATCTGCGAGGCAAGATCGATCACCGTCTTGAGACTTTTGAGTGGGACGCTGCTTTCCAAACGCTGTAAGTCGCGCGTGGTGAGTCGCCGCAGTCGATCGTCCAGACGAATATGGCTGATTGAATCCACCTTCTGGAATTCGAAACCACTATAGACGGCAATAACGTCTCCATTGGCTTTGAGGAACCCGTCGGCCACGGATTCTAGAAGGGCATTTTGCAAGCGTTCGAGCAGCGGAGACTTTTCTTTGTTCAGCGGTAGCGGGAGTAGGCCGCGAGCTGCCGCCCCTTCGAGGTCCTGTTCCAAATCGGCAGCCACGATTACTTGCTCAACCCCCGCCGGGATTGACTGCCTGACTTTGTCCCAATCGGTCGCACCGTCGACCAATACCAATAGTGCATCGGCGCCGAGCTGTATCACAAGCTGTCCGGCCGTCTCCAGCATGACTGCGAACTGTTTAGTAAATCTTTGTGCCACCATCGCTTGTACTCAACTCTACAAAGTGTGTTCAGCACTTTAATCGACAATGGTTTGAGGGGCAATCGCAACGAGCTCAATCGGAGGCGTTTGACCTATAGAAATGGATAGTCGGCCGAAATCAAACCCTGTTCGCGCAATGCCTGCCAGGCCGAACCAGGCAGAGTGGCTGTGGCTGCGGCAACGTGCTCTGCAATCCGCTCTGCTCGGCTGGAACTGAGGGCTATTGCAGTCACGCCCGGATGCGATCGGCCAAAGGCTACTCCAACATCGAACGGGCTGAGCTCCAACGCTTGGCAAACGCGCTCAAACTTGTCGCGCCACTGCAGGCGCTGTGCATCGGCCGGATCGCTGGGATCGACCCTGCGATAGTCAAACAGGTCGCCGCCAAGCAAAAAGCCACCGTGAAACAGGGCCGAGTTGATAACTCCCACTTTACGCTCAGCCAACGAATCCACGAACTCGATTAGTGCGGGAGGATGGTGCATGATCGTCAAGCTGTTAGCCAACATGACCCAGTCCAGTTCGCAGCGTTGATCGAGCCGCTGAACGGTCCGCCAGTCCTTGGCACCCACGCCAACCGCGGCGACCTTTCCCGCAGCTTTAAGTTCGTGTAAAGCTCTGTACGCGGCCGCGATGTCGTCCATCCGCCGTCGCCAATCGTCCGCATCGCTGGCCACCGCCAGATACTCGTCTGGATCATGCACCGACACCATCTGGGCGGAATAATTACCTAATAGCGAATTGCCTTCCTCCCAGCAGCGCAGAATGCCATCGTAACTGATGTCCTGGACCGCATCGTGCGCTAGCCCAAACCACGCGCCGGGTTCGAACGTTGGCTCCGCCGCTGATAGTGGCACCCTGCGCCATCCGAGTTTGTTGCTAATCAACACCGACGCCGGATCCGCACCCAACCGCTCCAGTTCCCGGCCGATGACCTCCAGCGCCAGGCCCGCGCCATATTTTCCCGCAGTGTCGATAACTACCGGAGCTAGCCCACTGCCGAGCCAGCCAGCAACGATGTCAGCTTTGTCCTGCTCAGGCACCAGGCGAAATAAGTTGCCCAAAGTCGTGGCGCCGAACACCAATGGCGGAATTTGTAAGCCAGTCTTCCCAAGCGCTCGCAGCATGTTTGGCCTATAGTCGATAAGTGCGGATAGCAGTCTGAGCCCATAAATCCTCCTGCTCAGTAGGACTTAGATCCGCAGCCAACTGTTCCACAGTGGCCACCCATCGCGCGTAGTCGCTCCGCAGTAAGCACACCGGCCAATCGCTGCCGAACATCAAACGCGATGTACCGAAGGCTTCCAGTACCGTGTTCCAGTACGGGCGCAACAACTCGACCGACCACTGTGGGTCGCGGACCTCCGTCACCAGCGCGGAAAACTTGCAAGTTACCTGCGCTCGCTTAGCCAATTCCTTAATGTTCGCAGCCCATCGAACGTCAAACTGGTCACGGCTAATTGTCGGTTTGGCTATGTGATCGAGCACAAAAGTCTGCTCGGGATGGCGATCCACAAACTGCACAGTGTTGGGTAAGTGCTTGGCATAGATCAAAATGTCGTACACCAAATCAAACTCATTGAGCATTCCTACGCCGCGATTGAAATCTTCGCCCAGTATGAACGCATCGTCCGGTTCGTCTTGCACGACATGCCGCACACCTCTGAAAAGAGAATGCTGGCTCAGACGCTCGATGTCGTCACGCACATTGGGGGCGGTTAGCGGCAACCAGCCGACCACGCCACGAATAAAAACATGCTGACTGGCCAACTCCAGCAGCCACTGTGTTTCCTCGAGCGACTGCCGCGCCTGCACTGACACAACTCCCTCCACCCCGGTCGTCTGAATCTCGCTTTGCAGATCAGCGGGTGTGAAACCTCGCCGCAGAACTTCCATATCGCGACTGATCCAGCCATATTGTTCTGGAGAATAATTCCAGAAATGATGATGGCTGTCGATGCGCATCAGAGATCCGTGGTGGGGCAGAAATCAGTTGTTGGAAGACCCTGGTAACCTAGTTGTGGTGCTCAACGTCCGACAGCGGCCTACGTGCAGAGTAGGGGGAATCGGCCGAACGCCAAAAGCGGATATTGCTGTCGTCGACGTGCCAAGAGAAAAAGGCATCATGACCACATAGCACAGTCGGAAATTCGATGTGCCCCGTTTCCGGCCGGCGCAGAATCACGCCCAACGATTCCAGCTCTTCGCGGTACTTCCAGATTTGATCGTACTCTTGCTGCAGATCCGCGCGACTCTCTGCAATTTCGTCGTCGTACAAAGGACCGGAGCTCAGGGACCCCTTGCGCAACATGCGGTGCAAATCGGTCCGCCGACCAATAACGCTGCAAAAAACCTCACGGATATCTGTTGCGATCGAACGCACCAACGGAAGCATGGCATTGGCTTCAGCGAGTGTGAATTGCTTAGCTGTCTTCGTCGCCGTTGAATTGTCTTGCATCATGTCAGCAACCGCCTAATTGAAGCTGGTGGCTAGATATTAATTAGTAATTTCGGCTATGGCCCGTATCAGTCTTAGCCTAATTTACGTCCACATCTATCTTCTTACGATAATCCACTGGCGTAAAGTACGCCACACCTAAATTCCACAAACAAAACCACGGGTTTTCGCTGGAAGCCGTTGCAGAAGGATCTTGACAATAGCCGATGATGCTATGTGGGACTCTGAAAACCGTTAGTCCGGTCGCTGCAGGGAGTCGAATTTTCGAGCTATCACATTCCACCAGCACATAATACGAGGCTAGAAACGGGATGTCCAACAGCGCCTTGTTGAACACGATCTTGGCCACCCTGTGCCTCGTCTTGCACAGCTCCCAAGGAAGTGCCCAAACTACTGAGGCCAAGCCCTCTGCAGGAGCAGCTCCTGCTCAAGCTGGAGATAAAGTGGGCGGCAGCGGCGAAAATGTGCCTCCTCAGAGCTGGCTGGTCAGGGACCCGACCACCGGCCGCCTGTATCAACAAGAATTGGTCACACGCACTGTTCCCACTACTCAGTGGGAAGTCCGCCCGGTACCAACTACCGTCTACGAACCTCGCCAAGTCGTCACCTCGGTCCCCACACAGCAAGTCACCTACACACCAACCACGCAATATGTCATGCAGGCTCGAGTTAAAGGCTGGTGGAATCCGCTAGCCCAACCGGTACAGGCCTATGAGTTTGTGCCGGTCACAACCTGGCAGCCTCGGACGCACACAGTTCAACAACCAGTCACATCCACACAGTGGGTGGCTAAGCAGCAGACGGTCTACGTTCCACAAGCCGTGCAGCGAAATCAGACACAGCAACAGATCGTGTCGCGAGAAATTCCGCAACCCTACGGTGGATACCCGACTCGCGGCTACGTACCCGGCAACCCACCAGCGCTCATCCCGCCGCCAGCCACGATGATGGCTGCCCAACAAAATCCGATGATGACCCGCCCGTTGATTAGCATGCCGCTGCTCGCTGGCCAATCTAGCAACCCATGGAACAGTGCTTGGGGCAGCCGCCCCAACTATCCAGCAGCGAACAATTACGCAGCAGGAGGCGGCTATCCCGCACCGGGCAGCTATCCTACAGTAGCCGGTGTCGCCAGCAGCGGCGGCTTTAGCAATACCCTGCGGCCAATTACCAGCTCATTCGCCCCCACTTACTCAGCTCCCTTGCAGACCGCTTCGTCGGCCGGTTCGCAAGTGGCACGCGATCCCACTCAAAGCGGCATGTCTGCCACCGTCTTGCGGTAGCGGGCGAGCCGCATTCTCAGCGCGACTAGCTGCGAGCAGACTCCGCTTCGACCGTGCTCGGATCGAGCCCGTCGACAAAGCTCATCAAGGCCTTATTGCGGTAGGGCTGCTGGAGCTTGCGGACAGCTTTGCTTTCGATCTGTCGCACGCGTTCACGAGTCACCGAGAAGATTCGTCCGACCTCCTCGAGCGTATAGGCGTAACCGTCGGCCAGGCCATATCGCAAGCGAAGAATCTCTCGCTCGCGATAATTCAGTGTCTGCATCGCCTCGTCGATGTGATGCTTGAGCGACTCTTGGTTAGCATCAAACAAGGGATCGACGTCGCGGTGATCCTCGAGGAACTCGCCGAAATAGCTGTCCTCATGATCTCCAACGGGCTGGTCTAGCGATAACGGTTGCCGAGCCATTTTGATGATGACGCGTGCATCGTCGATCGACAGACCCGCTTTTTCTGCTGTCTCCTCGACCGATGGCTCACGGCCCAACTCCTGAACAAGTTGACGCGTTACCAATCGCACCTTGGTCATCGTGTCGATCATATGCACCGGTACGCGAATCGTGCGACTCTGGTCAGCAATGGCTCGCGTAATAGCTTGGCGAATCCACCACGTAGCGTAGGTTGAGAATTTGAAACCCCGCTCGGACTCAAATTTGTCGACCGCTCGCATCAATCCCGTATTCCCCTCTTGGATCAAATCCAAGAAGCTCAGCCCGCGGTTGCGATACTTCTTAGCGATCGATACTACCAGTCGCAAGTTACCAGCACTGAGGTCGCGTTTGGCTGCATCGTAATCAACACGATGCTCGCCCACCCGCTGCACGCGGCGGCGCAGCGTGCGAGGGCTCTCATAAGTGATACGCATCAGGTAGCGCAGTTCTTCGAGCAGCTGCTCATGTGAATGGCCGTCGACATAGCCTGATCCACGCGCCACTTCGATCTGTTGCTTCAGCGTTCGCATGCGAGTGTCGATGCTCTCTAGCTTTTCGAACAGCGGCTCCAAGCGATTGGTTCGTAGGTTCATCTCTTCGACTAGACGCACCGCCCGGTTGCGGCGACGAGTCAGGCGTTTCCAGGCAGCCCGGCGAGTGTGCAAGTCAAGCTTGACGTTGATGGCCATGAAGTAGTCTTGGTGGTTGAGAATCAACAGATGCCGCAGCGTATTGATGTTCGGGATGATCCGCTTCATGATCGCCTTCTTCTCAGCCGCATTGGTCACGCTGACCTCGATCGTGCGATCCAAGCGCAACTTGCGGTCGCGGACCTGCTCGAGCAGCTTGCAGGCTCCGTGCAACATGAAGTCGGTTGCCAAAAGCCAGTGTCGGTACTTGCTGCGAGTGCGGGCGATCAATTGTGCCGACTCCAGTTCTTCCTGACGCGTCAGCAAGGGAATCTGCCCCATCTGCATCAGATACATGCGGACCGGATCGTCGGTGCTCTCGACCGCTTCCTTGAGCTCTTCCAAGTCCCCTTCCTCGATCAGCTCACTATCGAGTTCATCTTCCTCAGCATCCTCTTCATCGTCGAGATCCTCATCCAGTTCGCCGCCTGAGCGAGTATCGTCGGCAAAGCGATTCGAGCCACCTATGCGTAGGCCAGTGTCCACGCTATCGAAGTCGACGTCGTAGCTGTCATCCAAACCAGCATGATCTCGAAAACCTTTTTTCATCGGAAACCCTCTCAGATGCGTGGACTCGAAGTGTTTGAGCGGACTGCACTTAGCAGGTCGGCTCGCTGCGGAACGAGAGAGTTGATAAGCACAGGTAGTGCCAGAGGGTTTACAAGACGCAAAAAGGCTGACGCAAGTTATTACCAATCAAGAACTTAGGCATTTCCCACTGCGTTCAGCAGAGGTTTTCGGCGTGGCGTCCGTGCAACGCCTTAGATGCGCCAAAGGGGGAAATGTTTCCTTATTTCAACAAGATTGCACTAGAAATTTATTTGCGAGTGATTAGGCTCGCCGCCCCGCCCGGGCGCGGTCAAAGCTCGAACTTGACGTCGACCTGCCGATAGATCGGGGCAAAGCGATAGTAGATCTCCAACGTCATGGCACACATGGCAGTGGTGTACAATCGGCCACCCTCGCGACCATAGGGATCGTCGAAATACCAACTGCCCGCCTGGTGCCCAGACTGCTCTTGCGATTGGATCAAATGCTCGCGCATGTGTTCGTTCCATGGCTCCCATACGGGCCCGCCAACATGGAACAGCAGCAGCGACGCATAATAATTGAAATAGGCGTCGGTGTTCGGCCGCGTGGTTTTTGCTAGGTAGGCCGTCCCGTCCAGTAGCGTCGGATGCGTGCTGGGCAAGCCTCGGAACAGACGCATCAGCAAACCAATCGAGGTACATGTAGGCGACTTGCCCGGCCCCTGGTAACCATAAAAGAAGCTCGACGGAGTTTGCTGAGAATCCAGAAACGGATCGATTCGAATGATACTCGACGGCGGAACGTCCAGTCCCGCTGCATACGCGCTTTTGAGCGCCATAACCTGCCAGCCGGTGAGGGTTAGATCTCCAGGTTTCTTGGGCAAATAGCCCCAGCCACCCTGATAGTTCTGCGCTTCAACAATAAACTGCACAGCTCCCTGGGCGTGTGCTTTCAGCTCGGGGTCGTTGGTCATTTGATAGGCTTCACACAGCGCGAACGCAGCGATGCCATGATTGTACATACCGCGTTCGCTCTGATATAGGAAGCTGGCTCCCTGCGGAGTTTCCTCTACGATTTGCAGCAAAAAGTAAATTCCCCGCCGAACGGTCTCGCGATGCTTGCCCTCGCGATGCGTATAGCCGGCCCCTAAAAACGCCAACAGCGATAGCCCTGTTGCTGAGGGATCAAAACGCTCGCTCGAACCGTTGTCCGGACAGCGCCCATTGCAACTGCCCGTATCGTGCACCAGCGACCAGCCTCCGCTGGGCAGTTGGTGTGCGGCCAGCCACTCCAGGGCGCGCTCCACCGCCGCTTCGCTATCCAACGTACCGCCGCGGGCCAGGGCGATCTGTTGACGACGGTCAAGCTGCCGACCGGCTACCCCCGAGCCGACGAAGCTGGCCGTGGTGCTATTACCAGTGGCTTGTACGAGCTGCTCCCAGGCACTTTGGCTGGACTGCTGCTTGGGTGGCGCCTGCTCGCTCAGTAGATCAGCCAGCGCGCTGGCCGCGTTCGCCGGACTGGGCGCCGGTGGCTCCGGACTCTCAGCCTCCATCGGTGCTGGCGGTGGTGGCGCATCGCCGTCGCTCATCAATACCGGGGTAGCTGCATCGACTCCTTCGATAGCCGCCGTCGATGCAGTGAAATCAAAGCTGCGGCTTGGGCCGCCGGGGCCGGTCCACGACAGCAGAGCCAGCAGTATCAATAGCGACGTGTGAAAAATCAGGCTGACCATAAACGCCGGAGTGCCACGCCTGCGCGAAACATGCTCAGCCACATAGGCGACGACGCCCATCATCCAAGCTGGAATAAAACGTCGCTGGGTGATAGAAAAGGCTGCGTCTTCCACACCGTCGTTCAAAGCCTTATAACCGGCCGCATCGCGGCCGCGCGATCCGCCGGGGTTAGTGTTCGATGCTGGTCGGGAGGCAGACATAGCGCTACAATGAGAATAAACCTACTCGGTAAAGCCTACCAGCCAGGGCAGACCTGTCTTATCGGCTCTATTCTAGTTCACCTCTTACACTCACAGCACCCGCCCGTTGAATGAATGAGCATAAACCCTGCATCGGCTTGACCATGGGCGACCCCGCCGGTGTTGGCCCCGAATTGACGCTTCGCGCCATGGCCGACCCTGCCATGGCCAAGCTGTGCCAGCTGGTGGTGTTTGGCGATCTGTGCGTCCTGCAAGCCTGCGCGTCGCATCTAAAGTGCCAGCTGCCGCAGGCCACGGTCGTGCGCCCCGATCGGCTAGCTGGCCAATTGCGGAGCACCAATGGACAGCCAGCTAACGGCCCGATCGTGGTCGACCTGCAAGCCATCGAGCCGTCGGCGTTTGAGATTGCACAAGTTAGCGGCGCCTGCGGACAAGCCAGTTATGCGTACATTCAGGCGTCGCTGGACGCCGCGTTGGAGGGTCTTGTACAGGCTGTGACGACGGCCCCGATTAACAAAGAGGCACTGCGCGCCGGCGGAATTGACTACCCCGGCCACACGGAGATGTTCGCCGAACGTGCCCAGGCTAAGCGGTGGTGCATGATGCAGTATTCGACTGAGATCACCTGCACCTTTGTGACGGTCCACTGCGGCTACTCAGAAGTCCCTCAACTGCTGACCGAGCAGGCTGTGCTCGATACGATTGAACTGACGCACGAAGCCTTGTTGAAAATCCGCGGCCAGCCTCCTAGGATCGTCGTCTGCGGACTGAACCCGCACGCGGGCGAACATGGCTTGTTTGGCAATCGAGAAGAGGAGACGATTATCGTGCCAGCCATTCAGACGGCCCAGCAGCGTGGCATCGACTGCTCGGGGCCACTCCCACCAGACACAGCCTTCATTCCAGCTCTGCGCCAAACCACCGATGCGTATGTATGTATGTACCATGACCAGGGGCACATACCAGTTAAAGCGCTTGCGTTTGATTCGGCAGTCAACACCACGTTAGGATTGAAAGTGATTCGCACCAGTGTCGATCATGGCACTGCCTTTGACATTGCTTGGCAGGGAATCGCCCGAGCAGACAGCCTGTGGGCCGCCCTGCGTCTGGCCGCCCAGTTAAGCAGCCCCAGGTAAACATCTCCGACTGCGCTCCTGCAAAATGCCTCCGTTAGAGGTCACACATCACTGCGAGCCAAGAAATTCGCGGACACGGCTATTGAAATGCTGGGGCTGCTCAAGCGGCGTCAAATGGGCCGATTCTGCGATCACATGGCACACCGCATTGGGTAGCATGGCCGACCACTTGCGAGTTGCCGCGGCAGGCGTAATCGGGTCCTCTTCGCCGGCGATGACCAGCGTAGGCGTGGTGATACTAGGCAGTGCTGCGGTAAAATCAGACCGTGCGGCCATGGCCCGCAGCGCACCGCACACTGCTTCAACAGTGCATGCTCTCATCATCTGCTCGACGCTGTGATAGATGGCTCCACGCTGCTCCACGTGTGCCTGCGTCAACTGCTTGCCGATCAGACCGGAAACGACAGACCAACTTCCCTCCCGCTCAGCGGCGTCGATCATCGCCAGTCGATTGGCTTTGCCAGCCTCATCATCTGCGTCGGGCTTAGTGTTGGTCAGCACCAATGCGGACAGGTTCTGAGAATAGCGTCGCCAATACTCAAAGGCGACGTAGCCCCCCATCGACAGCCCACACAGCGCAATTGGCCCGTCGCCCGCTAGGTGCAGTCTCACTTGTTCGACATCATCCGCTAAATCACCCATAGAATAGACCTGCTCGGTGAGCGTCGATTTTCCAAAGCCACGCAGGTCCGGCGCGATCACTCGAAAATGTTCAGCCAGCCCACTCAATTGTTCCTGCCACTGTCGATGGTCCAACGGGAATCCATGCAGCAGTAGCAGCGGCGGCCCCTGGCCAGCCACCGTTAGCGAAATTAAGTTTCCGTTTCGAGCTAGAAATGAAAGCGAATTCATTAGATCAAACCTCCTGTAACCAACCGCAGGACCCAGCGCAGCAACAAAGCCACCATCAAGCCAATCAATAGCCACTGATTGTACTTGGCCCAGCTAAAAAACCAGCCGTCCATACGCACCGCCGACGGCTGGCTCGCAGTGCCGGACTCAATCACCTTTCCGTGCACCAAGCTTGCCCACAGTGAAGCCACAGCCAAGGGAATTTGCCAAGCCACGTAGGCGAACATAAACGGTGCAACTGGATTCAAACTCCAAGCTTGCCAGAAGCGACCGTGGGCCAAGTGAATAAAGCCGCGCGTCAGTCCGCAGCCTGGACAATCAATACCCAGTTGCGAATGCAGCGTGCACGTTTCAGGAATTGGGCCGAACCCCGGTAGCGATACAATCCTATCCGGACCGACCGACATCGCGATCGCCAGCAGCATCACGCCCAGCGGTCCGCATATCCACAGCACATAGCCGAAATATTCCAGTGGCGAAGTTGCCGGGTGCGAACCTTGGCGAACGAGATCGGGAGGTGACGTTAGCACTGGTGGTAAGCGAGACATGGGCAGCGATTCAGTAACGTTAACAACGAATGCATTAGGCAGGGTCTCCAAACTAGGGCCATCAGCACCATCCGATGCGGTTGAGCTAGCTGCCTTTTTGGGATGGCAAATGGATACTGCAGCTCTCCTGGTCATCGCAAGCCTTACCACTGATTCTATAGCGACGCTCGGCGACTTTTCCATACAGCCAGCGCCACAGTGGCATGCTTCCTGGAAAATGCAACATTGGAGCCAGCCACCACAGGCCCGGCAACTGGCGGCTGAGATAACGGCCTGCGTCGGCACCTCCATATTTTTCCCCAGCGGGAGTGACGACCCACATCTGCTCAAGCATGGCGGCTTGCGTCAATTCCGGATATCGCTCGCCGACTCGTGCGTCGTGCAAGCTCAAGTACGCCAGTTGACCGAAAAGGTCGAAGCCCTGTAATCGCTGCACTTGTTTCAAACAAAAGTTGCACTGACCATCCCAAATAACCACGTCTGCTTGTGGGCGTTGGGCTGGATCTGGCAGAGTTACCGAGTTGTTCATAGTGCTGCCAGAGACTTTGTAAAAGGTGTCGCCAATTGCCGTATGTAGCAATTATAACCCGAAAGGACAACTCGCCGACCGGTCAGCTGGCCACTGGATAATAGGACCGTGACGAGTGGCTCCACCGTACCGGCCTGGCGCCTCATGGGTTAGAATGGAAGTATCACAATTCGCAGCATCTTTGCTGTTGGAGCACTGCATCTTTGCTGTTCTAGCACATTGTGGTGGGTAACCGACAGCTTCGAGCTTACAATACGCCGATTATAAATTACGCCGATTATAAATATTACGCTTGGGAGAAATTACATTATGGCCGAATCTCTGAGTGAAGACAAAGTCCGCGAGCAGCTCAAGCAAGTGATCGATCCTGAGCTCTATGTAAATATCGTCGACCTTGGGCTCATTTACGTGGTCGATCTGGCCCCTAGTGAAGAAGCTCCTGAAAAGACCGACGTGACGATTGAGATGACGATGACCAGTCCAATGTGTCCCGCCGGGCCGCAGTTGGTGGGCAATAGTCGGCAAGTGGTCGAGGCAATTGAGGGAGTTGGCAAGGTTGAGATCAAAGTCGTCATGACTCCACCTTGGACGCAGGACATGATGACCGATGACGCGCGCGACCAACTGGGGATCTTCTAGGATGGCTACGCGTTCTAGGGCTGTAGCGCTTTTTGCGAAGCTACGCAGATGAGCCGCGACTGGGTGCGCAGCAAAACAAAGTGCTCGCTCAGTGCGGGGGTAGCTCGACACACCTCGTCGAGTCTGACTTTTCCATACTCTCGAAATTCTTCGCTTGCCGAGAGGATCGTAACCGTGCCGTCCTCGGCAATGCCTATCAATTTATCTCCAGCGATGACCGGTGAGCTCGACACATTGCCTCCAATGCGCTTGCTCCAGAGGACATCGGCAGTGGGTAGTTTTATGCAGCTGACAATACCGGTGTCGCCCCACAGGAATAACAAATCGCCCCGAGCTACTGGTGTGGGCACATAGGCTGCCGCCCGGTCGATGCGGAACTGCTCGGCATGTGGAGGCGTGAGACCGACAGCTACTAATTCATTCCCACCGCCACCCGATCCTTCGCTGCCAATGGCCAGATCGCCGATCACCAATGGCGAGGAGACGCAGCGTTTGGTGAAAACTTTTTGGCTCCACAAGACTTCGCCCGTCTGCAAAGACATGGCTGACAGTCCATCGCCCGTGTTGCTGGTCAGTAGGGCCGGACCTGCCAGCGGATCTGTGAAAAGCGTCGGCGTACCATAGCAGACTCGCGTGGTCGTCCGCGGAGTTTCCCAGATCGTCTCTCCAGTGTGAATGTTGAACGCCATAACACGGCTGTGTCCCGCGGCCACTCCCTCGGGCAGGTCCTCTGCGTCTTGGCTGTTGACCAATACTAGCGTCTGGTCAAACAGTACCGGAGAACCGCCAAAGCCATGCTGGCTGATGTATCTTCCAAGATCTCTTCGCCAAATCTCTGTGCCGTCATGCTGCACAGCCACAAGCATTAGGCTCTCGGGGTTAGCCCAGCAAAAAAAGATCGCCGTTTGATTTGCGCAAGGCGTGCTCGATGCGAAGCTGCTGCGCGCATGAAGCGGGTACTTCCGCGAAGAGTACGTGTTGTGCCACTTAACCTGCCCGTTTGCCAGGTCCACTGCGTGCAGGTGCTGTTCACCCGTCGCCGGGTCTGCACTGCTGATAACAGCCATTTCGCCAATCACAATGGGAGAGGCGTTTCCCACACCTGGTAGCGACATCTCCCAGGCTATATGGCGTGCATCCCAAGGCAGTGGCACATCGCAGCTGGCGATGCTGGCTACTCCGTTGGGCCCACGAAAACGCGACCAATCTTTGTCCTGAGCCGGCTCTTGAGCTGCCAGTGACAAAAACATGGATGCCGTTAATACGATACCGCAAGTCGCGAGACCTGTCCGTTGCGCAACAATCTGAAGCGGAGAACATAGCATGTATTAATACTCGTTTTACTGAAATTGCCGCACGGGCGCCGGTCGGCCGTAATGAAAGCCTTGAGCAGTGAAGAAACCAAGATCGCGACAGGCGTCGGCTTCCGCGGCCGTCTCGACCCCTTCTGCCAACGGATTGACCCCCAGTTCGATCACCATCCGCACGAGAGAAGCCAACATCTTCTGCCGCTCCGGCGGAGCCTGATCGATGCCACGAATCAGCGAAATGTCGAACTTCAAATAGTCCGGAGGGGCTTCGACAAGTTCCGTCAGCCGTGTCTGCCCGGCACCAAAGTCATCGTAAGCAATACCAATGTTGAGCTGCTTGAGCTGCGCCCGCAGCTCGCGCATCTCCCGCGGGTCGGTGATCGCCGCTTCATGCACTTCCAAAATGATTGGCACGTCCGCGGAGAGCTGGCGAATGGTCGCCATCGAATCGACTAGGCCCTCGTGGCGAATCTCCAGGGGATGCGTGTTGACAAATAGCAGCGAATTATTGGGCAGGCTCAACCCCTCACGAATGCCTTCCCAGCGCAGCATGCGACTGAGCTCCACTTCCATGTTCAGTCGCGCTGCAGCATCAAACATTGCGGCGCATGATTCCAGCCCAAACAGCCGGCTCCGCGCTAGGACTTCGTAGCCGCGAAACTTCCCCGTTTTCATATCGACGATCGGCTGAAAATAGGGCGTTACCAAGCGATTCTCCATCAGACGATCAAACTGCACTAGAGCCAGCGCTCGGTCGTGCATGTCTTCCTGCATGGTTTGGCAAGTTGGCGAGCGGCGCTCGATTTTTACCCGAAATGCTAGATCCGCAAACTGCAAAAGGTCCTCCTCTCGCAGTGGTGTCGGAGAGACGATGCGGCAACCATTGACATAGGTCCCATTGGTGCTGCCCAGATCGGTAACCCACAACTGATTGTGCTCCACCGTTAGTTCTGCATGCGTGCCGGAGATCGTCTTAAAATTCAGTTGCATCGAGCAGCCCGGGCGACGCCCCACACTGAATGGGAACGGATTGACCAAAACCGACTGCTCGTCATGCTCAATCGACTTCCCTGTACCACGCACAAGCGTCCAGGATGTCTCCATTCCATCGTGCGCAATAGATCGCGCGCCCAGCAGTTGGCTAACGGAGGTTGAAAGAGTTGCAGAGTCCATGGAAACGACGCGTCCCAAAAATACCTGTGTCCGCAGATCGCTCTCAGCGAGAGAAATCACTTTAAATCGTAGGTCACAGTTTGCGAGCTGCATTAGATTAATTATTAGTTTCGCCAAGTGTTCGGCAAAACTGCCCGCCTGCGTGTTGCCAGTCTCAAAACTGTCCCAAGGATTGCGCATCGCTTGGCCACCACGCCTGCCTCCATCCCTGCAAACCCTCTCGTCATCATAAACCACTTGATCCTTACAGCTGATCGCATTTGTGCGATAGTCGCGCGGATTAGTTTGCCTAAGCGAAAGCCGTTTCGCAAGCCTCCTAACGTGTCGTATACTTCGACAGAAAAAGAGTCGAATGCAGCGATAGTGCGCTCAAACCAAAACTGTAATACATGATGTCCAATAATCGAAACAGTCAGGTCGCGC
Organism: uncultured Pirellulaceae bacterium; assembly: GCA_934278005.1. Lineage (GTDB taxonomy): Bacteria > Planctomycetota > Planctomycetia > Pirellulales > Pirellulaceae > Aureliella. Next base: position 6,397 of record CAKQWG010000024.1, on the reverse strand, counting down.
CTGACACCACGTCGATTTCTCGGCATGAACTGCCCAGCATCCTTCACGACGATCATTATTGGCCGGCCGAGCCAACTTGCTTAGAGGATGCGGGAATAAGTGAATCGCTACTTGAATCGCTGCTGTGCCAGACACTCATGGCTATCGGTACGATCAGCGGTCGTAAACTGGCCGAATCGGTCGGCTTGCCATTTGGCATCGTCGACCAACAACTCGGCGGCTTGCGAACTCGGCAATTGGTCGCGCATGCCCGCTCCGCTCCACTGAACGACTACTACTACGCGCTGACCGAAAATGGACAGCGTCGCGCGCTGCACTACCAACAGTCGTTTACTTATACGGGCCAGGCCCCCGTGCCGCTCAATGAATACCTGCTGTCGGTCGACGCGCAGGCCAATCAGTATTCACCCGTTGAGCGCGCTCAACTGATGGATGCTTTGTCCGATATTTCCTACGAGCCGAGCTGGCTCGACTTCCTGGGGCCCGCCGTCAACAGCAATGGAGGCATCTTTCTGTATGGACCTCCCGGCAATGGCAAGACGACACTCGCCAAGTGTTTAACCATGCTGCGCGGTGAAAGCATCTGGATTCCCTACGCAATCATCGATGATGGAATAATCATCAAGCTCTTTGACGCGGCGTATCACAAGCGCAGAGAAGTTGGCACTGGTGATGGCCTGGTGAATTTGGAGAACTACGATCGGCGCTGGGTGCGTGTGGAGCGTCCAACGGTTATCGTGGGAGGCGAGCTAACGCTCGACAATCTGGAGATTCGGCACGACCCGCGAACAAACACATGCGAAGCGCCGATCCAGCTTAAAAGCAACTGCGGCAGTTTGCTGATCGACGACTTCGGCCGCCAACGGGTGGCTCCAGCTGAGCTGCTCAATCGCTGGATCGTTCCGCTGGAGAGCAAGGTTGACTTTCTAACGCTGCCGACTGGTAAAAAAATCGGTGTCCCCTTCGAACAGATTGTGCTGTTCTCGACCAACTTGCAGCCATACGACTTGGTGGATGAAGCCTTTCTCCGCCGCGTCCCGTTTAAAATTGAAATCCGTGATCCAGGTGTGGCAGAGTTCGTGGCTCTGTTTGAGAAAGCTTGCTTGGCGATGGGCTTTCCGTGGCGTCCGGAAGTGATCAAACAATTGCTGGACGTAGTCTTCCATGGCGGAAATCGCCCGCTGCGACGCTGCTATCCGCGCGATTTGCTAAAGCAAGTCCGGGCCTACTGCACCTACCGCGGTGAGCCACTAGATTTGCGCATTGACTATCTACAGCACGCTTGCCGCAACTACTTTGGAAACCTTGGTTCACTGACGGGCCGAGCCGGGCCGCACGCGACGGTGCCGCCAGCAGGTTTGCGGCAAGCCAGCGCACCAGCAGGATCACCCGCCCATGGCCTGCGGTCAGTCAACGAAGTGCGCCCTCAGACCGCGGAAGCTGCCCCTGGGCGAGCTCCGGCCGGGACAGCCGCCGGTCAAATGCGGCAGCCTGTCCCCCTTAGCATTACTCCGCAGCCGTCGGTCAACATCGACCGTACCCAGGCTCTACCAGCACGCTAACTCAAGCTTGGCTCCCCTCCCACATAGGCAACGTTTTGCAATGTCCACACGTCCGTCAACCAAGAGCGGGTTCGAACCGATTCCGGGTTACATTCTGCGCAAGCGACTGGGTGCTGGAGGTTACGGTGAAGTCTGGTTGGCAGACGCTCCAGGTGGGCTACAAAAGGCTATCAAGCTGATCTATGGAAATGTCGACCAGTCGCATGCCACTAGCGAACTGCGCAGCTTGCAGCGCATCCGCCAAGTCTACCATCCGTTCCTACTATCGATCGAGCGGATCGAGATCGTCGACAGTCAGGTCATTATCGTTACCGAGTTGGCCGAGAGTAGCTTGCTGGACCGCTACGAGCAGTGCCGCCACAAAGGCGCGCCGGGAATCGAACGGGCTCAACTACTGGACTTCATGCGCGACGCGGCAGACGCCTTGGACTTTCTGTCGCAGAAGCATGCCCTACAGCACTTGGACGTCAAACCGGGTAACCTGTTGATCATTGCCGATCGCATCAAAGTCGCTGACTTCGGACTGATTAAGGACTTGCACGATCAGAACCAATCGCTGGTCAGCGGACTAACCCCGACCTATTCAGCGCCGGAGATCTTCGACGGACGCCCCGATTACCGCAGCGACCAGTACTCGCTGGGCATCGTCTACATGGAGATGCTGGCCGGACAGCTGCCCTTCAAGGGCAAATCGATGGGAGAGCTGGCGCGTCAACATTTGACGCAACAACCCGAGCTAGACGCACTGCCGCCAGCAGATCGCGCCATCTTAGCACGCGCGCTTGCGAAAAATCCGCTCGACCGCTACGGTACTTGTCGACAGTTTGTTGAACATTTGATGAAAACGCGCGGAGCCGTACTGCCCGTCTCGCAGTTTCGTAGCAGCAGTAGCGATGAGAGCAGCGACCTACAGTCGACCGACCTCGAAGATCATCAGACACTCATTGCCTGCCCCTTGCACGACCGCCAAACCCTACAACCCGCCATCGACACGCGCGGTTTGGCCATGCACTGGAATAACTCTCGTGCGATGTTCATCGGGCTGGGCGGAATAGGAGGCCTCGCGCTGCAGCACGTGCGACAACTGGCCGAACAGGATTGCGACAACCGACTTGCGGTAGACGACCACGGCTGGGCTGTGATCGATACCGATGGCACTGCCCTCGACAGCCTGACCTGCGAAGACTGCGAGAGCCGAGTTCCCGCTCGGTATGCCTTCGAACTGCCGATCTTCCATCCGACTGAATATCGCCATGCCGAGCCGGAACTGTTTTGCCCCCTGTCACGTCGCTGGCTGTACAACATTCCACGTTCGCTCAAGACCGAAGGCGTTCGGCCGCTAGCAATTTTAGCGCTGTTACATAAATACGCCGCGCTGCGCAACCGTCTGAGCAAAGATCTCGACGAGTTGATTCGTCAACACGAACAAGACGCTGATTGCCAGGAACCGCTGCGCATCTATTTGCTGGCATCGCTACACGGTGGTACCGGCAGTGCGCTGCTGGCTGAAGTGGGTTTCATGGTACGCCGCATCTTAGCAGCCCACGGATTCAACCATTACCGCTTGTGCGGCATTGTGTCTGCGGCCACGACGGCTAGCAACGCCAACGCCAATCTTTATTCCGCGGCGGCTATCTCAACGCTGTCCGAGTTGACGTTTTTGATGGACGGCGACCATGAGGTCGCACCGTTGCACTTTGGCGACACCTTGCACTCAGCTGCATCGAACAAGCCGCTCGATTGGGTGACCTTGGTCGAAGGTGGCCTGCACGGGCAGACAGCCGACGCACAGGAGGCTTGCAAAAGCATGGCGACTGTCGCGTGGTTGGACGCTCAGTCGGCTCTGGGTGCCGCCCTGGCCGATGTGCGGCTGGACGCAGTGCAACAATCCAGCTCAAGCTGCGGATGGCTGCAATCCGCGGTCAGCTCGCCACTGCGCATCTCTCCGCATCTGACCGAATCGCGCCTCGCACGCTGGTGCTGTGAGCAGACGTTGACACAAACTTATGAGAACTTCGTCGGGCCATCGAGTCGTAGCGCCAACCCGAAAGTAACTGCGCAGTGCAGCCTCCACGACGATTCGGCGGACAGTGGCGAATCTTCCCTCACGGCACAGGCCTGCAATGATTTCACTAAGCGACTGTTGGCTGAGCTAGGAGTTCATATCGGCGGCTCTTCCGCAGCACCAGACTCAGACGTGCTGGCACCGCCGGCCGGGTATAGCCGCTGGACGCGCCGCTTGGCTATGCAAGCGGATGTAGTCTCCGCCCAATTGGCAGAGGACGGCACGACATGGAAGAACGCCATCGCCAGAATTATCAAGTTGCGAGCCTACACCTGGCATCAGATCGCGCAGATTCAACTCCAAGCTATCGAAGCCATGATGACTTTCTACGAACAAAACGCTGTTCGCTTGTCCTCGGAACTATGCCGCCGACGTTTGCTGGCCGGCCGCTCGGAAGACTTATCCACAGGCGTGTGCGAGTACCTCAAACGATTTAGTCAGCAGTGCCTGAGCATGCTGCAAGACTTCCAGCGCGACGGACGTTTGCTGGCCAACAAGATTCATGGGTGGTGCGCATCGATTGCGGCAGAGAAAGCTCTCGAAGAGCCTATTTGCGAACGCAATCTGTCAGGCTTGCCTCCCAAAACTCTGCTGCTAGCTAATCGCGTTCGCGCGGTGCTTGAAACGACGATCTATCGCATGGCAGCCCAGCAAGTAGGCATGGAAAAGGTCTTGCTTCCGAGCGAAGTCGGCGATGTAGAGTCCACCGAAGCATCGTTCGATTTAAAGTACATGCTATCCCTCTCTGCGACCCTGACTTCTCGCTTGGCATCTGAAATGGGCATCTCACCCGAGGAGCTTAACGGAACGACGCATGGCGAGAAAAACCGGTTGTCGTTCCAACAAATTAGCAATTTTACTTCATCCATCGTGCAGGGTGGCCGCCAGCTCTACCGCTGCGTCATTACCCCAGCAGAACAGGAGCAGTTAGCCCTGCAAGCACTCAAATGCGAACAACTCGATAGCACAACCACCGTCATCGTGGCCCGACGCAGCCTCGAATCGTTTGTAGTAAGCGAGGCTATCGACATCCAACTGCCGCAACTGGTCAACGCACTTTGGCGGCCGTGCCGACAGACTCTACAACTTGCCGAGCGACTGCGGACTCGCGTGGATGTGGAATGGTATCCCGCTACGCGATTGCTTGAAGTCTCCACTCCAGTACATTCCGGAGCAACTTCTGAAGCTGTCGAGCTGTCAGCGTCGGGTGCTGCTGGCCCATCACCGGGCAGCATACCACCGGGCGGCCTCCCACCGGGCGACTTACCACTGAACAGCCTAGCTAGCGCCGTCGTGAACTGAACCTTTTGCTGCCTGAACAGTAAACGAACAACGTTACCGAATGCGCATGGCCACCGTCTGCAGGTTCCCCTCAGCTAGGGCAGACAAGTAAAGCAACTCAGCTTGGCCACAGCGCTTGGTACGGCCCAGCTGCATTACTTTGCGCATCACATCGCGGCGGCTGACTTGGCCTACCAACCGCCCCTCCTCCAAGACTGGCAATCGTCGCGTAGCTTGATCCAAGAACGTCTGCACGATCGTTAGCATTTGAGTGTCTGGGTCCACTGTGGCGGCATCGGCATCGACAAACGTCATCAGGCCCGCATCGGGTAGACCGTCGTAAGCCGCGTTGACAATTACCCGCATGCACGAGCTCTCGGAAAAAACTCCCTGGTATTTGCCCCAGGAATCGACCACAGGCGCCCCTGAAATGCGCTTCCGCAGCAAAATATCAATGGCGGAAAAAACGTCTTGATTCGGTGAAAGCGTCACCAGATTTCGCGTCATAATGTCACGCGCGAGAATTGTTGAGCAGGTCATCTGCTACTCCTTTGATAAGTTGAATTGACAGGGGACTGCTGAGCCTGGCGCTCGCTGCCACCGGTTCACCCTATCAATTAACTCGCAGCAATTCAAACTAATTCCATGCGGGCGACAGCTTAGTTTGTGAAAGCTTGACTTAGTCCGGTTGTCCGGACAACTCCTGCAGCAGCGCTTCGATGATATGCATCAGTCGGGGCCCAGCCGCGTGACACGCGGCTACAACCTCAGCATGCGAAGTGGCTTGCGGCGTATCGGTCGACGCCACGTTGGAGATGACGCTTAGAGCCAGTGTGCGCATGGCCAACCGCTGAGCGGCCAAGACTTCAGGGAGAGTGCTCATGCCAACGGCGTCAGCTCCCATCCAGCGAAACATGCGATACTCGCTGCGCGTCTCGTAGGTCGGTCCTAAGGTCGCCAGGTAGCAACCCTGATGCAGGGTCGTCTGCTGCAGGCAAGCCAGATGCTTGACCCGCTCGCGGAGGACACTGTCATAGGGCGGCACGCGCGTCGAACGCAGCGCTCGCTCAGCCGGATCACTTTCCCACACGCCTCGCGCCCATAGAAAATCGATGTGGCTATCGATCACCATCAAATCCCCAGCCCGGTAACGCTCGTTGAGTCCCCCGGCCGCGTTCGTAGTAACGAGCAAGCTGGCGCCGAGCGCTTGCATGCACTCGACCGGGTAGCTTGCCTGACAGTGCGCAATGCCCTCGTAACGGTGCGCTCGACCCTGCAGTATGGCCACCGGCACTCCGCCCAGATAGCCCATCACCAATTCGCCGCGATGACCATTGGCGTGAGTCGGACAGAAGTGAGGTATCGCGGTGTAGGGCAGTCTGGACGCGTGCGTTACCCGCTTCGCCAACTCGCCCAAACCGCTACCCAGGACAATGGCGACGGTTGGTTGCCATAATCGGTGCTGTAGAATATAGGCCAGCGATTGCTC
>CAKQWG010000023.1 GCA_934278005.1 uncultured Pirellulaceae bacterium | reverse complement strand
ATTTGTGATTTGTGATTTGTGATTTGTGATTTGTGATTTGTGATTTGTGATTTGTGATTTGTGATTTGTGATTTGTGTATTCCGCCGCCGCATCGAAAGCCCGAGCCCATGCCTGATAAACCAAAACCTATCCCGCCGCTGGACTTGCTGGACATGTTGGTGGTGGCGCCGCACCCGGACGACGCGGAACTGGGCATGGGCGGGGCTATTGCCAAGATGATCGCCCTGGGTTGGCGCGTGGGGGTCCTCGATTTGACCAATGGCGAACCGACTCCCTTTGGCAGCTTGGAGACACGGGCGGCGGAGACTCAATCAGCCAGTCAGGCGCTAGGGCTAGTTTGGCGCGAGAATTTGGGCTTACCGAACCGTTTCTTAGAAGCCACGCTGGAGGCGCGTGGGCAGCTCGCCAACGTGATTCGTCGCGTGCGTCCTAAGTGGCTCTTTGCGCCCTACTGGGTAGATGCCCATCCGGATCACATTGCGGCCACGGAGTTGGTCGAAGCGGCTCGCTTCTGGGCCAAATTGACCAAGAGCGATTTGGAGGGGGAGCCCTATCATCCGCAGCGCGTATTCCATTACTACTGCGTGCATTTAAAGCATGTAGCCCAGCCCGCTTTTGTGCTCGACATCACCGAGCAGTGGGAGCAGAAGGCCGCTTCGATCGCTTGTTTTGCTAGCCAGTTCACGGTGGGCCGCGCGCACATCTCCCCGTCGGTATTGGAGCGTGTGCGAGATGAAGCCGCGTACTGGGGGAAGATGATCGGCACGCGATACGGAGAACCGTTTAACTGTCGCGAACCGATTGCAATGCACGATCTGACTCGCTTGCTCTAGCGCAAGGGTGTCTGCGCGGCGGGAGGAGATGCTACGCGCTGTTGTTGTGCGGTGGGGCTTCCCTGCCCCGGTTGACCCGCTTCCTGCGGATCGATATACGGTTCGACGATAACCTGCCAAGACGATGGCAGGTTGGTCTCAATGAACTCTTTCATAAACAGTTTCTGCTTCATGGCATCTAGCAGATTCCATTCTTGCTTGCGGTCGGTGAATTCGTAAACTTCGCGATGCGGGAACTGGGCTTCCCAGTGGGGCAGAAAGACGATCAGGGCCTTGGGGAGCACTTCTTGTGGGTCGAGCACAACTTGAACACGCGAATAGTTTCCAGCGTCGTCAAGCTGCTTTGGCCAAGCTTCCAACCATACGTCGCTGCTGCCTTCGGGCGGCTTAACGGGACGAATCCAATAGCGTCGCTTGATCTCATCCGCCTTGACGCCAAACAGAAATGGCAGAGGGCTCTTGTGAATTCCTTGATGCCGTTGCTCGGGTGCCAGTTGGACTTTGAGCGCTTTCATTTCGTTGCGGTCGCGAATGTGAATATACTCTCCATCGCAGATCCAATACTCGCCGTACTTATCGCTGGCGCGGTACTCGGGTTCGGGGCCCTTCTTTACCAAGGCTTGACGGCTATCGATACGGAATAATCCCTTGTCGGGCTTGGCGTACTGCAACACGCCTTTGTCGATAATGGCCGGTGAGGTTGGATCGATACTCGGGTCATACTGCCAGCGCGAGAGCGTGCATTGGTACTGCTGGATTCGTCCGGTCCGCTGCTCCCAAGTATTGAGCACCACGTCTAAGTAGTCAGACTGCTCGCTGGTCAGAGGATCAAAGGGGGCTTTAGATGCCTGAGCCGCACCAGCAGCGATGGCGGCTTGAGCTGTCATCACCAGCGTCGGTGCCTCCTTGCCGGATTCAGTCAGCGCTTGCTGCTGTTGCTGGGCACGCTGGAACAACTCCTGAGCGGATTGTTGATCCTGCTTTTGAGGAGCCGATCCAGGCTGCTGCGCCAGGCCGACGAGGGGTGAGAGACTGATCAACAGTGTAAGTCCAGCGACTTGATAAAACCTTAGCATTGCATCTTCCCTGACGCGTAACCATGGACGGAACTGGGTGCGGGTGCACCTCGGCGGCCCAATCGTAGCAGTTCCCCGCCATTGTCCCTAGATGAATTTGAGTGTGCCAGCATTTTTTTTGCGGCTTGGCAAGCAAGAATCTGCCTTGAGCGACCCAAGCTAATTCGCTAAGGTCCCTAAACACACTCAACCCATTCGTTGAGCGGGTCCTGATGAATTAGCGGTTCTGGACCGCTAGCTATTGAGCGTTGGCCGAACTTGAATTGGATCCTTCGGCCAGTGACACCGGAGAGTGTGACCTACTCAACTACTAAACCCTGCCGGTAAGCCTCATGCATGAATCAACTGGGCGCGTAGCGCAGCGTAGCGTGTTTTTAATCGGTGGTTACGAACCCAAGAGCTCGGATGCCTTTTTTAAACGCACCCGCCGCGAACTGACTCGCTTCTGCGGAACGTGGGATGTATCGGCCCACATGAGCCAACAGACGCTCAGCCAGGATGGGTTAGTCGCCACGGCTCACGTTCAATCCGATATGCGTGGGCAGGCTGTAGGTACTCAGCTCAACTTCTTCGTCTGGAACGACATTGTACTGGCCGACTTTGCGCGGCCAACGGTGGTGCGTCTAGCCCGTTATGCAATTTCATTTGCTGACTATGTTTTCAGCGGAACGTTTCTGCGTATCGTAACCCAGGCATGGCGTTTCTCGCTCTACTTCCTCTATCCGGCCGTCATGCTGACGGCTTTCAGTCTGCTCGCTGGCCTGCTCGCAGTTGCGACAGCCAAGCTGGCGCAGCCCTGGACGGGCGGGCCGCTCGCGAGCATCGGTGGTTTGGCCCTGGGGTGCAGCATGCTCTACGGCCTGCTGCGTTGGTCTGGAAGACGTTGGTTCGTTATGCACCTGATGGATCTCTGGTCATTTTCCCGCGAGCACTTGCGGGGCCTGCGGCCTGATGCGGAAAGGCATATCGAACGCTTTGCACAGGCGGTCGTCGAGCGCAGTCGACGCGGCGTAGATGACGAAATTGTGCTGGTCGGCCACAGTACCGGCGGCGCGTTAATCTTGGAGATCGCCGCGCGGGCCGTTGAAATGGAGCCTACGCTCGGACAGAGCGGCCCGCGGGTCACCGTGCTCACCGTGGGCTCTACGGCGCTGAAAATCGGTCTGCATCCCGCCGCACATACCTTTCGAAAACGCGTGCAGTCGCTGGTTGATTCGCCAGGCCTCCAATGGATTGAATGCCAAGCCCATACCGACGTGATTAACTTTTACAAGACGGATCCTGTGGCCGCTATGCACTTACAGTCGCAACGCGCCGAAAGTTTTCCGCAGGTGCACGTGGTGCGCGTACGCGACATGCTGCAGCCGGAGGCCTACAAGCGGTTCAAGTTCAATTTGTTCCGTGTGCACTACCAATTCATCATGGCCAACACTCGCCGCTACGCCTATGACTTTTTCATGATGTGCTGTGGAGAGCGACCGTTTGCAGAAATGCTGGGCGATAGCCTGCTGTACCAACCCACCACACGGGCGGCTGTTCTACCGGCACCCGTGGCACTGAAAACTCATTAATCTCTAAAGGAACCCTTTATGACTCCAGCTATAGCCAGCACCGTTTGGGTCCTGGGAATCGTTACGTGGTGCATCATTCGCTATCCGTATCAACGCCGCGCGCGAAAACTCAGTGTCTCTGCCCACAAGCGTTCGACTGAAGAGCGGTTGCTGCTCGGCGGTGCTACCGTGGGGCTAGTCATCGTGCCGGCAGTGTGGTTGGTGAGCGGCTTCCCCAAGTCGCTCGACACCAACTTTCATCCCCTGCTGGCCAGCTTGGGCGCGCTATGCATGGCGGGTTTTTTGTGGCTGTTCTACGCGGTGCACCGGCAGCTCGGACGCAACTGGTCAATTACGCTGGAGATCCGCGAAGACCACGCGTTGGTTACTGAGGGACTGTTCCGGCATATTCGCCACCCGATGTATAGTTCGTTCTGGCTCTGGGCTATTGCACAAGCACTGTTGCTGCCAAATTTGCTGGCTGGCTTTGCTGGGTTGATCTCGATCGCGGCGCTGTACTTTGGACGGGTTGCACGCGAGGAGGCGATGATGCGCGAGACCTTCGGGGCGCAGTACGACGCCTACATGAGCCGAACCAAACGCATTGTGCCGTGGATCATGTAGCGAATCGGCATGAAATCTGCACTAAAGCGGTAGGCGTCCGTCATCAGTTTGCGATGAATGAAGGAGTCTACCCAGATGAGTTACATACGTTTACTAATAGCCTTTATCCTACCGCCCGCGGCTGTGTACATGCAGTTTGGAATCGGGAGGAGATTTTGGATCAATTGCTTGTTGACCTTGCTCGGTTTTATCCCAGGCATGCTGCATGCCGTGTACATCATGGCTTCTCAGCCACCAGGGCTGGCGAAACTGCAATAAGCCAATCCGACAACGCCACCGACATTTGCTCGCACATAGGTCCATAACTGTGGTAGGGTAGCGAATAGTTCACGCGGGCTGACCGTCTAAGGTTGCTTAGGTAGATCTAGCCTAGCGCTCAATTGGCTGGGGGCAAGCAGGTTGAGTTGACCGGTGTTGGATGGGCTAATATTAAGCCGATTAAGCTGGAACTGACTGAAGTCGTAACTCTTTTAAACTGTAGCCGGATGTTTGCTGAATCTGCATGGAGCCGCAAGGCGATTGGCGATGTTGACGTAGTGTTCCACGAGGGGCTCTACCATCTGTTTCATCTGGTCTTACCCAACCATGACTTCGTCGCCCACGCCATTAGCGATAATGGCTTGAATTGGCGACGAGTGGATAACGCTATTTTCATCGGACATCCCGGCAGCTGGGATGACCTGATGCTATGGACCATGCATGTCAGTGCCAATCCACATGGGCCGGGCTGGCGGATGTTTTACACGGGACTCTCGCGTCGCGATCAGGGGCTTAAGCAGCGGATCGGTGTGGCGACTAGCGACGATTTGTATGTGTGGCACAAGACTGCGGTGAACTGGGAGGATCGGCGTGGTGCCAATGACCCTCAGCTGGTTAAGGAAGCGCGAGCCAAACTGCCGCGGCTGCTGTCTAATAGTCTGCAGTCTCCGATCAGCCAGGAGAGCTGCTTTCCTTTAGAACCCGATCCAGAGTTTTATGAATTCGACCTTGACGGGCCACGCAACTGGATCAGCTTCCGCGATCCATTCTATCTTAATGATGACGGTCGAGGTCTGCTGCTGGTCGCAGCCCGCACCAAGGACGGTCCGCTAGTTCGCCGTGGATGCGTGGCTCTGATGGAAGAGCACTCACCCTACCACTTCATAGCCAAACCTCCCCTGCACGCACCCCAGTTGTATGACGACATTGAAGTTCCCAACCTAATCAAACTCAATAACGAATATTATCTGATAGGCAGTCAACGCGAGGATGCCAAGATTCGCTATTGGCACACGCGCGATCTGGAGCAACCGTGGCGTAATTACTACGACAACGTGCTACTACCGCAGGGCAACTATGCAGGGCGGGTGTGCCGCGACGAAGGAGGCATACTGCTCTGGAATTTCTTCACCGAGGTTGCTCACGAGCGGACGACGAATAACATCATGCCGCCTCCCAAACGATTGCAGGTCTGCGGCGATGGGCAGTTGAAAGCGGTTACCTTTGAGCAGTTAACGCAGCGCGCCCACGGCTCCGTCGACACGCGTTGCGTAAGGCTGCTGAAAGAAAAAAGCGAGCATATTTCCCAACGCTGTCAAACGGATCGGTCGACCTTGCAATTGGGCAGTGAGGCGGGCTCTCAATCATTCGTGTTCGAAGAGACAGTCGGCAGCTTCTGCATGAGCGCTACGCTAACGATGCAGGGCTTGGGTAAATGCGGCTTGGTTTCCCGCGTTGACGGAAATTCCCACGACGGCTACTACATCTCGCTGGACATGCTCAAAGGACTGGCACAAATGAGGTCGTGGGGGACGGGACCGCTGCGTTCGGGCGAGGAGATGATGCAGTTCAACGCGCTGCAGACGGGAACTTGGTACGACCCGGATCCCAGGGAAATTGCTATTCAGTTGCTGGCGTTTGGCAGCTATCACGAGCTGAGCGTCAACGGCAGCATCGTACTGTCTTTAGTTCACGATCGTTTCACCCATGGTCTACTGGGCTTTTATGTGGAGACGGCCGATCTGCTGATCGAGCATTTGAAGGTCGATAAGTTAGCTCCGCCGACGCAGTCTGACGAGCACCTGACGACTGGTTAAGCGGACGGAGATGTCTATTCTGCAGTCGGTATTGCGACAGTCGAACCACCGTATAATACCTTGCCGTCGAGCTTCTTTTTGATTGGACAACCGTAGTGATTCCACCAGGTGGCGGAGTCTTCGGAATTCCATCTAGCGCCGTTCTGGCAGGCTTTTAGTGTGCGCCGCAGCGAGCTGACATTGGCGGGGCGATCGTCGGGAGTTTTGCTGAGGCAGGCCATGATCAAGTCTTCGAGCTGTGGTTCAATCTGTGGATTGAGCGTGGAGGGCTTGGCGGGAATATCCCGTGCGTGAGCCAACACAACCCGCATCGGATTTTCGTCCATAAACGGTGGCTGACCGGTCACCAAGTAATAAGCCACAGCACCCACCGAGTAGATGTCGCTGCGAGCATCAGGCGATTCGCCGCGCGCCTGCTCGGGTGACATGTACAGCGGCGAACCCGTAATCAGCTGTTCCTGAGCAGTGTCTATGTCGGGAGCGTGCTCGTCTTCGCTAGGCTTGGTCTGCCGGACAAGACCAAAGTCCAACAATTTAACGACATCGTACATGCCGCCACGACGAGCTGCGAAGATGTTGGCCGGTTTGACGTCGCGATGAATCAAGCCCTGGCAGTGGGCTTCGGCTAACGCATCGCACACCTGTTTGAGAAAGTGGATTGCCCGATTGGTCGGCAATGGGCCATACATCCTAACAATTTCGTCGAGGTTCATGCCCGGCAGGTATTCCATGACATAGTAGAAGACGCCATCTTCCGTATTGCCATAATCATAGATTTCGATGGTGTTCCAGTGGGTCAGCCGCGCGGTCAACTGGACCTCCCGTTCAAAGCTGGCCAAATTTATACTCGAGTCAGCCATGTCCGGGCGGATCAACTTCAAGGCGCAAGGACGCTTGAGCATGCGATGTTCGGCCAAATAGACCTCGCCCATCCCGCCGCGTCCGAGGAGCTGCTTGAGCTGATACTGGCCCAATTTCTTAGCTTCAAAAGCCTCTCGGCGCAAAGATCGAATTGACCGCACTCCCCAGATAGCAATGGCGCTGCCCCAAGCCATGATCACGATGATGTTGATAGTCGCATTTTGCAGCTTTGGATCAAACCAAAATACTTGCCCCGAACTATGGCTCGTAAAACGCGCCGCCAAGGTCACTGCCAGCGGTGCCAGCGCAATTGGGATGATCACGCTGGCTGCCCGCTGCCACGTGTTGGGGATCAGCAAGGCATAGGTGAAAATCAACAGCAGCCAAGGTGAAGAGATATTGCTGATGTGTCCCTCGGCCATCGACGATTTCAGCATGACATAGCTGAGCATCGAAAAGAATATGACTGGTCCTCCGAAGACGATCCATTCAGCGATGCGCAGATGCGTATGAACCACTTTGCATTTCGCACAAAACCGCCAAGCGACTCCCAGCGTCGAGAGGGTCACCAGCCATAGCCCGAGCATCAGCATCGGCCGCGATTGGCTGGATGTAGAGCGAAAGACGTGCAGCACGCTGAAGATCAGGTAGGCGGAGAAGCCGCTACCCATCAGGATCGATGCCAACCGCAATCGCTCGGCCAGGCGTCGCGTTGATTCCTCGCTCATCGACGGCCCGCTGCCCAGCACCAACCCAATACGCCGCGTCTTGCGGTACGACTGAGCCACTTCCGCTTTGGGCGATTCTGATAACTCGCGGGCCTCCAGTAAGTCCTGGGTTGAAAACTCTGTCGTCGCATCCAGCTGTGTAGGCAATTGCGTCACTTGTTTTCCTTTGGTCCGTCTGTTAACTGTCTGTTAACTGTCCCACCGTCGCTGTTGATAGATTCGCAGGCCATTCAGAGCATGGTAAAGCGCGCCGCAATCAAGTTCGACATGTCGCGAGCTCTCTAGAATATCGCACAAGCGCGTGGCCGCCTGCTCCACCCATTCCGAAGATAATTCTGCAAGCGGAGCAGCCACGCAGACGAACTCCAGCAAGTGCCCTGCGCTGGCAAGTTCGGCGGACAGGTCGGCGGTCACACTCGGGCGGGCGAAGTACTGACTCGAAAGCCCGCCACTGGGCGAGCGATGTTGCTGCACTTTCGCCAAGCTCTCATCGATTAAACGCTGAGCCTGTCGCCAAGTCTCCGAGTCGGGCAGTGCGAGCCGCTGTCTGGCCTGCAGAGCGCGAGCAATGCCAACCAGTCGATGCGTTCCGCCGCAGGGGCTTTGATCGATGTCATAGGTCAGCTCGGCTGCAACCAACGATTCCCAGCTTGCGCAATAGCCGTCGGCCGTCTGCCATGTCGTTTCGTCAGGGAAATAATGGGTCAAGGCGATCAGCGTCCAGCTGAACTCATCTAGTACATTATAACCCACGTCGGCTTGAGCCTGCCGCGCCAGGTCCAGCACGCTCAGCGTCTGTCCGTCGTGTTCAATGGGCGTTTCCAGCGGCAGTTCGGCCATGGCAAAGATGGCCAGCCACTGATCCACATGCCCCTGGCCGATATAGCTGCCTGGTTCCAGGCGAGCCTTCAGCCCAACCCGGCCGGTAGTCGCTAGCGGTTGGCTGCCCAACATCAATTCAAAGCCCTGGATCTGCCCGCCGGTAAATGCATAGTCAACGGCCGAGCACAGACCACGATCCGGGGTATCGATTTGCAGTTGCTGACCATAACAGATCACGCCGTGCATGATCTGCCAAGCCGCATTGATTTGTGTGTCCAGTCGGCGGGATCGCAAGCCCTCCTCGAGCACATGCGCCACGCGACCGCGCAGCTTTTCACCAGCAGCATCGCCAGCAGTATCACCAGCGGAATGATTAGCTGAACTACTCGCGGATTCGGTAACAAAATCGACAGCAGAATCAACGTTCGACTCACCAGCGGCCATATCGGTCGAGCTTGTTGGTCGACGGGACTCGGCGGCAGACTGAGCGGTGCACCCGCTTGCCAAAACGCAACAACCCACAAGGAGTAGAGACTTAACTTGTAACGTAATATAGTTCACCAACGAATAAAGACCAGTAAAGGACAGAGGCAACGCCGCTGCGCCGTGCGAGCGCGATTCGATTATAGCCCGTCCTCAGCTTCTCGGAAGCGCTCGTCAAACCAGCGTCGAGCCTTATGCTCGCTCGGTTGCAAACTGTCCTGGGCTACTCGGCAGACGGCGATGCGGAGGCCCAGCCGCGTCGACAGCAACTTCTCCAACTGCCGTTGAGCCTCGTCATCCGCAGCTTCAATCTCGATTTGCAAGCTATCCAGCGCGCCGTCGCGTCGCACACGCACGCGATACTCGCCGATACCAGCAATTCGCCGCACGATATCATCAATGCTGCTAGGAAACACATTGACGCCTCGAATAATAACCATATCATCCGCCCGGCCCACCACCCCTTCGGGAAGCCACGTAAAATTGCATCCTGCTGGCGCGGCTGTGGCGTAGACCACGTCACCGGTGCGATAGCGGATGAGCGGCGCTCCGTAGCGGCCCAGAGACGTAAGCACCAGTTCGCACAGCTGCGTTTCCTGGCTAGCCGTCTCGTGGGTCGCAGCAGTTAAGGGAAGCAGCTCAGCGATGAAACTGCTCTCGATAATATGCAGTCCGGGCCGAGTAGGCCAGCCAAATCCCCAGGGCCCGATTTCGGTGGCTCCGGAATGATCGATAACTTGTGCCCGCCAAGTGTGTTCGAGCTGTGCGCGCACAGCGGCGACGCTCCCACCCGCTTCGCCCGCAACGATCAAGCAGCGCACGCCTAAGTCGGCCAGTGCAATACCTTCCCGCCGGGCAATCTGGGCTAGATGCAGGGCGTAGGATGGCGTGCAGCACACCACGTTGGCTTGCGTCTGTCTCATGAATTCAAGCCTCGCAACGGAGGACAGCCCGCCGCCGGGTATGACAGTCGCCCCACGATCAACACAGGCTTGATGAGCCGACCAGAATCCGACGAAGGGGCCAAAGGAGAACGCTAAAAAGACGCGGTCCGCGGAAGTCACCTGCGCGGCTTGCAGCACATGTTGCCATGTGGCAGACCACCACTGCCAATCCGCGTGCGAGTCAAACACCAGCAGCGGTCGTCCCGATGTGCCGCTGGTGCGATGCAAACGCGAGTAACGTTCGGAAGAATAGGTATGGTGAGCGCTGACACCGGCCGGATCGAGCGCCGCGCTATCGACTAACTCTTGCTTGGTGGTCAGTGGCAATTCGGCGATCTGGTCGAGATGCTTCAGCTGCGGTCGCTGGCCAGCATACTTCGCATGGTACAGCCGGTTTTCCGGTAGTATGGCGGCCAGCTGCTGGTTGAACTGTTGCAACTGCCATGCGGCCAGTTCATCCTTGCTCCACCGCCAACTGTCAGCCACGCGTGGTGCCGCGAATGTCGTGATTTCAGTCATAATTGTCGCCGCTGCTGGGATTGCTATTTGATAAGCAGTCAGCGTCTGTTCGCGCAATTCGATCCGGCCGATATCCCGACAACGACCGGTCTGCCTTTCTAAGTCTAGCCAGGTGCCGTTCAGTCGTACATCCTCGGTGGCAACCGGAAACGGAACGGGCACACCATGCAGCGTGGCTTGCTGAACGGCATCGATGCGGCGGCCCAGGATGCTTTCAAAGGGGCCCGTCATCCCCAGGTCGCACTGAAATCCTGTGCCACCAGGCAGAATCCGCTGGTCGGCGGTGGCCACATGTGTGTGAGTTCCCACCACGCCGCTGACTCGGCTATCTAAATGTCTTCCCATCAGTTGTTTGTCGCTAGTTGCCTCCGCATGGATCTCAACCACTCGCAGCCGATTCTGCGGGTGGGATTCGTCCAGTTCAGCCAGCAAGCGGTCGACGGCTTGGAACGGGCAGTCAACGGGCCTCATAAAAACCCGGCCCAAGACGCACATAACTGCTAGGGTCAAGCCATCTGCGATGGGCAAAATCATCAGCGACTTGCCCGGCGCCTGAGTGGGCAAATTGGCGGGTCGAATAATATTGTCGGCCGACTCTAGGACTTCCATGATTTCGCGTTTTCTGTACACGTGGTCGCCCAGCGTAATGCCGTCGACACCATGATCGATCAGGCGACGATAGTCTTTGCAGCGCAGTCCCGATCCGTCGGCCGCGTTTTCGGCATTGACTACCACTGCATCTGCCTTGAGCTCGCGTCGCAACCAGGGGACCGCGGCGCAGGCCATCCGCATGCCGGGTTTGCCGACGATATCTCCGACCATGACCAAGCGGACGCAATCCGCCGGGGGCGCAGCGGGCGGCGCAACAGCGGTCACCGGGCAACCTCGGTAAAGCGCGATTCACGGACGACCGTAATTTTTATCTCGCCGGGATAAGTCAGCTGTTGTTCAAAGGCTTTGGCGATGTCGCGGCAGACCTTGGCAGCTTTAGCGTCGTCGGTCTGACGGGCGCTAACGATGACGCGCAGCTCGCGACCGGCCTGGATAGCGAAGGCCTGCTCCACTCCTTCGAAGCCGCGTGCGATCGACTCCAGCTCCTCCATGCGTTTAATGTAGCGCTCCAGCGACTCGCGGCGTGCTCCGGGCCGCGAAGCGCTGCAGGCATCGGCTGTGGCGACCAGCAGTGTATACGGATAGTCGCTAGTCAATTGATCGTGATGGCCCAGTGCGGCATGCACGACAAACTCTTTCTCACCGTGTCGCTTGAGCAGATCGGCGCCAATCTTCGGATGGCCCCCCTCCAGCTCATGATCGGCGGCCTTGCCAATATCATGCAGCAATCCTGCGCGGCGAGCGATGTCGGGATTCAGGCCAATCATCTCGGCCATCATGCCCGACAAAAAGGCTACCTCGACGCTGTGCCGCAGTACATTTTGGCTGAAGCTGGTGCGGAAGTGAAGCCGTCCGAGCATATAGATTATCCGCTCGTGCAGCCCGCCGATATTGACTTCTTCGGCGGCCTCCTGCCCCTTGCGACGAATGAACTTCTCGAGCTCCTTCTCTGTTTCGGCTACCAGCTCCTCGATCCGCGAGGGATGGATGCGGCCATCGGCAATGAGCTTATCGAGTGATTGTCGGGCCACTTCGCGGCGGACCGGGTCGAAACCGCTGACGATCACCACGCCCGGTGTATCGTCGATAATCACGTCGACGCCCGTAGCCTTTTCGAACGCGCGGATGTTGCGCCCCTCGCGACCGATGATGCGGCCCTTCATCTCGTCATTGGGGATGTCGACGGTACTGGTCGTGGAGTCGGCCGTGTGAGCCGCCGCGTATCGCTGCATGGCGGTGAGAATGATCTCTTGCGATTTCTGATCACAGATTTCGTTGACGCGTCGCTCGTGTTTGAGAATGCGCTGGCCAATGTCGCTCTCGAGTTCGTGCTCCATGACTTGCAGCAGTTGCTGACTGGCCTCCTCGCGGCTGAGGCCACTGGTGGCGAGCAACCGCTGCGTCTGCTCGTGTACCAAACGCTTCATCTCTTCGTCGCGCGCCGTAGCCTCGGCGATCTTCTCGCTTAAGCGACGTTGATTGGCTTCGACCATGCGCTCCTGCTTGCGCATATCCTCGGCGGACTGATGCAATGCTTCCTCGCGCCGCTCCAACGCAGCCTCCTTCTTGCGAACTTGCTCCCGCAGTTGCTTGCCTTCCTGCTCTAAGTTCAACTTCTGGCGGACAGCCGCTTCCTTGGCATCGACCTCAGCGGAGCGTACAAGATTATCGGCTGCGGTTTGGGCGTTGGCCAGCATCGCGTCTGCCTTGGCCTGCAGTTCGCGGCTGCGCAGTTGGTTGACTAACAGAATCCCAGAAGCCCCTAGCAGCAACCCAACCACCATGGCGATGATGGCCATAATGCCATAGTCGATCTGTCCGACCAGGGACCAACGACCGAAGTCAACGCCCCAAGCAATTAGAGCATCGGTATTAATAAACACGGCCACAGCCTTTCTTTGTAGTTACGTGCGCAACGACAAAGATCGCGGCCTCTCAAGGGCTGAGCGGACCTACAGTTCCACAGTGTGCTGTCCTGAGCATGCGCGGGCAAGGGCTGGTTCGCGAGTCTCACCGCCAAAAAAAGTGGTGCGGCAGCAAGCAGTCGTTTTACACCGATCCCAAGTGTTTTTCCCTGCCGAGCTTCGCGGGCCGACGTCTGGCTAGATCCACTTTCACCAGTCCAAACTGCCGCACTACGAACCTGGACAGTCCAGTTCGTAATTAGCAACAGCAAGAGAACAAGAATTCCGAGTGTCACCATGACTAGCAACTCGATTTCTATGTGTAGTGTAGGGGGAAGGCGCTGATTCGATTGGAGTAGGGGTCAGTAGAGCGGATTGCGCACGAAGATTAGGAGAGCATCAATGGTTGTTGATCTTTGGTCGTTCGGCGAACGTTCAATTGATTCGCGAAACATCCATTTATAGGTGCAGTCAGATCCAGACAGTGACAAATTCAGCGGCCCCTGGTGATCCAGCCTGCGCGTCGAAGCGGCTCAAGCTGAGCCGTCGAATCGACAGCACACAATGTAACGCCCCCCTTGGCCGTCCGCAACTGGGATCCCTAGGGGAGTAAATCCGTGCGAATTTAGCCCACGCGTAGCCGTTGGACATCACCGGCACGCTGACCACGCCCGTCCAAAAAGACTGCCCGGTTCAGGCGTTTACAGAGCCGAGCTCGGCTCGAGCATCTATCTATCCGCATGCATAGATAGAGCGCTGGGACGCGATGCTCACCGCCAGCACTGGGACGAGCTGAGGGCTAACAGGGCAAACCTGAGTAATTCGAGGCCGAGAGCACTTTCAGTTCGTCGCCGCGCAGGAAAAAGGCTAGAATACGAGTAACCGTAGCTTGACAAGCTGCGTAGCCCTCCCCCCTCCCTTGTTGATCCACTACTGGAGCCTGCCTAAACATGAATACTCAATCCAGTCGACGCGAGTTCTTGACCCATGCCGGCATCAGTGCGGCGGCAATCAACCTGATGCTCAACCTGCCAAGTCTGTCGCGCGGCAGCGAGTCGTCCGCGGCGGGAGCGCGCCGGCAGCGTATGGTATTTATCTTTAGCCCCAACGGTGTGATCCCTCAACACTTCTGGCCAGAGAAGCTGGGCAGCGATTTTGAATTCAAACGCATTCTAGAACCGCTGGCTGGCTTCAAGTCGCAGGTTATGACGCTGCAAGGGGTGAACAATCGCATCAAGGGAGACGGCGACGGACATATGCGCGGGATCGGCTGTTTGTTGACTGGCATCGAGCTGTTTCCAGGCGACGTGCAAGGCGGATCGGATACGCCGGCCGGATGGTCCATGGGCATCTCGGTAGACCAATACCTAAAAAATAAATTGCAGGCCGATCCAGCGACGCGGACTCGCTTCGGTTCGTTGGAAATGGGGGTCATGGTGCCAGACCGAGCCGATACTTGGACGCGGATGTCCTACTCGGGCCCCAATCAGCCCGTGGCTCCGATCGATAACCCCTATCAGATGTTTGACAAGCTCTACGGTCAGACCAAGAACCGCGAGCTGCTGGCCAGCGTGCTAGATGATTTAACCGCCGATTTCCGCAAGGTCGAATCGCTGATCAGCCATGAAGACCGGCAACTGCTGCGCGGCCATTTGCAGATGGTCCGCGAATTGGAGCTGGAGTTGCAGACAGAGCTATCGCAGCCCCAGGCGGCGATGGGCCATGCATTGCCTCAGTTGCCTCCTAATGTGAATGAAGAGAATGACAATATTCCGCTCATCACTCGCATGCAAATGGATATGCTGGTCCACAGCTTCGTAGCCGATATGGCGCGCATCGCCACCTTCCAAATCACCAATAGCGTTGGGCAGCCGGTGATGCGTTGGCTTGGAATTGACGAAGGGCACCACGGTCTGTCGCACGAACCGGACAGCAATGAAGATGCGTACGAGAAGCTGGTCAAGATTAACACGTGGTATTGCGAGCAAGTGGCCTATTTGGCCAAGCGATTGGCCGAAACGCCCGAGCCGGGCGGTTCAGGTTCGATGCTCGATAACACGACGCTGGTATGGACCAATGAATTAGGCAAGGGCAACTCGCACACGCGCGACAACATTCCCTTTGTACTGGTCGGCGGCGGCCTGGGCTTCAAGACTGGGCAAGCCATCGACTTCAAGGGTGTTTATCACAACCGCTTGTTGATGACGCTCTGCGCGGCGATGGGGCATCCCACCGAAAGCTTCGGCAATCCGGACTTCTGCGGTGATGGTGTTCTAAGTGGGCTGGTCTAGTTGGCGGCAGGAATCGCGAACGGCACTATCGATCGGGGCACTCTGTTCTTGCCAGCCGCTGAGGCAATAAATTCGGTCTGTCCCCCAGCACGCTTCGCATCTATTCGTTTGGGTGGGTTGCACGCTCGGCGTTAACAGCTACAAAGCAACTCCACGCCGCTCGGCAAGCACACCGCTGCTTGCCAGCCAACTGCTGGTTCGGCAATCACGGGGCACAGGGCGGGCAGGTCGAGCAGTTGCACACGCCAGGCGCGACTGTCGATCCAGTGATTTTGGCCACAGGTACCATCATCATCGAGGTGCATCTGCAGCGCGCCATCGATCGCATCTGGTGAAAAGGGAGCGCCATGGCTGGGCACGGGCAGTGGCAGGCTGACTTGCTTTAAACCCTCCGCGATCCCTAGGCCCATGGCCTTGAGCAGGGCTTCTTTGCAGACCCACAAGCGCCATGTGTTGAGTTCTTGGAGCGGCGGCGTAAGCCTTTGCCAGGCGAGCCGTTCGCGTTCGCTAAGTATCTGTGAGGCGATGCCGCGCAACTGCGTGCGTGGGTTCATAATTTCTAGATCAACGCCCACCGGCTCGGCAGCTAGCAGGATTAAGGCCCAATCTCCGGAATGGCTGACATTGAAATGCAGGGCTGGTTGGCGCTGCTTGGCCAACTGCGGCTTGCCCCAACGCTCGTACCGAAATGCGACCTCTTTCGCTGCGATATCCAACCGCTGGGCCAACAGGTGTCTCAGTCTGCTGCGGCACATGATATAACGACGCCGCACGTCGGCATGCGCGAAGCGGTTGGCGCGGGCCATCTCTTGCGCGTCCAGGGCTCGGGCCGCTTGCAGGAGCTGCGATTCGCTGGCGGCCAAGGAGACCGTGGACAGATGCGCTTGCCGCGCAGGACGTGAGAGAGGTAGCACTGGGCGGCTCCGGAAGTCAATGGGCAGGCAGCGGGAACTTAGAATGCAGCCAGTCTTGCGTTGAGAATGACAATCGCTGGCTGTGCTTGTCGAACTGGCCGTTGATCTTGTCTGCCATCTTGCTGTTCAGATCTGCCAATTTTTCGTCGACTACGCCGCGTAGGCCTTGGCCGAGCACTTTCGCAAAGTCGCCGCCCACTTGGCTGATCCGCCGCACGCGGTAGTGCGTCAGTTCAACGTGCGCGTAATCCACATGAGGCTTGAGCTTGATATCCGGCGGTATCTTGAGCACATTCATTTGAAACTGCACCGTGCCGGCAATCCGCAGTTGGCAGGTTGCCTCCGCGTCGGCGCTGATGCTGACAACTTGCACATCGCGCGCCCATTGACTGAGTCTGCCTGACACCTCCAGCGGACAGTCTACGGAGATCTCAAAGGCGATGCGGCTATCGGGAAGCAGTTCTAAGCGGTTGAAGATGACGTGCAGGTTCTTATCGGGTTCCACGATGGCGATGCTGTAGCGTGTCCATGTCCCCGAGTTAACCAGTTTGGTGCGGCGCTTGGTTTCCAGGTGCCCGTTTTCTCGCCAAAATTTGACGCCATCCCAGACTTCTTTTTGCAGCCCCCACTTGCGATCGTCTTCATAGGTCGGCGGCAAGTTGTCGTGGACCATATTCGTCAGCCAACCGATGAGCTGCGGCGTGGCCAGAGTCTGGTTGTGCGGACTGGCGGGCGGCAGGCGCACCGGCTGAGCTCTTGCCACTTGCGCAACTAACAGGGCTGCCATGAGCTGACCCAGCATCCATAGAGTTCGCGAGGGTCGACTACTGACTAGCATGGGCGAGCTTCCTGGGAGCCAGGGTTGAGGTGCGGGCCCTGTCCGGGGGCGTTTGTCAGCATGATTTCTGGGATTTTAAGCATCAGGCCGCATCTCAAGGCTGGGTTACTGACAAATTTGACTGCATTGCTAGAATCTGGAGTCGGCTTGACCCGCCCGACCGCAGCCCAGTGCCCTGAGCTTAGCAATTGTTGGCCTTGCTCCGCAAGGAAGATTCTATCATGTGTTTGTAAATTCGCCGCCTCGTAGCAGTCAGTAACTGATCCGTGCCCACCAACTTTCATAGCGCAGACATCACAGGCCAGCTAATATTTCTGGGGACTGGCACGTCGGTGGGGGTTCCCACCATGGGCTGTGGTTGCTCGGTTTGCTTGAGCACCAATCCACGCAATAAACGGCTGCGATCCTCGGTGATCTGGGGCTTGCCGGAGGGGAATCTGCTGATTGATACCACGCCTGATTTGCGCACTCAGTTTCTGCGGGAAGGGTTGGGTGTGGCCCATGCAGTAGCCTATACGCACGAACATGCGGACCATCTATTTGGCCTGGACGACCTGCGGCTGTTTGCATTCTACATCGACGGGCCCGTACCACTGTACTGCGAGCCGAACGTGGAACTGCGTATTCGGCACAGCTATGACTACGCGTTCAACCATGGTCCGCAGACGCATGCTGGTGCGATACCGCGATTGGAATTCCGCACAATTGGGCTCGACGCCTTTCACGTATTGGGTGCCAAGGTGCAGCCGCTGCGACTGATGCATGGTCCGAATTATAATGTGCTCGGCTTTCGGATTGGAAACATTGCCTACTGCACCGACACCAATTTCATTCCACCCGAGAGCTTCGCAGCGTTGGCCGGCGTGGAAATACTGATCCTCGATACACTGCGCCATGCCCCGCATCCGACGCACTTCAATCTTGACGGCGCGCTGCAGGTTATCCGGCGCATCGCTCCCAAGCGGGCTCTGTTAACTCACATCAGCCACGATCTCGAGTACGAGCAGACCAATCAAATGCTACCGGCCGGAGTGGAGCTGGCCTACGATGGTCTGCGGTTGCCACTCGCATAGAGTCAGTACGTCCAGCGGTAGCCAGCGATTGGAGCTAGGCGAGCGGCGGTTCGAGCAGCCAGAGCTGCCTTTGTAAATGACCACGAATTCCGGCCGCCTCGTCGTCACAGTCCTCACAATCGCTGAAGTCGCCACTGACTCGCTCAAAAGCGGCCGATGCACCGCTGGGCTGCGCAGAAAAACGTCTGCGAGTGAACTTAGATAGAGAATTCTGCCCAGTCGCCAGAGTCTCCACCAGCCAAAGTCACTCATGCGTTCGATCTATCTCGACTACAGCACGACAACCCCGGTTGCTGCCAGTGTGCGTGAAAGCGTATTGCCGTTTCTGAGCGAGTTTTATGGCCATCCATCTAGTTGTCATTGGTATGGTCGCGCCGCCCAGGAAGCCATCGAGGATGCGCGTAGCAACGTGGCGTCGCTGTTGGATTGCCATCCCTGCGAGATCGTCTTTACGTCCGGCGGAACGGAGAGTGTCAATCTGGGACTGCTGGGTGTGGCGCGAGCGATCACCAGGAACATTCCCGAGTTTGTACCGCATTTTATCACCACCAGCTTAGAACACGCCTGCGTCCGCCAAAGCGCACAGCAATTAGAGCGTGAAGGTTGGCAGGTAAGCGTGCTGGGCTGCGATCGCGACGGTCTGGTGCGAGTGAGCGATCTAGAACAGGCGATCCGCCCCAACACGCGCTTGGTGAGCGTGATACAGGCGAGTCACCGCATCGGTACCATCCAGCCGATTGCGAGCATTGCAGAAGTGTGCCACGAACGCGATATTCTACTGCACACCGATGCAGCGCAGGCGGTCGGCAAAGTCGATTGTAGCGTAGAGAACATGGGCGTTGACCTACTGAGTTTCAGCGGTCATAAAATCTATGCGCCCAAAGGTATCGGAGTGCTGTATACGCGGTTGGGCGTGCCAATTGAGTCCATCATGTACGGCGAGGCATGCGAAGCGGGGGTGCGTCCTGGGACGGCCAATGTGTCGCACATCGTCGGCCTGGGGCAAGCCGCCAAGCTTGCTCAAGCCGGACTCAACAGTACGATCGACAAAATCTCCAGCTTGCGCGATCGCTTCCACCAGCAGCTCGAATCGATGATTGGCCGTATTATTCCAGTCCACGGCGCGGCCGCCCCACGCGTACCGGGCATACTCAGCTTCGAACTGCCAGGGGTGGCCGCCGAGGCGATGCACCAGCGAGTGCCGGAGATCTGTTTCGGTCCGATAGTCTCATGCAACGCACGGACGGGCAGTCGCGTGGTCAACCCAACCCACGCCGCGCTGGGCCTGACCGCGCAGCAGTCGTGCAGCACGCTGCAGATTTCGCTCGGCTGGACCACATCCGAGGACGAACTGCAGCGCGCATTGCATCTGATTGCCGCCGCCTACGAGTCGTTGGTGCAATAGCCTAGTTGTCTGATTATTAGCTCAGCTGCCTGATTGGCTCAGCTGTCTGGACCCTTCAATTTGCGATACAGCGTCTTGCGATCGACACCCAGGATCCGCGCCGCCTGCGATTGATTGTTGTCCACCGCTTTGAGCACGTGCGCAATGTAGCGGCGTTCGATCTCCTCCATGGGAACCAGCTCGGTCGGGTCGTCGCCGCCGATATAGACAGTACTGCTGCGATGCTCGCGCACTTTCTCCGGCAGGTCCTCTACGGTTAGCAGATTATGTCGGGTGAGAGTCACCGCGCGCTCGATTACATTGCGCAGCTCGCGAATGTTACCTGGCCAAGAATAAGCCAGCAGCCGCTCGGCGACGACCGAGTCGAAGCCTTCGATGGGCCGCTGAGCTTTTGCGGCAAAGTGGCTGACAAAATGCTTGGCTAACATCAGCACATCGGTGCCACGCGCCCGTAGTGGTGGCAGATGTAATTGGATGACGTTGATGCGGTAGAACAAATCCGCGCGGAAGCGTTCATCTTCCACCGCGGTTTCTAAATCGCGATGCGTAGCCGCAAGGACGCGCACGTCGAAGGGGATCTCGCGGTCGCTGCCTACCGGGCGCAAGCGATTTTCCTCCAGCGCTCGCAACAATTTAACTTGCATGGCTGCGGGCATATCGCCGATTTCATCCAACAGCAGCGTTCCGCCCTGAGCTTCTAAAAAAAGCCCCTTGCGATCCTGGCGCGCGTCGGTAAAAGCACCACGCGTGTGCCCGAACAGCTCGCTTTCGAGCAATGTTTCCGACATCGCAGCACAGTTGATGGCAACGTAGGGCTGACCTGCGCGTGGAGAATGATCGTGTATCCATCGCGCGACCAATTCTTTGCCAGTGCCGCTCTCACCGGTTATCAAGACCGAAGCGTCGGAAGCGGCCAGACGCGGTAGTTGATCGTAGATGCGGTGCATAGCAGGGCTGTCGCCCAGCAGTTCGCCGAATGGACTGACCGGGCTCTGCTGCTCGGTCAACAATTTAACCTGTTTGCCAAGCTGCTTACGCTCGACCGCGCGATCGATCGTCAGTGCCAATAGGTCCAGCTCCACTGGCTTGGTGATGAAATCGTAAGCGCCGGCTCGCATAGCGGAAACGGCGGTTTCCAGGCTACCGAAGGCCGTCATGACCACTACTGGAAGATCGGGCCGCGTGCGGTGCAGTTCCTCGCAGAGCTGCAATCCGCTGGTTCCCGGCATGCGCACGTCGGTGAGCACCACGTCGATGTCGTGCTCGCGCACCAGTTCCAGAGCGGCACTGGCCGAAAGGCACCACCGCGTCTGATGACCGCGCAGCCGCAGATCGGTCTCCAACATCTCACACATGCTCTGCTGGTCATCGACAATCAGGATCGAGCCGGCTGCCATGATTATTCGCCACCCGCGTCATCGGTCCCTAAAGGTTGCCAGTCGAAGCCTAGCCCCTGACCACCGAGCAACTCGGTCGGGATCGTGCCGTAGCGTACGCGGAACATGGGAGCGTACTCTTGCATGTAGGCTGCATTGCCGACTGGACAGTACTGCCGCCCGTTGCCTTCGATGCCCGCTACATTAGGCAGGCGGCTAGCAATACTGGCCGAGTGTAGGAAGGAGCCACCGATGCAGGTCAAGTCTTGAACACAGGTAAACATTTTGTAGTGGGCGGCCGCCGCACCCATTAACAGCGCCTCGGACTGTCCCTTGCATGCCTTCAGTGCCACGCCGGTGTAGCCGCGCTGCCGGGCCAATCGCAAGCTGGCCATGTCGGTCAACGACTCGTCAATCACAACCGGGCGAATGCGCGAGATGCGGTGCACGGTAAACTCACTACGAGTGGTCAGGTCGCGCGGCGTCGGTTGCTCGATGTATTGCAAGCGCTCAAACGACAGCGGGCTCAAACGTTCGATACGCTCGAGCAGATCGATAACGTAATCTTCATTAGGGCACTGCTCGTTAAAATCGAATGATAACTTCCAGTTTCGCTCAGGTGCGACCGCTTCGCAGATTCGCGTCACTTCGACAATGCGGCCTACGTCCCAGTCGATGTCATTGCCGGCCAGTTTGATTTTCAAGTGGCTGATGCCATCGGTTCGCAACCACTCTTCGAGCGTCTCGGGGTAGCCATCGTTTAAACGCGTTTTTATGTCTTCATCGCTAAGTGGATCCAGGGCGCCGACGAGATGGTAGAGTGGCATGGTTGGCTTGGGTTTGTCCGACAGGTAATCGATCGGATACTTCCCCACGAACTCATCGTTCAGGTAGGCGCTTAAGTCTTCATTGAGAAACTCTGCGGACATTAAATCGAAGCTATTGCGGCCATGTACGCGGCCAAAAGCGTCATGGATGGCGGCTTCAAGCGGGCTGGCGGCCATCATGGCTGCCAACTTCGGGATCGGCTCCGTGATCTTGTACTCGCGGACCATCTCCGTGCAGATCGCATCGCGCAACTTGCCGATGCGATGTGTGATCTGCAGTGGATCGCCTGTTAGCGAAGCGTCCTGGGCGCGGGCGGCAAGTCTATTGGCCAACTCTGTCAGCAATCGCAGCGTCACTTTAGAAGGGATCTTGCTGGGCCAAGCCCAAGCGTTGCCCATCGTCATTTCACCTACACCGATGGTCTTTTTGCGGCCGCCAACTTGAGTTACGGCGACTTCCGTACGCAGCACGCACACATCTTCTACGACGCGGCCTCCAAATTTTATGGGTTGCCGATAGAGGAAAGAACGGGTGCTGTTCTCGACCGATTTAAGATTGATGTCTGAAGCCTTACCCATTGCGGAAGGTTTCCTTTCAGATTTGCAGTGCAGGCGGTTTAACCATGCAATTAGCGGATAGCGACTCCCCACTTTTCAGCTAATGCTGCACTAAAGTAGCATATTTGCACTGCTATTGGCAGGTGGTGTATGCAAACTGAACCGCCTAGGGAAATGTCTGTCGAGCAGGCTCTAATTTTTTGTAATACCGCAGGCTGGGTAGCTGCTCGGTCGCTGTTTAGCTAGTGCTCTGATACCGATTCAGATTCCAATCCATGGTGACTTTTGAGCATTTGAATGAAGCTGGGTGACAGTTCGATCCGTTGTTCGTTGAAATATTTCAGGAGATCATTGCCCAACGCAGTACCGGACTGATAGAACCGCACCCGCTGGTTGGGCTGGACGAAATCTGTCAAATGAGCCTGTTCTGGGCTTGCCCGGCCGTCGATGTCGGGCGCGTGAACGGTGCAGTTGGCTAGATGGGTCCCAAGTTCGGATTCCAGCGCGTAGATCGTCTGCGCGGTATCAACAACGCGCGGGGCGAAGCTGCAGTTCCGAAACATGAGCGCCCCTCGCAGCGGTCCTCCGGCGGCCGCCGTACAGCGGTCGATGGTGCTATCGCTGACAGATAAATTGATGGCACTACCTCCCAAGTGCAGGCACAGGTTGTCACAGTTAACGATCCGCACCGAAGCGAACAGCGCTCTGTTATCTCGATAGGTTTGGCTCGCCTGCCCGCCTAGGCGTAGGTGAACCTGCCATGGATCGCTGGCCTTGGAGGCGGGCAATTGTTCGAGTTGGATGTTTTCAAAAACCATATGGCAATTGGGACTTAAATGCACGCCGTCGTAGCCTCCCTCGCGGCCCATATCGTAGTGGTACGGATCTGCGAGCTGCAGCAGTCGAACTCCCTGCTGGCGACCTGCTACGGTGACATTGCGAACGGTAAAGTGGTGCGGGAAGAAGTGCCGCGACTCGTCTTGCGTGGAGGAGAAATTGGCAACGCCCAGCAGCCAAATCGGAGACGTTGATTTGGGAAATCGACTAAAGTCAACTTGCAAATTGTCAATGTCGATCGTGCGGCCACAGCCAATCGGATAGCCATAATTAAATTCGCTAGGGCGACTGCTCAGGACAGTGACAGAGCTATCGCGAGCCGGGACCAATTTGCAGTTGCGCAGCCGAATGTTGCCGTCCCACTTGGCGCCAAAGTCGCTGCGGAAGTTGACGAACGTATTTCCCTGTTGGACAGTGTTCTCGATGGTTAGATCGCCGCCACCAGTGATAGAAATGCCGCTCAGTCCAATCTCGGAATCTTGGATGGTCAAATTCCAGCAGTGAAAGTGAACGTCGACGCGATTCAGACGGCAGTTGTCGATGCGGAAGTTCTTGTTTAGATTCGTGCCGAAGACACCCCAGTGCAAATGCGTCCCCTCGGCGGTAATGTTGCGAAAGGTGCAGTTGAGCATGCGGCTTCCGCTTATACCGTAGGTGCCTGCGGCTAATACTTTGGCCGGATCGCTTCGGTTCTTCTCCCACGGGATCAGACGAATGTTCTCCAGGGTCACGTTGAAGACGCGGCTGAGGTTGTAGAAACCCGAGCGAGGCTCCATCGACGTATCGCGCTTATCGTGTTCCAGTCCGACCCATTGATTCTGAATCCTAGTCCGGCTGCGGTCGATGCGGAAACCGTTTTGGTAGTAGCCTGAATACCTTTCTCCGGGGTTATCTCCCGACAGATAAAATCCGCCTCCATCAATAATCAAGAAAGTATCGTCGCACCGCGTCGCGGTTAGGCTGGTGTAATCGCTAAATCTCCACGCGATGTCACCTAGAATGCGTCCGTCCTCCTCCACATAGAACAATTCCTCGCGATTCCAGGACTGGCCGCGGTACTGTTTGCCTGCGCGGAATCCGATCTTATCGCCCGAGTCAACGATGTTTACCAGACAGTTTCTATAGGCGGCCAATTCGGGAATGACCTGCACGCCGGGGCCCAGTTGCGACAGCAGGGACCGCTTGGCAGCATCGTCCAGCTCAATCGGCTGGCTAACATGCGCGCCTGACACGACAAATCGCGGTTCGCGTCGATGATTATACTTTTCATCAATATGGAAAATCGCGTTGCCCCAAGTCACGTTGGTGGTGATGGGGATCTGATTGGTTCGGATGATCCAGAATTCTCCGCTGGACTGGACGATTGGTACTTGATGCACAGTTGCAAATTGATGGGCCCGCTTGATCTGCACACCATCGTCGCTCGTTCCGTCGCTCTTGGCTCCGAACATACGATAGTTCACCGATGCACCCGGCAATAATTGAGCGCGCAGATCGCCGTTTAGGCTGCCGTGTAGCGAAACACCACTGCCATCATCAACTGTCTGTTGCGAATTGTTTAAAACAATTGCGTAAGTCGCCTCTCCGCCATCTCCGGCCGAGTAATAGCCCAGGGTGCGTGCGATCATATTGGCTGTCAGCGCTGGGTCCTGAGACATTTCAGACACGCTGCGATAGAGCCGCAGGCTACCTTGAGGTTGGCCGCTTTTAGGCTCAGCTTCCAACTCCGCCGCAGCGCTTGGTGAAGGGCTCTGTGAGCCTGCCGCAGCGGGCGGTTCACCGCCGATGGATGTGTTGTTGACGCCGTGAGCCACTGCGAGACCACCCAGGCCGAGCAGCGACAGCGCTCGACGCCGCTCGATGGAATGCGGCGGTGGGCCGTAAGGGCTGTGTAAGATCATTATTCTTCCTTGGCGATCGAGCGTGTGTAGCGTACGTCACGGTCAATCATCCACCAACTGCCCAGCAGAGTCAAATCGCGCAGCCACGTTGCGTAGTCAAATCGCGCAGCCACGTTGCGTAGTCAAATCGCGCAGCTAAGTTGCGTAGTCAAATCGCGCAGCTAAGTTGCGTAGTCAAATCGCGCAGCCAAGTTGCAGAGTCAAATCGCATAGCCAAGTTGTGTAGTTAAGTCGCGCCGTCAAGCAACCAGACTCGAGATTTTGAGCTCGCCAGCACGCGCAGCTGATGCGCAGGCGGATCACAAAGAGTCGAGTTCGGGCGTCAAGCTCAGCGGCCTGGGTCGCGCGGCGTAGACGGAGTCGGGCCGGGCTGACTCGGCCGGGGATCGTGCACCGGTGGCTCGCCCACAGGCGGATCGCCCGGCTGCGGAATGCCAGGCGTGGGCTGCAGCGGAGGGTCGATCTCGGGCTTGTACTCGGGCTGCGCGGCAGCAGCAAAAAAATTGCTCGTGTGGTTCATGTGACACCTTCGAGTGGGCAAAAGTTGTGTATTTGTGGCGATCTCGTCAGCCCTAGGTACGGCTGCTTAAACGCTGTTGAGTGATGCATAAGTAAATCAATGCCAGCGAATTCTGTGCCAGCCGTGCCAAGGGTTGAACCTTAGAACAAGCTTTGAGCCTAAGAAATCGACCTGGCTGCACAGAGGCCGCGGTATGAAAAATGCAACCTGTCATGCCGACTCAATACGGCTTGGCTGTGTCGCTGGCAGGCTAAGCCAGACCGCTGCGTGCTGTTCGCTACCTGCGTGCTGTTCGCTACCTGCGTGCTGTTCGCTACCTGCGTGCTGTTCGCTACCTGCGTGCTGTTTGCTACCTGCGTGCTGTTTGCTACCTGCGTGCTGTTCAATACATGCGTGGCGGTGTAGCA
>CAKQWG010000022.1 GCA_934278005.1 uncultured Pirellulaceae bacterium | reverse complement strand
GGAAACTCAACACAGACAATATTCCAGATGATTTGATTGAGGCGGGAGGGGCCGACGCGGAGCGTCGGGCCACACTAGTTGGCCACAGATTCAATGCGCTTGGCTAAACGGGGTATGTAGCTGTCGTAGCGTTTGGCAAGCGCTGGGTCGCGCTGCGGTAAACCTTCGAGACGCTGACCAAGTTCAGCCCGGCTGGGATTGCACCACTCCAAGCAATTGAGAGCTAGCATGGCGACGAAGGTGTTGGTCTTGCGCGGGTCGGACATGTCTAGCAAACTGGCGATGGCCAGCTCGCGATCCAGCGGATTACCATAACGAGCCATGGTCTCGCTGGCTACGCAGCGGACGTAGGGCGAAGGATCGGTCGTCATCCCACGGGTAGCTCCCACGGCAGCCACGCGCTGCTCGTCTCGCTGCGCACGCAGTTGCAGCCCGTTGGCAACCCAGTAGCGTACCGTAGCATGACGCGCAACCAAGTGCTTCAGCAACTGCGGTAAATCGTCGGCCGTGGGACGCGTGGCCAGATCCGCCGCAGCGTAGATTTCGTCGATGGGATAACGCTCGCGGTCCTGTCCGAGTGCGTAAGGCGTGTCGCTGCCAGCCAGCTCCAGCATTTGGCCTTCGGGCAGCAGTCCCAAATCAGCGATGCTCAGCATCCATTCTTGGTTGGCTTTGCGCAGACGCTCGAGAGTCGGTTGGTGCGCGGCTTCCGCCGCCAAGTTGTGGATCTGATAAGGGTCGGCCGCAATCTCGTATAGCTCCTCGGTCGGCTTGGGCTGCCAGAACACGCTCTGGGCCCCATCCAGACGACCAGCATCGAAGAGCTCCTTCCAAACGCGCGTAGTGGGCGTTTCAAACATGTAAGCCAGGTAGGCTCCCTGGGGACGCTGTGGGTAGAAGTTGCGGATGTACAGGAACTGGTCATCGCGCACGGCGCGCGACATGTCGTAACGTTCATCCATGCGGTCGCGAAAACCAAATAGGTACTGCGGAGCCTCGGTAGCATACTGGCCTAAAAACGCGTGGCCTTGTAGTTCGGCCGCCGGGCGTTGGCCAGCCAAACTTAAGACGGTGGGCATGAAGTCGACAAAGCTGACGAGTCGATCGCTGGTACTGCCCGCAGCTATCGGTTGTTTGAGCAGCGACTGCAACCGCTCGGGAATGTGCACGATGAGCGGCACGTGCAGTCCGCTCTGGTATAGCCAACGCTTGCTGCGCGGCATGCCGCTACCATGGTCTCCGTAGTAGAACACGATCGTGTTCTCGGATAATCCATCCTCCTTTAGCTGTTGCAGAACGCGGCCTACCTCGCGGTCCATTTCGGTGACGCGATCGTAGTATTGGGCCCAGTCCTGGCGAACCTCAGGGGTATCCGGATGGTAGGGTGGAACGCTCACTCTCGCCGGATCGTGGATGGCTTGGTGGGGACGGGTGCGGAGTTTGCTCTCGTGGCTGATGGTCGAATTGAACACCGCAAAAAACGGCTGCCCTGGGCGACGCTTGCGCCAGTGAGCTCTGCTGCTCGATTCGTCCCATACATCCTCCCCCTTGTCCAGGTTGTAGTCCTGCTTGGAATTGTTGGTGCAGTAGTATCCCAGCTGGCGGAAGAGCTGCGGGTAGAGTTCAAACTGGGGTGGCAGAGCCACTTGGCTGCGCATGTGCTGCGCGCCGAGACTGGTGGGATACATGCCGGTTATCAGTGTCGTACGGGCCGGCGCACACACGGGAGCGTTGGACCAACAGTTGGTATACCGCAGCGACCGGGCGGCCAGCGCATCGATGTTGGGCGTATCGGCGTATGCGTCGCCGTAACATCCCAGTTCCGGCCCATTGTCTTCGGAGGTGAGCCATAAAAAGTTGGGGCGCAGGGACTGTTTCAACGAAGTGTCCTGGGCACTGGTAAACTGGCAACAAAAAATTGCCAGCAGCATCCCTACCACGCTTTGGGGCGTTAAGTACAAGCAGGCTGTGGACCGAGGTATTGCAGAATGCATGGCACATCTCGCGCAGGATGGATAGAAATTTCGTCCCAGTGGCCTATGATAACGCTTCATTCGGGCTGCGCGCTGCCGAGTGACCAGCCGACCCCATTCTCTGTAGAGAGGATGGGGTTAAACTGGGGTGGCTTTAGCGATCGCGGGGCCTGTCTGGAGGGTCGCGCGACGGGTAATAACGGGCCGGCGGCTAGCGCCGTCGGCTGGCGGTGCAGGTAGCGCGGCGATGTTAGAAAACCAGTTAGAGTCCATTCACATTACAAAACAGGAGATTCAATACTATGAAGAAAAATTCGGCTTTGTCGCTGATCGCTATGTTGGCGATTGGGGCGACTATCGTAGGACAGACTTTTGCAGAGGATAAACCGTTGTCAGATATCAATGTTGTGATCAAAACTTCCAAGGGTGACATCGAGACGGTCGTGTATGCGTCCAAGGCGCCTGTCACCGCCGCCAGCTTTTTGAACTTGGCCAAACGCGGCTACTACGATGGCTTGACCTTCCATCGCGTGATCAGCGATTTCATGATCCAAGGTGGCGATCCTACCGGTACCGGCAGCGGTGGACCGGGCTACAAATTCGAAGACGAAACCGATCGCAGCCTGTCGCATGACAGCCCTGGCATCCTGTCGATGGCCAATGCCGACCGCGGCAAGCGCGCCTATTCAAACACTG
The DNA here is from genome assembly GCA_934278005.1 of uncultured Pirellulaceae bacterium. Lineage (GTDB taxonomy): Bacteria > Planctomycetota > Planctomycetia > Pirellulales > Pirellulaceae > Aureliella. Next base: position 23,370 of record CAKQWG010000022.1, on the reverse strand, counting down.
GCCGGACCAATGGCAGTCAGTTTTTCATTACCCACGGCCCGACTCCTCACTTGGACGGCATGCATACCGTGTTCGGTAAAGTCACCAAGGGGCAGGACGTCGTGGATTCCATCAAGCAAGGGGACAAGATCGAATCGATTGAGGTTCTCGATAGCACCGATGCACTGTTCGAAGCTAACAAAGACCGAATCGACGAGTGGAATAAAGCGCTCGATAAGCAAAAGAAGTAAACGTGTGCACAGCGCGTTGTGGCCGGAGGGCCTTGTTGGATCATTCCCGCGACCTCCGCTAATGGAGGTCGCGAGAAAACTCACGTTGCGCCTGCAATGGTTTTACTGCGGGCAGGCGGACAGCACGGTGGCCAAGTCGAGGTGCCCATCGTAGATAGCTCGGCCGACGATGGCCGCGTGCGTTTGCATCTCTAGCAGACGCTCAATGTCCTGCATGGTGGTCACGCCACCGGAGCAGACGACGGGAATGGCGGTGGCCTGCTGCATGTCGGCCAATTGTTCAAAGTTTGGACCGGCTAGCATGCCGTCGCGAGCGATATCAGTATAGACGATGGCCGCTACGTTAGCGGTCAGTTGTTCGACTTGTTTAGCCAGCGTGGCTGCCGATGTGGTGGACGTCTCGAGCCAGCCGTCGGTGGCGACCATGCCATCGCGAGCATCGATGCCCAGCACCAGCTGCTGTGGATACTTGTCGGCCATGGCAGCGAACCATTCGGGATCCTTCAGAGCCCGCGTCCCCACGATGACTCGCGCTAGCCCCAGTTCTAGCAGTCGGGCAATCGTCTCCGCGCTGCGCACTCCACCGCCGACTTGGCACACCAAACCGCTCTGCTCGACGATGCGGCGGATGACATCCCCGTTGACTTGGCTGCCGTCTTTGGCTCCATCCAAATCGACCAAGTGCAGGTATTTAGTCCCGGCCTGTTTCCACTGCTCCGCCATCAACGTTGGATCGTCAGCGAAAATCGTCTCGCGGTTATAGTCACCCTGCTGCAGCCGGACACACTTGCCACCGAGTAAATCGATCGCGGGCCAAATTTGCATGCTTGTCTCTCGTCGTGTAGTGAAAAGAAATGAAAGTTAGCGCGGGGTGCGCCGGGCAAAGTACCACACCAGTGGTGCCAGTAGCAGTGCGCCCAGCACGTGCCGCATAATCTCAGGAATCTGGACGGGCAGTATCTGCCAGATCAACAGCCAATTCCAATTCGCGCGAAACACTAGCAGACCCAGCCAGACCCAGACCGTCAGGTCGGCCAGATTTACGGCGGATAGCGAGCTACTGCGGCCGAACAGCCCGTGGAGTAGTACTGCACCTACAAGGCCGCACAGCACAACGCACCAGGCCAGCGGAACGCAGCTCTGCCAGCCGACGCAGCAGCCAGCCAGGGCCATAGCCCCGATAAACTGTCTAGCTTGCGTACTAGCGGCGTCCGAGGCTATCAAGCTGCGGTCGAATCCGCGGTAGGCCAGTGGCGCCAGCAAGCGTGCAATGGCTATCCCGACCGCGGCTCCGCAAACCAAAGTCACAACGGCGTCCAGCCGCGCTTCCACAGCACCGAGCTGCGTTGCGTGGCGCCACGGCACGACGATCGTCTCGGGCAGCCCCAGGCCCGCCAGCAGCAGCGGCGCGCCGCTCCACAAATATAGATGCAGGGGAACTCGTCGGCGTTTGACGGCGATCAAGGCGGCGGCTACCAGACCGCTCAATAGGAATAGATACACCGCCACCCGCAGAATCAGCGTGGCGTCAATCGTGATTCGCACTACTCCGCCAAAGCCCGGAGTGGCAGCCACGCCCGGTAGATTGGCTCCGCCACGGGCAAATTCGGAGGCGTAGACGAATGCAAACAGGATCGCCACCGCGAGTTCGACCAGTGGATACTGGATGGATATCGGCAGATGGCAGGTGCGGCAGCGTCCGCGGAGTTTGATCCAGGCTAGGAACGGAACGTTGTCGGAGCCGTCGATGGGAGTCTGGCAGTAGGGGCACGCCGAGTGGCCGCCGATAAATCTTCCCAGGGGCAGGCGATAGGCGACTACATTTAGGAAGCTGCCGATGCAAGCTCCAACGACAAAGAAGAATACCGCCACAGTCGCATCAAAAAGGCTGGCTACAAACGACAGGCCCCAGTCGGTCCCGTAAGCCCGCTGTCCGTAGGTTCCGGCCAGCAGGGCGGTCTGAAGACCCACGTAACCCAGCAGCGCCAGCCAGAGTCCCAGCCATGCCAAGCGATACGGCCAATTAGGGCGTCTCCGCCGTTTGCGCGCCATACTTATTCGTCCGTCACGCAGCCTTCCGAGGCCGACTTGACGTTCTTAATGTACTTGTAAAGCGTGCCGCGTGTGGCCTTCAGTGGCGGTGCCTGCCACGCTTGCTGACGCTTGGACAATTCGGCCGAGCTGATGTCGAAGTCCAGCCGATTTGTCTCGGCGTCGATGGTCACGACGTCGCCATTTTCAATCAGCGCTATCGGCCCGCCCGTTTGAGCTTCGGGTGTGATGTGGCCGACGATAAAACCGTGTGAGCCTCCGGAAAAACGGCCGTCGGTGAGCAGCGCAACGTCACTACCTAGACCCGCACCCATGATGGCTGACGTAGGAGTAAGCATCTCAGGCATACCCGGTCCACCCTGGGGCCCTTCATAGCGAATGATGATTACGTCCCCTTTGGCGATCTGCTTGTCTTCGAGTGCCTTGAGCATCAGCTCCTCGCTGTCGAAGACTTTGGCCGGACCGGAGAATTTCAAACCCTCTTTGCCAGTGATCTTGGCTACCGCTCCCTCTGGAGCAAGATTGCCGCGCAATATCCGAATGTGACCCGTCGCTTTGATGGGCTTCTCAACGGTTTGGACGACCGTCTGGCCAGCCTTCAGTCCCGGCACGGACTCTAGGTTTTCGCCCAGCGTCTTGCCGGTAACCGTCATGCAGTCGCCCGTCAGCAGACCCTTCTCGAGCAGATACTTCATAGCCGCGGGCGTGCCGCCGACCGAGTGCAGGTCCTCTTGCACAAATTTCCCGCTAGGTTTTAGGTCGGCGATATAGGGTACGCGGTCGCTGACGGCTTGGAAGTCGTCGATGGTCAGCGGCACGTCCACGCTGCGAGCCATGGCAATTAAATGCAAGACGGCGTTGGTCGAACCACCCAGAGCCACGACGACAACCATCGCATTTTCGAAGGCCTCGCGAGTCATGATGTCGCGCGGCTTGATGTCTTTTTCCAATAGATGCAAGATGGCTTTTCCCGCGCGATGGCATTCGTCGATCTTGGCTGGATCCTCCGCCGGGATGGAACCGCTGTAGGGGAGGCTCATGCCGAGGGCCTCGATAGCCGAGCCCATCGTGTTGGCGGTGTACATGCCGCCACAAGCGCCCGCACCGGGACAGGAATGCCGCACGATTTGTTCGCGCTCCTCGTCGCTGATCTCGCCTGAAAGGAACTGTCCATAGCACTGAAAGGCGGAGACGATGTCCAGGGACTGACCATTCCACTTGCCGGGTCGGATCGTGCCGCCGTAGACCATCAGGGCCGGCCGATTCAGGCGGCCCATGGCCATTAGACAGCCCGGCATGTTCTTGTCGCAACCCGGCAGAGCTATCAGCCCGTCGTACCACTGAGCGGCCATGATGGTTTCGATCGAGTCGGCGATTAGATCGCGAGACTGCAACGAATAGCTCATGCCGTCGGTCCCCATCGAGATCCCGTCAGAGACGCCGATGGTGTTGAAACGCATACCCACCATGCCCGCCTTGGTGACCCCTTGTTTGACGGCGTCGGCCAGTTTGCCAAGGTGCATATTGCAGGAATTGCCGTCATACCACACGCTGCCAATCCCGATCTGAGCCTTGTTCATGTCCTCGGGGGTCAGGCCGGTGGCGTAAAGCATCGCTTGCGATGCGCCTTGGCTTTTGGGCTGAGTAATACGGCTGCTGTATTTGTTAATTTGAGTCATAGTTGAATCTATGGGTTGGAAGTATTCGATTCCTGGATCGCAGTGGAGCGGCTGAATAGTGTGCGACTGCCGGACCACTGAGCCCGCCTGCAAGACAAGTCTACTTGTCCGCTGCCTGACTGTGTAGGATGCTTGGGAGACTAATGCGCATCTTCGCCGCGAACTTGCTCAAGTTCCTTCCATCCTCCGGAGTTCAGCCAGCTATGAAATCAGCTCTCACAGTCGCTCCCGCGCTCGCCGTTACTCTGCTCAGCCTGATGAGTCTGTCGCTACTGTGGCTGCCGGCCGAGTTGGCCTGTGCTGAGGACAAGCCAAAGGACAAGCCCCTGGAACCCGGCTTCGTGGCTCTGTTCGATGGAAAAACGCTCAGTGGTTGGGAGGGCAACTTGGATCACTTTCGAGTCGAGAAGCAGGCCATTGTGGCCGGCTCGCTCGAAAAGAATATCCCAAACAACGAATTTCTATGTACAAAGCAGTCCTACGGAGACTTTGAGCTGCGGCTAGAAGTCAAGCTGCAAGGCGAGGGGAATAATGCAGGCGTGCAGTTCCGCTCGGCACGGATCGCCGGCGACCACGAGGTAAGCGGCTACCAGTGCGACGTGGGCGAGGCCTGGGGGCGACCGGTGTGGGGCGGATTGTACGATGAATCGCGTCGCAACAAAATGCTGGCCGAAGGGCCCGCCGACCGTCTGCCCGGATGGGTTAAGGATGGCGATTGGAACGAGCTGTGGATTCGCGCCGTGGGGGACAAGATCGCCCTGTTCGTCAACGGCCATCCGACGGTCGAGTACCGCGAAACAGACGCTGATATTTCTCGCTCGGGAATCATCGGCCTGCAGATCCACTCCGGTCCTCCCACTGAGGCTTGGTATCGCAATATCCGTATCCAGGTTCTCGATGATCAAAAGTAGCCAGCAACTATGTCGCACCGCTTTGTGTACTTCGACTTGGGCAACGTCCTGGTTAACTTTGACCATCAGATAGCCGTGGATCAGCTATCGCAGCTTGCGGCTCGGCCCGCCGAGTTGGTTCGACAAGTGGTCTTCGATTCTGACTTGCAAAATCGCTATGAGACGGGCTTGGTGAGCGGCCATGAATTCGCGGCCGAGATCAATGTGGAACTCGAGAGTGCCGTCCCGGTGGCGGGCATTCTGAAAGCTATCAGCGATATATTTCAGCCCAACCTGCCAATTTTAGCTGCGATCGAGTGGGTTAAGCAGTCGGGTATTCCGATGGGCATACTATCGAATACTTGCGAGGCGCACTGGCGCTGGATTGAATTCCAGCAGTGGCCCATGATGGGCACATGGTGGAGCCAGATTGTTTTGAGCTATGAAGTGCAGAGCATGAAGCCCGACAGCAAGATCTACGAGGTTTGTGAGCAGCGGGCTGGCTGCAGTGGCCATGATGTTTTCTTCACAGACGATCGCGCCGACAACATCGCTGCCGCTCAGCAACGCGGTTGGTGCACTTATCAATTCGAATCAGCCAAAGTGCTGATCGAGCGTCTAGAAGCTTGGTGCGGCTCGTAAACCATAGCTTTGTGCTAGCTTCCTGGATGCAGCCTGCGCATAGGATGATGTGTGCAGAACGACGTATACAAAGGACAGCCTAGCGGCGGACAGCGTAGCAGCGTAGCAGCGGACAATGTATACAGCGGACAGCCTAGCCGAGGAGACAGTGTATATTGTTTAAGATTGACTCAGGTTTTGCCCCGTGGGCTAAGAGGTTCGCCGATGAACGTCGCACAGCTTTCGATCGATGCGTTGGATCGCTTTGGCGATTATAACTCGACTTTCTTTGAGGGGAGCTGGTGCAGTAGTTTTCAGTTGATGGATCGCTCGCGCAAACTCGCGCGAGTGCTGCGCGAGCAGGGGATCGGATCGGGCGATCGAGTAGTGGTCATGATGGCCAACTGCCTGGAGGTCTCAGCCGCTTTTCAAGCGCTGGCTCAACTGGGGGCTGTCGTCGTCCCCTTGATGCCTCAGTTGTTAGCCCGCGAGGCGGCTTACATCGTCGCTAATTCGGGAGCGCTGTTCGTTATCACATCGGCCGAGTTGGCGCCGCGGATTGCTGAAGCGACGGTTCAAGTCGATGGCTTTCGGCAGATTCTAACGTTCGGTGAATCTGGTATAGCGGGCTGCACGGATTTAGAGCCGCGGCTAGTTGAGGCTAGTCCGCTAAACAGCTTGGCCTCGTGCGGCAATGGCGACTTAGCTCTGTTGGTTTACACGTCGGGCACGACGGGCCATCCCAAAGGGGTCATGATTTCTCATGGCAATCTCATTGACAACACGCTTGCGGCTGCCGAACGACTCGCTTGGCCCGCCGGTCAGCGGTCGATGATGACGCTGCCGATGAGCCATGTGTACGGTATCCTGGTCACGAATCTTAATGCTGTGCTGGGTGGCGTTACCGCACTGCTGCGTAAGTTTTCGCCAGAGCTGGCTCTGCAGACGATTGAAAGCTTCCAAGTCGAACGTTGCTCGCTGGTGCCGACGATGATGGTCTGCCTGATCCATCATCCCGAGCGCGAAAAATATGACGTGAGTAGTTTGAAGCGCGTCACAGGTGGTTCGGCGCCACTGCCCGAGGAGGTGCGGAGACGCTTCGAGCAGCTGTTTGAGTGCCGCGTGTACGACGGTTATGGTCAATCGGAAGCCACCTGCGCAGTCTGTTCCTATGAGACTGACGAGACCTATGTGGTTGGTTCCGCCGGTCGCCCCTTGGCGGGCTTCGAGGTCTGTGTACAGGATGATGGCAATCGCATGCTGCCCGTCGGCCAAACGGGCGAACTATGCTTTCGCGGCCCGAGCGTCATGCTGGGCTACTGGAGCGATGCTGCGGCTACCCGCGCAGCGATCGTCGATGGTTGGCTGCACTCGGGAGATATCGGGCATGTCGACGAGCGCGGCTATATGTACATTACCGATCGCAAGAAAGATATGATCGTCAAAGGAGGTGAGAATATTTCACCGCGGCAGATCGAAGAAGTTCTGTGTTGTTTGGACGCCGTGGCCGAAGTGGCCGTTGTAGGAGTTCCCGACGCTACGTACCAAGAGGAGATCGCCGCTTTCATCGTCCTGAAGCAGGACGCTGAATTGACTGCAGAGCAAGTGCTGCAGTTTGCTGCGCCGGAGCTGCACAAGTTCAAGTTGCCTAAGTACATTTATTTCATCCAGCAATTGCCTAAGAATTCCAATGGCAAGATTCTAAAGCGGGCGTTGCGAGATCAGTGGCAAGGTAGTGCGCCGGGTTGAGCGGTAGGAGTTATTGGGTAGCGTAGTTTTCAGACGATCATAAGTAGGCGATGTTGATGCGCCGAGGGAACCGTGGCTAACGCCAAAACGGCTGATCGGGATCGTGAGTAATAAGAGAGTGGTGAAGAAGCGCGTCCTGTTTAATAAGGGAAAATCGAGCTATGCGAGAAGCCGTTGTTGTAGCCAGTTCGCGCACGCCGCTGGCTAAGTCCTTTCGCGGTGCCTTCAACTTGATGCGCCCCGACGATCTGATGGCACATTGCTTAACGCATGTGCTGGCCAAGGCTCCTCAGCTTGATCCAGCAGAGATTGAAGATCTGTTCGTCGGCTGCGGCTTTCCCGAAGGGCCGCAGGGCATGAACGTGGCTCGCGTGGCTGCTATTAGAGCGGGACTGCCAGCCTCAATCGCGGCAGCTACCGTCAATCGCTTCTGCGCTTCGGGGCTGCAAGCCGTGGCTATGGCCGCCCAGCAGATCGTGCACGAGGGGGTGGAAGTTGCCCTGGCCGGTGGCGTCGAAAGCATCACCATGATCGCCGAGCGTCCGCAGGATCCCAATCCGTGGATCGTCGAGCACCGCCCTAATCTGTATATGACCATGGGCAGCACGGCTGAGGTTATCGCCCAGCGATACCATATCGGCCGGCAGGCGCAGGACCAGTACGCGCTGCAGAGCCAGCTACGCACCGCTGCCGCTCAACAAGCCGGACGTTTGGCCGAGGAGCTAGCTCCGATGCGCGTGCGGCGTGGTGTGATGAACCCACAGACCAAGCAGTTGGACTCACAGGAAGAGCTGACCCTCGAGCAGGACGAATGCAACCGTCCCGAGACGACGCTGGCGGGCCTCGCTGCGCTGCCCGCTGTGTTTGATAAGCGGAGTGGCCGTGGGACGGTGACGGCCGGTAACGCATCGCAGATGTCCGACGGCAGCTCGGCCTGCCTGCTGATGTCGCGGCAGCGGGCGCGAGAGCTGGGCCTGCAACCGAAAGTCGTTTATCGAGCACTAGCAGTCGCTGGCTGTGAACCGGATGAGATGGGACTCGGCCCCATCTACGCCGTCCCTAAACTGCTCGACAGACAGGGACTCAAGGTTTCAGACATCGATCTGTGGGAGCTGAACGAAGCCTTCGCAGTGCAAGTGCTCTGCTGTCAGCAGAAGCTGGGCATCGATGGGGATAAGCTGAATGTCAACGGAGGCTCCATCGCTATTGGGCATCCCTACGGTATGACTGGTTCGCGCATGGTTGGCACACTGGCTAATGAAATGCAGCGCCGCGGCGCACGCTTTGGCGTGGTGACGATGTGCGTCGGCGGTGGTCAGGGGGCCGCAGCGCTGTTTGAACTGTGCGATGGTTAGCGTTTAGTCGCAACAGCTCACTGCGCTGGGGTAGTCTTGCTTTTTCTTCTCTCTCATACATGACATAAACATGGCTAAAATTCGTCTCGATCTCGCGCATGTCCAGCGATTGCCGATGACCCATACAGCGCAAATTCCGGTCGACTATTTAGACGATATGGGCCACATGAACGTGATGTGGTACACACACCTGTTTAGCGTAGCCATGGGCGGTATGTTGCAAATGATTGGCCTAACACCCGAGCACGTCCAGCAGCAGCATGGCGGCTCGTTTGCCCTGGAGTGCCACATTCGCTATCTGTCCGAAGTTCGCGCGGGGCAAAAAATTTCCGTGCATACGCGTATGATCTCTCGCACGTCCAAGCGCTACCAAGTGCTGCATGTGATGCTCAATGAACACAAGCAGGACGTGGCTGCGACGTTCGAAGCCGTTGGGGCCTTTATCGATATGCGCGCGCGGCGGATGGCTCCTTTTCCTCCGCAAATCGCCGCGCGAATCGACGAGCTTGTTGCCGAACACGAACAGCTGCCTTGGTCACCACCGCTGTGTGGTATCATGAGCCCATAATTCACTTTCTCTCTGGAAAACCTCTTACTATGTCCGCACTTGTGACTTATCAGCTGCACTCCGATGTGGCTGTAATCACCGTCGACAATCCGCCAGTCAACGCGTTCAACCCGCAGGTCATACAGACGCTGCTGGACTGTTTCTCCCAGGCGCAGCGGGATGCATCCGCGCAGGCCATCGTGCTATGTGGGGCTGGCAACACCTTCTCTGCCGGGGCTGATATCCAAGAGTTCGTCAAATACGCGTCGGGTGAGAAGCCGATCGACGACGGACTACACCGATTGATTTTTGCGGCCGAGGATTCTACCAAAACCGTGGTCGCAGCCTTGCACGGTACGGCTTTGGGTGGCGCTGTCGAATTGGCCCTTGGTTGCCATTATCGCATTGCCGACAATCGCACGCAGTTGGGGCTGCCGGAAGTCAAGCTGGGCTTAATCCCGGGCGCTATGGGCACGCAGCGGCTGCCGCGACTGTGCGGTATCGCCAAAGCGGCCGAGCTGTGCGCTACGGGCCGCCTGTGCAGCGCCAGCGAGGCGCTTGAAGCCGGCATTATCGACCGCATCAGCAAGGGGGATCTACTGACATCAGCGGTGGATTTCGCGCGAGAAATGTCGGTTGGCCCCGAGCCCATACGCAAGACGCGGAACATGAGTCAACGGCTGGGAGCGAGTGCCGAAAGTCAACTTGCGATAGAGGAAATCGCCCAGCGAATCGAGCAAAAGGCGCGCGGCCAGCTGGCACCTCTCAAAGCTATTGAGGCCGTGGCCTTGGCAGACAGTATGCCGTTTGACGACGCTATCGCGCGCGAGGCTGAGATCTTTAAAGAGTTGTTGATGGGCGATCAGTCGCGAGCGCTGGTGCACGTCTTTCTAGGCGAGCGAGCCGTAGCAAAGATCCCAGGCCTCGCCGCGGACACACTACGCCACCCGGTGCGATCTGCCGCGGTCGTCGGGGCGGGTACCATGGGCTGCGGCATTGCGCTGACCTATCTGGCGGCTGGAATCCCAGTCGTGCTCAAGGAAGTCGAGGCTCAGCAACTGCAGCGTGGGGTCGACTCAATTGGCAAACAGGTCGCCGGATCAGTGGAACGCGGCCGGATCAGTCAGACCGAAGCCGACGCGTGGCTTGCACAACTCACGCCTACGCTTGATTATCAGGACCTATCACAAGCGGATGTAATCGTCGAAGCGGTGTTTGAGTCATTGGAGCTTAAGCAAACCGTATTTGCGGAGCTGGACCGCATCGCTAAACCCACTGCGATTTTGGCCAGCAATACATCGACGCTGGATATCGACCAAATAGCCGCTGCGACGCAGCGTCCAGAGCGCGTCGTAGGGCATCATTTTTTTAGCCCGGCCAACGTTATGCGTCTGTTGGAAGTCGTTCGGGGAAGCGCGACCAGCGACGAAGTTATCGCGACTTCTCTGAACCTGGCAAAGCGTCTCAAGAAAGTTGGCGTGCTGGTGGGCAATTGCTTTGGGTTTGTCGGTAACCGCATGTTCTGGCCATACCAACGCGAAGCGCAGTTTTTGTTAGAAGAGGGGGCGAGCGTCGAGCAGGTCGATCGCGTGTTGACCGACTTCGGTATGGCCATGGGACCACATGCAGTCATGGATCTGGCGGGCATCGATGTCGGCTGGCGCATCGACCAGGAACGCAAGCATGCGCTGCCGCCGGGGCTGCGCGAGCCACTGGTAGCCAGCCAACTCTATGAAATGAACCGCTATGGCCAGAAGACCGCGGCGGGTTGGTATCGCTATAAAGGCAGGCAAGCTGTGCCCGACTCCAGCGTGCAGGCGCTCATCGAAACGACTTCGCAAGCGGCGGGCATTCAACGCCGGCAAGTGTCCGATACTGAGATCTTGGAGCGGACTTTATATGCGCTGATCAACGAGGGGGCACGGATTTTAGAGGAGGGTATCGCACTGCGTGCGGTGGATATCGACATTATCTACGTCTACGGCTACGGCTTTCCCGCCTGGCGCGGCGGGCCGATGATGTACGCCGATGCGGTGGGTTTGCCAGAAATTTACCAACGGACGTGTCATTACCATCAGCTTCACGGCGTATGGTGGGAACCCGCACCGCTGTTACAAAAGCTAGCAAAGGTCAATGGTAAGTTTGCTGAATTAGCCGAGCTAAAGCGTTGACAGATGCGACTCGATGCGTCACAAACGATGGTTTACTCTCTCTCTTCTGTCGAGTAAGGCCGCTGTGTCTACAATAACTACGCCCGCTGCAACCACGTCCGCCGCCGCGGCAGCGCCTTCGTCCTCGGCTCCCGACTGGGTCCATACCGTGCGTGTTGCCCTAAAGCAGGCGCCGCAGGATTTTCATCGCGTCAGACCGTGGGTCTATTGGCGCGATATGATTATCGGCGCGACGGTCGCCTATACATCGGCCGCGATCTATTTGGCAGCGCCAGCCTTTTCGCTTTTGCAGGCGGTCAGCTTTCTGTGTGCGGTATTTTGGCTCTACCGCGTGGGCTCGCTGGTCCATGAAGTAGCGCACCTGGGCGGTCACGAGCTGCGCAGTTTCAAGGTGGCTTGGAATATTTTGGTCGGAGTTCCTACGCTCACTCCATCTACCTTCTTTACCACGCACCATCGCGATCACCATACGCTGCGTCTCTACGGCACGCCCCAGGATCCCGAATATGTGGTCAACGTTTGTCAGCGTGGAAATTATCTTCAGCTGGCCTGCTACCTGCTGGTCGTAGCCATCTTTCCGCTGATCGTTTTTATGCGCTTTTTATTAGCTCCACTCTCGTTTATCCGTCCAAGTGTGCGCGAATATGTCTTGCGTCATCTCTCGGCCTTTACATTTAATTTGCGTTACGAGCGGCCGCTTGCGCGGACCAACCGTGTGATGTTTGCCTCGTTAGAGTTACTGTGCAGCGTCCGCGCGTGGTGCATCCCGCTGGCAGTGCTCATTGGGCTAACTCCTTGGACGCGGATGTTCCAGCTATATTCGCTGGGAGCGGCGGTCGTGATCCTGAACCAACTGCGGCAGATGGCTGATCATCACTTCGAAGGCACGGGTGAACGTCTGAGCGTGGCCGATCACGTGCTGGATTCGTGCAATTATGTAGGCCGCGATCCACTGACATGGCTCTTGTTTCCGATGGCCATCCAGTACCATGCCTTGCACCACCTATTTCCGTCGTTGCCCTATCACAATCTGGCAGCCACGCATAACTATTTGATGCAAACGCTGCCGGCTGAGTCCCCCTATCGTTCGCTCGAGCAGCCCGGCTGGTGGTCGGTGGCAGTTAAGATGCTGCGCCAACGCGCACAAGCGTAGGCTCGTTACGAACCTACACTGCCTACTGCTACTGCCTACATCGGTGCGGATGTGGGCTTACAGCATGTGCGATCTGCGACGGACGATCCACTCGGCAGTGATCAGCCCGATAAATAGCAGGGCGACCCACCAAGCGTTCCAGATGGGCTGCGAGGGGAGTGCACCGACTCGCGTAGGTTTGCCCTCGGGCAGCTCTTCGAATAGCTGCGCTGCGTCGGCCTGCGTATAAGCCCTACCACGCGACTGCTCTGCCAACTCTCTCATGCCATCGACGTTGGTCCGCAACACGGCTTGTTCACCCGGCGGCGCGGTAATCGTAAATTCCTCGCTGGGAGGCGCATCTACAATGGGACGCACTAGCCGCGCACGATAGCTGCCCGGCGGCAGGTCGCTGACCATCAATTGGTAGTCTCGCGGCGATTGAGCTACGCGCATCAAGTTGAATGTCCGCTCGCGTCCGCCGCCTCCCTCAATGGCCAGTTCGACCTCTTGCTGGCGAGCATCGGCGGCCTGCTCGCCACCCAGCCTGACCTGAAAGCGGACGGGTTGGCCCACGGCGGTTTGCTTGGGCTCCACGGACAATTCGACCGCGGCTGCGTCGTGGTTAAGTTTGCCGCGGCACAGCCAGCGCAGCATCTGACCCCAATAGCGTTGGTAGTACAGGTCGGAGCCCAGGAAGCTCGTCCAGCGATAGGTCTCATCGGTGGCTTGTAGAGCGCTGCGCCCAGCCCCGGCAAACTGGGTGATCAGCAGGGGGCTGTCCAGGTCGGTTTGTCGATCGGTGGCTTGGGCCAACACCTGCGCCCCCTCCTTGGCCTTCTCGACATTCGCCAAGCTGGAAAAGTAGGGAAGTCGCTGCCAGAGTGTCAGTGACTGCGCTAGTGAAGAGGTCAATTGCATGGGCAGCGCGTTGCGTCCCAGTGCTGTCGGCTGCCAAAACAGCGGTCCATGCGGGGCCAGCGCGGTGGCCGTCGCGGCCCGTGCCGCGCCGCTTTCCACGGGCAACAGCTTAGCCAGTGGCCAGCCCTCCAAGCGCCTAGCGATGCTACCATGCCCTGTGACGAATATGCAACCCGCGCCACGCTGCATGACTGCGTCGACGATCGCCTGCTGCGAAATTTGGCTGAGCAACTGCGGATCAAAATCGATCAAGACAAAAACATCGATCTGGTTGATCTGTTCGGGCTGGGTGGGAACCAACCGCAGAGCTGATTTATCTTGTTCGACATACAGCGGCTCAGCATCCTGCAGAACGGTCAGCAGTTCGAAGCTAGCGGTATTTGACACATCGTGCTGCGTAGCGCGTTCTAAAAAACTTTTTAGAAAGCGATACTCGTAATTGGGCGAGTCGCTCAGCAGCAGCACTCGTATCAATTTATCTTGGACGCGCACCGTTTCGTCGACAAAGTTATTGTCCAGCTCCTGTTCCCCCGCAACGGCGTCCGCCTCGATGCGCAGGGATATCTCGCCCGCGCGCTGCGGCACAAAGCTCAGGCGTGCGGTGGCCTGTCGTTGATCTCCTGCAATCGAAACTTGTGTTTCATCAAGAACCTTTCCGGTAGACTGATCGCGCAGCACGACGCGTGTTTGCGCATTGGGAACATCGCTAGCGATGACGGAAACTTCTGCAGTAACCTGATCCCCCAAGTAGACATCGCGCTCGATGAGCAGGTCGGCCAACCGCACATCGGGCAGCGCGGATTGCTTTCCGAGAGCGACGGTGACGATCGGAATTGCAGCTCGCCGCGCCGCTTTGGCCGCTTCGCTGAGTTCAGAGCCAGTGGTGTTGATGCCATCGCTAGCGAAGATGATGGCAGCCGTGCCTTTACCGGACTGCCGCTGGATGACCCGCACCAGAGCGTCTCCCAGTCGGCTGCTGGTGCCGTTGGCGGACACATCAGCCAGCGCTGGCCAATCGCTCTCCGGGTCGATGGGCAATGGCTCAAGCGACTCCGCCACAGAGAACCATCGCAATTGGTACTGCTGCTGCAGACGCTCGCGCTGTCGCTGGCTGAGCGAGTCGAACAACTGCGCGGCGCTGGCCCAGCGCGCGTTTGCTCCCTGACCGGCCTTCGACTCGCTGTCGTCGGCATCGCTAGGCACTGCGTCGCGAGTATCCATACTGGCCGAGCGATCCAGCACGATGATTAACTCGGGCTGCTCGCTCTGGAAACGCAACCAGCCCCAACCGGTCAGCATCCATAGCACGAGCATCAATAGGCTGAAGCGAAGGGTCGTCAAAAGGTAGCGCACACCACGTGCGGCTTGTCCACGTTCGGAAAGGTAGAGCCACAGTGTCATGGCTGCTATTGCGAGCGTCAGTACGACAACCAACCACAGAGGAATCCGCCAGGCGATGTGCAAGATCGATTCCACGGTCGTGTGGTCAGCGGGGTTGGCTGTTGCTTGCGATTCGGTCATCCGCTGCGCCTCCCAAAGGCCCAGGCCAACCAAGATTCGATCAGTAGCAACAATCCCAACACGATCAGACAGCTACGGGACATCCATGGGCTGGTCTGCGCGATTTGTGAGCCAGTTTGTGGGACGGCGCTGGTTACCGGAAGCGTGGCAGTCGAACGTGGCAGTTGGTCCACGCGGACCGTTTGCAAAGGACTCTCAGAGCCATCCACGTTGACCACGAACGGCTGCGCTTGGCTAGCGGTGTCATACCTGGCCCAGTACAAACCACTTTGCCGGGTTTGTGTAAATGTCCAGGGGACTGCCGCATCCGCCCGAGCGTCCTCGACCGCCAACTGGACATCGCTGCCATCTGGCTTAGTGATGGTAACTGTGTGTGGCCCAGAAATGGATGTTTGCGCCAATCGTTGGCGTCCGACCAGCGGCTGTCCAGCCAGTACGCTATGGTTTGCTACGCTTGGCTCCATTGCGGTTTGCACCAAGCGCTGTATTAAGGGCACAAAGCTGGGCCAGGCCGCCATAGCGTTCCAAGCATCCGCCTCGCTAGAACCGGTCTGTGGCGCGGATAGCAAGCTCGTCACCATGCCCGCTCCCACTCTATGCCGCACGACGAGCGGGTCGCCGGTGGTGGTCGCCAAATCGACTTGCCAAGCATTGTCTGTCGCGGTGCTGGCCGCTGACTTCTGCGACGCCAGCGGATCGATCTTCCAATAGCGAAAGATCGGAGTGGTCAGTAGACCAGCATCGGGAAAGCCGACAAACGGCTCGACCAACGGGCTGCGGTAATCAAGCGGATCGATCTGCCAAGTCTCCTCTGCAGACGGCTCCAGCAGGCGGAAGCCCAACAGTTCGGGTATCTGAGGCTGAGTATTCCAGGCTGCTGCGGTAGTGCGAGGTCCCCACAGGCAGATCAGCGATCCGCCCTGGCGCACGAAGCGGTCGAGTCGCAAAAAGTCCGCGCTGCGCAGTTGGACCAGATCGCACAACACGATGACTTGCCAGTCGGCCAGTTCGAGGGTCGCAAGCTCCAAGACAGGCACAGTGGCTGACCGGCGTGCGTGCGCGCTATCGGCGGCGCTGGTGGCTATCGTCTTTGAGTCCGGTCGCAAGCCGAGTTGTAAGATACGCGCGTCACCGCTCTGTTGTTCGACGAACAGCACGTCATAGTCTTCGCGAACTTCGATAATTTGTAGGCGTCGGTTGTCCACCTGCAATGGATCGTTGGGAATCGACGCGGCGAGCACGCTCAGTCCTAGCGTCGAGGGAGTCACACTAAATCGCACGGTCTGCGCGCCTTGTGCCGCGACGTCAACAAGCTGGGAGGCTACTGAATGGTCATCGATGGTCAACTGCACTCGCAGGTCTTCTGCGTTGGCGTCACTGTAATTGGCCACGCTGACGTCAACCTCGACTGCTTGGCCGGCTAAAGCGCGGCTGCTGGTCGGCTGCACGGCGGTAACCGCCCAGTTTTTGGTCTCGGTGTCGGCCAAGGATTCATATTCGATAGGGATTTTCTCTCCCAGTTTGCGCAGGCGTTTAGCCAGCGGACCATCGATAGCTGGCTGCCAATGATCGGCACCAAAGTCGCTAAGCAGCAGCACACGCACTCGGCCGCTCTGGCGTGCATCGCGTTGGATGCGCTGCACTGTATCTTCGATCAATTGCAAACCGCCGCTGACATCGGATCCAGCGTCGTTGATCGCCAGTCGCTCGACTTCGGCGATCACTGCCGCGTGATCGTAGGAGGCAGTCGCGACGATGGCCTGAGCGGGTTGTCCCAGCGCGATCAGCGCGATGGGATCGCTTGACCCGGCCGCTTGAATGACTTCCACGGCTCGTCGCTGCGCCGCTTGCAGTCGTGTTTCGTTGTCTACGCGATAGCCCATCGAGTAAGAGACATCGACAGCCAAGATCCAGTTCGTCGGGGGTTGGCTAGGATCCACTGCAGAGGCCGCATCATCGGCGGTCCAGAACGGGCGGGCTAGTGCGACGGCCAGAGCGATCAGCACTAGCGTGCGAACGACGAGCAGTAGCAACTGTTCAAAGCGAACGCGCTTGGCCTCGCGCTCGATGACTTGCAAGAGCAACTTCATCGCGCCCCAGCGAACTAGCGTCTGTCGGCGGCGGTAGAGGTAGTGCAGCAGGATGGGAATGGCAGCCGCCAATCCCCACAGCAACATCCAGCCGCTGGCAAATCCAGCTACGGCGACAATCATCGCTTACAGTCCTCGCAAGGAGCGCGAGGCGAGGATGCCGGGCAGCGCGGCAGCCAGGGATTCGTCGGTCAGCACCCGAAAGTAATCGATGTCGATTTGGCGACAACCGACTTCCAGTTGTTGGCAGAACAGCTTGATCGCTTGGCGATAGGCTTGCGCGATCAATCGCGGATCGGCGACCACGTGTGGCTGGTTTTCCAGGCCTTCAAAGCGGGCCATCGAGTCGAACGGGAATTCGACTTCGTCGCGATCGAGCACGTGGATCAGCAGCGCGTCGTGGCCCATCAAGCGCAGCAACCTCAACGATTGGAGGACTGCCTGCACGTCGTCCAGCAAGTCGCTGATCAAGACCACCAAGCCGCGGCGGGCAAACCGCTGGCCGGCCTGCTGCAGCACGTTGGCTAAATCTGTTTTGGGATGGTGGCTGGCCCGCTCCATAACGCTGATCATGTCTTCAAACTGGGCCGGGCTGCCGCTGGGTGGCAGCCAGTCGTCAATGCGGTCGGAGAACGTCATCAAAGCGGCATAGTCGCGCTGTTCGATGGCCAGGTAGGCGAGGCTAAAGGCGATGAGCTGTGCGTACTGCAGCTTGCTCAGCCCGTTGGCGCTGTGGCTGGGCTGGCTGTGGCCGGCCTCACTCTGCAGGCTGGGCTGGCCATAGAGCATGCTTTGGCTGTGATCGACGAGTAGGTAGCACGTCAGGCTGGTTTCATCTTCGTACTGTTTAAGATGGTATTTGTCGCTACGCGCATAGACCTTCCAGTCGACCTGTCGCAGGTCATCACCGGGCACGTATTCGCGATGCTGGGCGAATTCGATGGAGTGGCCGCGCACGGGACTGCGGTGCTGTCCGGCCACCAGTCCTTCGACCAGAGTCCGGGCGCGGAGGCCCAGCGGGCCGATGCGGGCTAGCGTCTCAGGGTCGAAGTACTTTTGCGATTTGCTCACGCGAACTACTGTCTTGAAGAGTGTGGTCGACGTTGTGGATGATCTCCTCGATGATCTGCTCGACGGTGGTGCCTTCGGCTTCGGCTTGGAAATTGAGTTTCATGCGATGTCGCAGCACCGGTGGGGCCACGGCCGCTATGTCCTCGCGACGAACGATTGGACTGCCATGCAGAGCGGCGCGCGCCTTGGCTCCTAACACCATGTACTGGCTAGCTCGTGGGCCGGCTCCCCAGCGCACGCACCGCCGCACGCGCTCGCTGGCTTGCTGGTCGCTAGGACGCGTCAGGCGAGCTATTTGCGTGGCTACCAGGGCCAGGGCGGGCGTAATCGCGATCCGCCGCACTACGTGCGCCATCTCCAGCAGATTCTCGCCGGAGATTTGCGTTTGCAGCACGGCCTGCTCGTCCGACGTGGTCCGCAACACCACCTCAAGCTCATCGGCGCGGCTGGGATAGTCGACCAGCACGTTGAACATAAAACGATCGAGCTGCGCCTCGGGCAAGGGATAGGTCCCCTCTTGGTCGATCGGGTTTTGTGTCGCCAGCACAAAAAATGGATTGGGCAACTCGTGCCGCCGTCCGCCTGCGGTCACCTGCTTTTCCTGCATCGCCTCCAGTAAAGCGGCCTGAGTCTTAGGGGGCGTGCGGTTGATCTCATCGGCTAGAATGACGTTGGCGAAGATCGGGCCAGGGATGAAACGGAATTCGCGGTGCCCGCTGCTGCGATCCTCTTGAATGACTTCCGTACCAGTGATGTCAGCTGGCATTAGGTCCGGGGTAAACTGAATGCGACGGAAGTCCAAGGCGATCGACTTGGCCAAACTCGAGATCATGAGCGTCTTGGCTAGGCCCGGTACGCCGACCAATAAGCAGTGGCCGCCAGCCAGCAGCGCGATCAGCAATTGCTCGATAACCTGCTCCTGGCCCACGATGATTTTGGCGAGCTCAGCGCGAATGGACTGCAGGCTAACGCTCAGTCGGCGCAATACCGCTTCGTCATCATCGACCGCTGGCGCGGGCTGAAGGTTGTGTGCGTTACCCACGTTATCCCCAAATCCAAAGTGATTTATACTGCCTGAGCCCGTATTATATCGTGATTGTATCCTCTATCGAGAGAATTTATCAGCCGCATGAACGAACCCCACACCGAGATCATAGGCGCAGCCAGTGGTGGTGTCTTCGTTTCCGATCTGCATCTGTTTAGCCCACGTAGCGACGCGGATGATATACCGAAGATCTTGGAAGAGACGCAGACCGCTGACCGCTACATAGTGCTTGGCGGAGATATTTTCGATTTCCGCTGGAGTATCCGCGGCAGCCACGAGCGGACCCTGGCGGCCGCTGTTCAGTGGCTGGAAGAGCTGCTGGAGCGAACCGGCCAAGCCCACGTGCGCTTCATTCCAGGCAATCACGATTGCCATCCCGAATTTCTACATCTGCTGCAGCAATTGAGCGAACGCAACGAGCGATTTCAGTGGTATCCGCATCATTTTCAAATTGGCAACTCGCTGTTTCTGCACGGCGACATTCTGGACGCGCGCGGCGACTTGGCTAACTACCGAGCGAAATTTCACCATGAGCAGCCGCAAACGGAGTTCAAACACGGACTCTACGATGGCGTGGTAGCGCTCCGCTTGCACAAGCTGGTGCCGCTGCTCAGGCATCGCCCGGATCTGACCTGCAAACGCTTAAATACCCTGCTCGGCAATCTAACTGTCGATTCGGAAACTCCGGTTGAACGCATCTACTTTGGCCACACGCACGCGCCGGTCTTCGGGCATGAATCTCAGGGCATCCAGTACTACAATCCCGGCGCGGCCCTCAAGCACATGCGCTCCCACCCCCAGTACTTTGAATTCGATCAGCCGATTGCTATCTCTGACCACCGCCCGCGCGAATCGTGATGCCCGCTGGCGACTGGGCTCAAGTGAATTGATTTGTGTTTTATCCGCGACATTGCGACATTGCGACATTAGCGCGACATTGGGACGACATTCAGCTAGTGCAGGTTGCTATTGATATGCGGGGTGGGGATCGAGTATGTAGGTCGGGGTGAGCAATTCTGCTGGGGCCCGCTGTGCAGGCGGAGTGCAGCCGCGAGCACTTGCTTGGCCACGTGCTGTCTGCTTTCCACCCAAGCCGTAGCTCGTGGCGAACCTATCACAGCACCATTGGACCATCCCAGGCTGGCAATGAATTTTAGACGCATTCATGATCCACTCGTGTCCGTCATTATGCCGGTCTACAACGCCCAGAAGTATCTGGTGCAGGCGGTCGCGAGCATCGTCGAGCAGACGTCGCGCGATTGGGAATTGATCTGCGTCGACGATGGCAGCAGCGATTCCAGCGGAGCAATTTTGGAGTGGTTCGCAGGCCAGGACAACCGCATCCGAGTAATACACCAAAGCAATATGGGAATTGTGGCTGCGCTCAACGGCGGCTGCGCCATAGCGCGTGCCCCGTTGATCTGCCGGATGGATGCGGACGACATCGCGCTGCCCGACCGTTTGGAGCGCCAATCGCTCTTCATGCGTCGTCAACCGACGTGTACCGTGGTGGGTGGGGCGATTGTGGAGATCGACGCTGAAGGCGATCCGCTGGCATTTAGCCAGTTGCCGAGCGAGCATCAGGCCATCTTAGATAATTTGCTAAATCGTCGCACTGGTCACTTTCATCCGACGGTCATGGTCCGCGCCGAAGCCCTGGAAGCCGTCGGTGGGTATCGGCCGAAGTATCAGTGGGTGGAAGATCACGATCTGTGGTTGCGTCTGGCCCAGCGCGGTCAGTTGGCCAACTTGCCCGAGCCAGTGCTGTGCTACCGACAACACGCCGAGAGCGTGTGCTGGCAGCGATCGACCCAGCAGCGACAACTGATGAATGAACTACTGCGCGAAGCCTACGCCGCGCGCGGGCTGAAAATGCCCACCTCAATAATTTTGGAAGCCGCTGCGCCACGCTCCTCGGCGGGCCCCGGCAAATGGGCTCGCTTGGCGGCCAAAGGTGGCTTTGCACACGGCTGTTGGAAGCAGCTACGCAGTCTGCACCGCAGCGACGCCCCCTGGAGCTATAAAGCCCGCATGACCTGCGAGTCGCTATTGAGGCTGGCCATCAAACGCAGCCACGATTGGCTGGCCGGCAGTCCAAAAACCCGTGCCAACGGACTGAAAGTGCCTGCATTTACCGATTGGCAACACAGAGCCGCGGATCACATTGCGCACAGTCAGCCTGTCCGAGGTCTGGAGAGAAGGGCGGGTTAGCTGCGGCTCAACAATGAACCTAGAGATTTCGACCTTCCAATTCTTCAAGTTCGATCAGGTGGGACGGCGGTTAGAAGATGTTTGGTAATCGGAGCTTGGCGTGGGCCGGTGACACCAGCCGATGCCTGAGTAGAACCTGCGGCAAGTGGGAACCGCATCCAGTCCGCTGCATCTTCTAGCCATCGCTTATGAGCCGCCGGATTTTGGCACAGCCCTATCGTCGCGTGGGGCGGATTTGCACGGGCAGCCCGTAGGTCTCCTCGAACAGGTTGCCGCTTTGTCGCAAGGCGAGTTGCTCGACCGAGACGTCCTCGACACCTTTGGCGATGATCACCATTTTTTTACCATCGCTGCGGCACTGAATGTCGCTGATGCGGCCGCTGCGCGAGTCGTCGAGCGCGATGGCCAGTCTCAAGATGGCGGACAGTTTGGAGACTGCTACACGGTCGGAGCGATCCAAGGCCGCGTAGCCCTCGTGCTGCGCTTGCGGACTGCTGCGGCGATGGTAGCGCGCGACCAGCGCGACCAGCAACACATCTTTGCGGCTCAGCCCAAACAGCTCACTGTTGCGAATGATGTACATGGCGTGTTTGTGATTGCTGCGGGCATTGATGTAGGTGCCCACTTCGTGCAGCAATGCGGAGAGATACAGGATCAACTCCATCTTCGGCTCTAGCTGGTGTTCGGCCTGCAGCTCCGAGAACAGTTTGCGGCACAGAGTCGCTACGTGTCGAGCATGCTTTTCATGGAAATCGAAGCGTCTGCCCAGGCTGATGGCGGAGCGTATGATCTGGCTGCGAAAATTGGCCGTCCACACGTCGCGGATAGCCATGTCTTGCAACAGCCCATCGCGCAAATTGGTGTCGGCGATGGCTAGTTCCTGCTGTGCAAAGCCGCGCGCGATCATGACGTAGCTCAGCAGCGCCGGGGCGATGGTTTCTGCGTCCTGGAAACTGATGCCATACTTACGCACCGCCTCATCGTCGGTCATCACCAACATCTTGCGAGTAAACGCGCTCAGTTGGTCGACCGATAGATAGGACAAGCTGGTGGGCTCAAACGACTCCAGCAGATTCGCGGCAGCAAAGCGCACATCGCCGCCGATGGCGACCATCTTGAGCGGCGTATCGCGCGGCACATGCTCGCGGATCTGGGCTACCACGCGCTCGATTTGGCTCTCCATAATCGCACGCTGTTTGTTGGGCGGAGCGTCGTATTTCTCCAGCATTTCCAGCAGGCGCAGCGAACCCAGCCGATAGGTGTGAGAGAACAGCACGTTACCGGCCTGCACCACCAGTACTTCGGTGCTGCCGCCGCCCACTTCCACCACGACACATTTGCTGGTCGCCAGTCGCGGATCGGACTGCAGCAGTGGCTGAATACCCATATAGGTAATACGATTTACCTCGGCCTCATCTAGGGGTTCTACATCGATGCCGGTGGCGATATAGACGCGATCCAGAAAGGCTAAGCGATTGATGGCCTCGCGCACCGCGCTGGTGGCGATGACGCGCATTTGGTCGGGCCGCGTGATTCCATATTCGGCTAGCAGGCGGCGGTAGCTCTTGAGCACGCGGACGCACTGTTCGATCGAACTCTTGCGAATCCGCCGCTGCGTGAAGGTGTCCTTGCCCAGCGTGACAGCCTGGGACAGGCTCTCCAGCACACGCACATTGCCATCGGCATCGATGTCGGCGATGGCCATGCGGACGCTGGTAGCCCCGATGTCGATCACGGCAACCACGCGTTTTTCTTGAGTGGGATGGCCGGCGGAACGGACTGGAATGGTCGACATAGAGTAAAGGGAATTGCGATAGAGCGAGTAGAGGTAAGTTGTATACGCTGTCTATTCTAGCCGGTTGGACCGGAGGATGATTCGCGAGGCTCGAGGTTCGACGATTTTCGCCCGAAGAATATCAACTCATCGTCCGGGAGTGGTGCCATCGACAGTCGCACGAATTGACCGGGCGAATGCAACTTGAAGCGGGCAGGAGGTTAGCAGAGTAATTGGCCCGCGGCTAGCGCCGTCGGCTGGCAGGGTAGTGGCCCGCGGCTAGCGCCGTCGGCTAGCGGGGCAGGGCGGCA
>CAKQWG010000021.1 GCA_934278005.1 uncultured Pirellulaceae bacterium | reverse complement strand
AAGTAGTTGTTGATGTCGAATGTCTGACGTTCGACCGTGCGCCCGGTGCCATCGGTATCCAGGTAGTCGGCCCACAGCACGTGCGTAAAGGCATCGTTGACGCGAGTCGTCAATACAGCACTGGTCATAAAGCCTACTTCGTCGTTGCCAAAGCGTCCAAACATCGTTTGGTTCGTGAAGTTGACGTTGTCGGTCAACTCGACGGAGTAGCCGCCGAGGTAGGCATCGCCGTTGTCTTCAAAGCCGCTATCCCAGCCCATGACGTAGCCGCCGTAGAGCGTGGTGTATTCGCCAGCTTTGTATGCCGCCAACATGCCGGTGTGAGTGCGCGGTTCGCTGTTGTACATCGAGTAGCTGTGCGAGTAGAAGAAGTTTCCAGTCGCCGCAACCGACTCATAACCGACTAGGGTGAAGAAGTGTCCCACCTTAACCGACAGGTCTCCGTAGGCTGCTTCCATGTACAGTTGAGGAATCGAGTGGCCGTAGATGCCGTTATCCCAACTGTTGTCCCAGCTATTATTGCCCGGGCCGAAAGCCTGGGTGTCTTGCGCGTCGACACCGTATAGGTAGTCGATGCGTCCGCCCAAGCCCAAGCCACTGCTGCCGTCGGCGACCTTCTCAGCATACATCCACTGCTGATGCAATCGCACTCGATCCGCATGCCGGTTGAAGAGTGTGTTGTCGTAGGTGTGGTAGCCGATCTGCGACCAACCACCTACATCGAAACCGAGCACTGGATTCTGCAACAATCTCCAGGGCTCGTCGCAGCGGGCGGCGGCTTCCTCAGCGCGAGTTACCGCGTAACCACCGCGATCCGAGGAGATCAAGCTGAACGGCGAGCGGCTGACGCAATTGGTCAGTTCCTCGCAAGCGCAAGCGGTGGGAATGACGTCGCTGTAGGAGGCTCGGTCGACGCTGCCGGAATTAGCCGGAGCGGATTGTTGAGCGTAGTAGCTGTAGACTTGACTTTGAGTTTGTGCCGGGTCTTTGGCGAAAGCCTGCGTGCCGAAGCACGTGGCAGCGATTGCAGCTGTGAGAGCCCACTTGGTGATCTTCATATTTTTTCATCCTTGAAAAACTTCGAAACCCTGGTCAACGGCCTTGAACCGGCCGGCAGATGGGGCTCGGGCTTAGATCGCCACACCGAATTTTTATCTTCGATAATCTAGAGCACCAAGAAACGACCCCATCCTTGTATGCGTTTCCAGCTCAAGTTATCGGGTCGGGTTTCGAGTTTGATGCACGGCATTTTTGGGACGCCGCATTGTCCCGGATATATGCGACGTACGGGATAGTTCAACCTTGACGGTTAATACGGCTGTTCGGAGCAGTCCAGCCCCGGCGACGGCCCCCAGACATGGGGCGAAGGCTAACTCCTCGACTCAGCCAACAGCGCCTTGGCAAACATTTCGGCGTTAAACTCAGCCAAGTCACCCAGCTGTTCACCGAGGCCCACCAATTTAACCGGCAGATCAAACTGTTGACGGATGGGTACGATCACACCCCCTTTGGCTGAGCCGTCCACTTTGGCCAGCACGATTCCGGTACAGCCAGCGGCTTGTGAGAAGCCGCGTGCTTGGCTGATCGCGTTCTGTCCGGCAGTGGCATCCAGCACCAGTAGCACCTCGTGCGGCGCTTCTGGGATATGTTTGGCGATGACGCGTCGAATCTTATCCAGCTCCAGCATCAGATTGCTCTGCGTTTGCAGCCGCCCGGCAGTATCTAGAATGCACACGTCGTAATTCTCATCGCGAGCGCGCTGTGTCGCTTGAAAGGCAACGCTGGCCGGATCCGTGCCTGGCTTAGCACTGACGATATCGCAGCCAATGCGCTCGGACCAGACCGTCAACTGCTCCACGGCCGCCGCTCGAAACGTATCACCGGCACCGAGCAGCACCCGCTTGCCCTGCTGCGTAAAACGGTACGCCAGCTTGGCAATGGAAGTCGTCTTTCCCGATCCGTTGACCCCCACTACTAGGATCACCGTAGGCCCGGACTCGGCCATACGGATGGCGGTTCCACCCTGCTGTAGGGATTGCTCAATTTCCTGCGAGATGATTTCTAGCACTTCGCCGAACTCGACCTTGCGAGCTCGAAAATCTTTGCCGATCCGATCGCGAATTTGGCGGGCCATGTCGCCCCCCATATCGCTTTTAACTAACACGGCAAAAAGTCGCTTGAGGAAATCGTCATCGACCAGTTCTCCCTGCTGCTTCCACAGATCGCGGATGTCGGTGTTGAGCACGCGGCTGGTGCGTGACAGGCCCGATTTAAAGCGTCCAAAGATACCTCCCCCTGCTCCGCCGGCAGCGGCCGCAGATGAGGTTGCGCTTGAGCTGGAGGGTCTTGAGCTGGAGGGTCTTGAGCTGGCCTGCTGCAAATCTGTCGGCGCATCTGTGCGCGAGGGCTGCTCAGGGGCTGCCGCAGAGGGTTGGCTGTCAGATTTCTTCTTGTTCCAGAATGCCATGGCTCGCTTCTATACGTTGGTTTTGATAATGGTTGGCAAGGGATTACAACTCGGCCCGCGCAGCGGCAGGGGTATTGTACCCTAGCGCAGCATCCACACAGAGAATTGGGGTTGCATGATTTGTTGGTTTTCATGGAAATGGCGTGTAACACACGGAGGTTTCCATAAATAACAGCCTGCAGTCCCAGCTGGGTTTACCCTACAATAGTGCCGCTGGTTACCAACCAAATCAACAACTGCACTTTCCATCACCTTCGCTCGACCAAACTATGGCACGTCTCATCTCATTCGCGGTGCTCATCGCGATCATTGTCTTTATAGGTTTGCTATTTTACAAAGTCTTGATTGGGTTCTTCATCCCGGTCTTTTTAGCAACGGTGCTGGTGGTTGTGTTTCGGCCGCTGCACCGCTGGGTGCTCGAGATGACAGGCCAGCGCGAGCGAGTTTCGGCGGCGATCACCACGCTGCTGATCCTGCTGACGATGCTGCTTCCGATCGCCGTCGTCAGCACCGCCTCGGCCATGCAGGGCTTGAGGCTGCTGGAGCAGAACGATGCGCAGACGATCGCTTTGCGATTTTCGCAATTGCGAGCTTCATTGGGGCTGCAAATGCCTCCCTATCTAGAGCAACTAAATGTGATCAGTGAGGAAATTGACGACATCGCCAAGAACACTGCCGATTCGGTAGTCAGCGACGAAAGCGCCAAACTGCGACAGATCGGCGAGCGGACCACGCAGACACTGATACATACCAAGGCGGCCGTGCAAGCAGAAACACCGGAGGTATTCGATGCCCGCTTCGATGAACTGATCGAGTTGTCAAAAAGGGTGGGCCAGCCCAGCGAGGAGGACTTCGGGGCCGCCAAGTTGGCCGTCGAACTTCGATCGAAATTCAGCTCGCTGCGCACCGCACTATTGGGCGGCACCGCGATGGCTTTCCTACGCGACGCGGTCAATCCGGATCGAGAGAAAGTCAAATCGTACGTTGATCACGCGATCGCCTACGTTCGGCCGCGTCTGTTGTCACTGACCGGTGCCACCGGCTCCTTCATTGCCAAGTTGATTTTCGGCACAGTTATCATGATCGTGACGGTCTTCTTTTTTTTGGTGGACGGACCCTCCATGCTTCGCAGCATCATGCACTTGAGCCCGCTTGATGACACGTACGAGCAAGAGCTGCTGTTGGAATTCGACCGCATCAGTCGCGCCGTAGTGATGGCCACGATCCTCTCCGCAGTTGCGCAAGGACTGACCGCTGGTATCGGCTTCTACTTTGCGGGAATGGAATACCTAGCCCTACTAGTTATGTTGACTACGACCTTTGCCATGGTTCCGTTCGTCGGACCGGCCATCATCTGGATTCCCGTGTGTGTCTACCTAGCCATGAACGACCAAGCGTGGGCGGCGGGCTTGCTGGCCGCCTGGGGCGTGTTGGTGGTCGGCACTATCGACAATGTGGTCAAGGCAGTCGTACTGCACGGTCAGTCGCAGTTGCATCCACTGCTCGCCCTGCTGAGCGTGCTGGGGGGCGTGCAGTCGCTGGGACCTATCGGAATTGTAGTAGGCCCGATGGTAGTCGCCATGCTCCAGACGCTGCTTAGCATTCTGCAGCGCGAATTGATCAATTTGGATCGAGACAAGTTCGTGCTGAGCACAGCCGCAGCCGCCAGTTCGCCGGCCTCTGTGTCTGCGGGCCCACCCGCCGACCTCGCGCCGTCTCCCGCTACCAGACCACCGGCTACCGCTGTGAACGTGGCCCGTGCGAGCCAGTCGCCCGGTGGCTCACCAGCGAGTGACGCGAGCGATGCCTGAACTGCCTGAAGTCGAAACAATGTGCCGCGGCATTGCGCGGATCGTTGGCCGCACGATCGAGTCGGTCAGCCAGCCCGTGTGCCGCTACCGCCCGATTGTTATCAAACCCACGCTCTCCATAATCGCCGACAGGTTGCAGGGAAAGCCAGTGACGCACATCTCGCGATTGGGCAAACGCGTGTTGATCCACACCAGCGAATGGGCATTGATTTTACAGCCAAAAATGACTGGGCTGGTGGCTATCGAGCAGCCACCGAGCGCCGAGCACGTGCGCCTGCAGATCGACTTTGCCGACGCGCCCCGATTGAGACTTCAATTTTGGGATCGTCGCGGACTGGGCACTGTAGAGCTGCTCCGCAACCGCGAAATCCAGGCTCGCATCGTCGAGGGAAGATTGGGGCCGGATGCGTTAGTTATTGACGTGGTTGAATTTTCGCAGCGTTTGAAAGCCACGCAACGGGCGGTAAAGGTGGCTTTGCTCGATCAGAGCCTGGTAGCCGGAGTGGGCAACTTGTATGCATCGGAAATGCTGCATGTGGCCCGCATACATCCCGAACAGTCCAGCGCTTCACTTAGCCGGATAAAGCTGGCGAGACTGCACGCGGCGATGCAGGCCATCCTGCTCAAGGCCATCGAACACGAAGGTTCGACACTGTCCGATGGCACTTATCGCAATACGCTTAACGATCCGGGCGGCTATCAAAACTACCACTTGGTATACGATCGGGCCGGGCAAGCCTGCGCGACCTGTCGCGTGGGCGTCATCCGCCGCATCGTGCAAGCTCAACGCTCGACATTCTTCTGTCCGCGCTGCCAGCGCAAAGCTTCTGCATCGAGTTAAGAATAACCGCTTGCCAGGGTGATGAGCAATGCGATCTAGGGCAGCTCGCGGATGCGCAGCTTGCGGAATTGGATCGGCGAGCCTTCGCTCTCCAAGCACAGGTAGCCGCGCGAGGGCTCAATATCTGTCCCGCCGGAGACCTCTTCTCCGTTAACCCACAAACGCACTTCGCCGTTGATCGCGCGAATATAGTATTGGTTCCAGTTTCCATGTCCCTTGGCTAGATGCTTGCGAGGAAAGCTGCGCGAGCCATCGGGAGACAGCGGTGGAAAGGGAGTCATCTTAACTCGCACTGCAAAGACATCGCCGTTGGTGCCGAACCAGTCGGTGGCCCCGCCCTGTTTGGCGACCATGTCGGTATAGCCATGATCGAGAATTTGAACTTCGATGCCGGCCGGCAATCCGGGTTTGCCGGCCTGCGTCAGCTCCTTGATCGACTCTGGCGTAGTCCACACGAAGACTCCTGAATTGCCAGCCGGCTTCTCGTGCATCCACTCCACCACCAGCTCAAAGTTGCCAACCTGCTCGGTGGTTCTCATGACACTGACGGGTTTTCCCGTGCAGTGCAGCACGCCATCCTTCCACGACCAAGTATCGGGCGCGCTGTTGACATGCGTGAAATCTTCCTCGCCCAGCGAGCGCCAGCCGGGTCCGGTGTCGTCGATGGTGGCTCGAATGGTCTGAGACGCATCGAGCGCGGGCTCGTGGGCCCAGCAACTGGGTGAGGCCAGCGACAGCGTGACAGCTAACACGACTCGGGAAAAACTGATGTGCATGGTGGGACTCGCGCAAGGTGTGGTGACGTAATAAGAACGACCGCTCAGTTTAGCAAGATTTTCGCGGCATTGGGAAACCGCATCCACTCGGCCCACAACCCGCCAATAGCCCTGGCACGAACGCGGTGTCGGAAACCGTGCGAGATTCGCTAGAGGATATAACCGCCGCGTCCAAGCTGGGTCTATTGGCTGGTCGCTTCATAGAGTGGCAAATGGCGGTAGCTGACTTCCAGTGACAATAGATTGAGCGTGGTGACGTATAGCCGACCGCCGTAGCGCGCCCACAGGTCGGGGGTGGGATAGTTGGGGTCCCAACTTCCAGCCATTTCACCTTCGACAATTTGACTATTGAGCAACAATGGATACAAAGTGTCGTGCCAGGCCTTCCAACGCTCGCCACGCATGTGAAACATCACCTGCGTTGCGTAGTACCAATAATACGTATCGCGGCGACTGGCAGAGAGACTACCGTTTTCGGGTGGGTGGGCGAGCAAGTGATCGGCACCGGCCATCATTTCTGGCCGGTCGCGTTGCCAGCCGAAATATAGCCGCATCAGCAGTCCCACACTGGTCATCACCGAAGTCGGAACCAATCCGTGGCGCTGCTGCGGCGTGTTGGCCGCATACGGGTTGTATCGATACAGATGGGGCTGCTCGGGCGAGCTCTGGCTCGCTACAACGTACTTTTCGATAGCGTCGAAACTTTCCTGGGGCACCTTCAAGCCGGCCAGTTGGCCGCTTTTGAAGGCCATCATGAACCATCCGGTCACGCTCGTGTCGCTTCCAATGCCGGGACGATAGCGCCAGCCGCCCAAGTGCGGGTCTTGACTGGCAACCATAAAATCAATGGCCCGCTGAGCCGCCGGGCGGAGCTGATCATCCTGAGTCATACCTACCGCTTCGCTGAGTGCTAGGGCGGCCATGGCATGGGAATAGAGCCACGCATTTTGATCGGAGGATGGGTTCTGCGGAATATACAAATCTCCATTGGGCTGCTGATGCCGCACCAAAAAGTCAATCGCTTTAGCGACCACCCCTGAGTACTTGAATTGATTGTGTGTGTAGCCCGCTCCTTGAAACGCCAGCAGCGCTAGACCGGTAGCGGCGGTGTCGCTGCGTATCAGCACGGGCGTGTCGAAATCTTGCAGTCGCCACGAGCCGTCGGGCCGCTGATGCTTAGCTAAAAACTCCAGGCCACGCTCGATTGCCAGTTCTGTCTGCGGAGCCAGCAATGACTCATCCTGCAGTTGCTGGTCCTTGAGTCGATCGATGCGTTGCTGGAACGCCGGCTTGGGCAGTTCAACTTGCCCGGCCGCCAAAGGGCCGCCTACATCTTGACGAGCGAACCGTTGGGTTTCCAATTGGGGCGGCGCCCAATTGTCCAGCGAGACATCGCGGCGGTTGAGCAATCCGCCCACTTGATCCGGCGTGGGCGCGACCCCTCCCGGCCCGGTGATGTGATCGATGTCGAGCAATGTCGAGGGCAACTTTGATTGACCTGCAGCCTGTCCCTGGCGAGCGTTGCGGCGCGACAGGGGTGCTCCGGCAGGTGCGAGGCCCGCTGCGTTAGTTGCATTCAACTCGGCCGCCAATTGATCCTGTACCGCTTGCAGTCCGCTGACAACGGTCGGACTGGGACGGCTGGTGCGTCCCGGCGCTGAACGCTGCAGATCGCGGTCGGCACCATACAGCGCAGCTATATCCTGGGCGGCCGCCACGCCATCCTCCGTTGCGTGGGATAACTGCGACGGAGAGCGACCACTGAGACCGCTCGAAAAACTGTGCGGTTCGTCAGCCTGTTGACTTTGCGGTGTCCCAAGCAAAGGCAGCTGACTGGCGCGGGAGTGATGCGTGCTTGAACGGCGCTGCGGCGTGGTCTGCGTGCCGAGCACAATCTCTTGGCTGGGAAGCGGATCGGTAACGCCCACAGCTTCCACTCCCTGAACAGGCATCGAGCTGGGAGCTTGCGCACCTAAAGCCCCACCGGCGGTGCTACGCGGTAGCGACATGGCAAGGTCATTAAAATTTGGAGTAGGGGCCTGCGCGGTTAATTCTCGACGTTGCTCGCGCGGCAATTGCTGCCCCAGCATCGTGGCAAGCGGTACGTCCGACGGCGTAGGGACTGGAGGCAAAGCGCTCGTTCGCCCCTGCTCGGTGCGCGACAACGCGGCCGCCGCAGGACTCAGCGGCGCAGGTTCGGCCACTTCCAACTCGGCCAGTTCATGGGCTGGGGCTAACGGAGTTGACGAGTCGATGCGCGGCGCAGTTGAGTCGCTGCGCGACAGCTTGACGGCCTGGTCCGCAGTGCTGGGCGTGGAAGTCGTTGGCTGGTCGCGGAGCAGCAAATGGGGCGTGTGGCTCAGTTCGATTTCCGGCGATGGACTTACCAAGTTCGCACGCTCGGAACGCGCCAAAGTGAGCCTAGGCGAATTGACCGGTTCCACTTCGGCCGGTTGATGCTCGGTCTCGACCGGCTTCAGATAATCCGGCCGGCTGCCGCTCTGGGTCGTATTGGACAGGCGGTGATACTGTTTAGCCTGCAGCTTTTCACGCTTGAGCACTTCTCGCTGTGCGGCCAGCGAATCGAGCACATCTGGCCACATCCGTGTAAAAATGACCACGTTCACAGCGGCCACCATCAATATCAAGTGGATCAGCAAGCTCAGCAGAAAAGCCACCTGCATCGACTTCTCCACCACTCGACTGACCAGTGTGCTGAGCAACAGCGACAGCAGCAGCAACACCATGGGTGTGGCAATCGCATAGCTCCACGGATTGTACAGCGGCCGCGTGTCGGCGGTGTCGAGAAAGGCGAAGGCCACGCCCAGCACTGCTATCCCCAACAGCAACAGCACTACGTTCAGTGGCCAGATCGGTTGCTGTTGCTCATGTCCGGTATCGAAGCCAGCCATTTCGGAAAATCGCATTCGATCGGACATGCTAGCATTGGCTTTCGAAGCGAGAACGTTCAAGAGGCGCTGGCCCATTGGCTGAGGTTGGGCGCTGAGGCTAACTGCTGTCGCTAATTTTCGCCCGCTCGTCAGCAATTGTCCAGTCCATGCAATCTCTTTGCGAGGTGGTGCGTGCCTCCGGCGCACGGCTTGCTCGCAGTTGGTTCTGGCCGAAAGGCGACTGAGTGTCTATATTTCGGTATTGGACTTTTTGTGAGATCACTCCCTGCGAGGGCAGAAGCAATTTTCAAATTCATCCACGCTGCGGACATTCACCTAGATAGCCCGCTTAAGGGACTTCAACAATACGAGGGGGCTCCTGTCGAGGACATACGCCGCGCCCCGCGTGACGGCTTGCACAATCTAGTTAATTTGGCGCTTGATCAGCAGGTCAAGTTCGTCTTGGTGGCCGGGGACTTGTATGACGGCGATTGGAAGAATTTCCAGACCGGGATGTATTTTGTCAAGCAAGCAGCCCGCCTGCGTGCAGCGGGCATTCCGCTGATTTTGATCGCTGGAAATCACGACGCGGCCAACAAGATGACGCGCTCTCTGCCGCTGCCCGACAATGTTAGTTTGCTCTCGCATGAACAACCGCAAACCCTGCACCTTGATGCACTAGACGTAGCCATCCATGGCCAGAGTTTCGTTAGTGAAAAAGTCGTCGAGGACCTATCTCAAGCCTATCCGGCAGCAGTGCGGGGTTGCCTGAATATTGGATTGCTGCACACCAGCATCGACGGCCGCGAAGGGCACGCTTCCTACGCTCCCTGTTCGCTTGAGGGGCTGAAGAACAAGGGCTACGACTACTGGGCATTGGGTCACATCCACAAGCGTGAAGTGCTATGCCAGGAGCCGTTTATCGCCTTTCCAGGCAACATTCAAGGACGGCACGTTCGCGAAACGGGTCCGAAGGGCTGCTACCTTGTCTCCGTCTCGGATGACCTACAGCTAGAACCGGTCTTTCAGCCACTGGACGTGATGCGCTGGGAGATTGCCAGCGTGGATGTTACTCAGGTGCAGCATGTTGATGACGTTCTGGACTGCGTCGCTCAACAGCTCACTCAGCTGACGTCCTGCGCGTCAGAAAGACCGCTGGCCGTGCGCGTTGAAATGACTGGCCAGACCAAAGTCCACCGCGATCTGTTGGCTCGCCAAGACCACTGGGTGCATCAGGTACGAGGGCTCGCGTTGGATATCGGTCAAGGGAGTATTTGGATTGAGAAGGTCAAACTGCGGACCAATTACCGTTCGCGCAGCGGCGGCGGCGCGGCTGTTGATGAGGCCGCTTTAGGCGAGTTGGCCGAGCTGTTTGCGGAGGTCCGCGCCAACCCTGAGCAACTGAACGCTTTGGGTTACGACTTCAGCCCCGTGCTGCGCAAGCTACCGCCGGAACTGCAAGATTTGGTCGGCGACGGTGGTCAGGCCGACGCATGGCTGGCCGACGTACTGGACCAGGCGGAAGCGCTGCTGAATCATCGATTGCAACACGACCACACTCCTTAGGGCGACCAATTGAAAATTGCGGAACTGCATCTGATCGCATTCGGACCGTTCACCGATTGCCACCTCGATTTATCCGCGGGCAATCATGGCCTGCATATCATCTACGGTCCCAACGAGGCCGGCAAGAGTTCCTCACTGCGCGCCGTGACCGACTTGCTCTACGGTTTTCCCGGGCGGACCGCCGACGATTTTTTGCACTCGTACAAGAATCTTCGCATCGGTGCGCAGCTACACCACAGCGACGGCAGTCAGCTGGCAATTGTAAGACGCAAAGCTCAGAAGCTTTCGCTGCGCTGTAGCCAGGATCTCGACCCGGTCTCGGACGAAGCGCTGCTGCCTTTCTTGGGAGACATCGATCAGGATTCGTTTAAAACAATGTTCGGCATCAACCACCAGCGTCTGCGCGAAGGGGGCAGAGAGATCGCCAACGGCCAGGGTCACTTGGGGCAAATGTTGTTCGCCGCCGGTGCGGGAGTCGTCAATCTGCAACAGCTGCAAAACGACTTGCTGGCCGAATCCGAGGGACTGCTTAAATCCACTCTGCGCAGCGGCTCTATTCATCAACACCTAACGGAATATCTCAAACATCGCCAAGCTGTAGCCACAGCCCAAGTAACGGTCGAAACCTGGAAACGCATCGACCAGCAACGGCGTGAGCACATGCAGGAAAAGACGCAGTTTGACCAACAACTCGGCCAGCTCAACGCTCAGCTAGCTCGCCTGCAGCGGATCCAGTCTGCGTCGACTCCGATCCATCGCTGGAAGAGTCGCCAGGAGAAGCTGCGACAACTTGCCGACGTGCCGCGACTGGATGATGGCTTTGTGCAACAATCTAACGATCTGCTACTGGAACTAAAAACTCGCCAGCGGCAAGCTCAGGAGGCCACCAGCGAACTCGAGAAACTTGAAGCACAACTGCAATCGCTGCATGTGCCGCAGTCCATCCTCACAGCCTTTGCAGCCATCGATGGCCTGCGCGACCGCGTGGGTGGCATTCGCAAGGCGCTGGTGGACCGACCGACGGTCGAGGCCAAGCGCGATGCCGCCGAACGCGAAGCTCAGGACTTGATGCGCGAACTCGATCGCAAGCCCGATCTATCTACGATTGAAGAGCTGCGACTACCGCGCGACAAGACGATTAAGATCCAGAGCCTGGGCACCCAGCTTCAGCGACAACTGGAGCGGCTGCAGGCCGAGCGAAAATCGTGCGAACAGCTGCGGCAGCAGATCGCCGCTACCGAACGTCGCTTGGTCGGACTGCAAGCATCACCCGACCTGCCTGCACTGCGAGCTTCGCTGCGAGCCATTCAACAACAGGGGGATGTGCAAGCAGAGTTCGATCAAGTTGCTGCTGACTGTTGTGCACTACAACAGCAGATAGAACTGGCCCTCAAACAGCTGCCGCTATTCTCTGGCACAGCTGCCCAGCTAGAGTCACTGCCACTCCCCTCACCGGCGATTCTAGACCGCTTCGAAGGCGAGTTCTCCGCTGCCGATCGCGAGCTCCAATCGCTGCGTCAGCAACTGGACGAGTGCCAACATAAACGCGACGCGGTAACTGGCCGCTTGGCCGAAATGGAATCGGGACAAACCATTCCCACGCTGGCTGATCTGACGCGTCTGCGCCAACTCCGTCAGCAGGGCTGGCAGCTCCTACTCGCCGCCTGGCAATCAGCGGCGGGCGAAACCTCCGCCGTGAAGGATTACTTACAAAACTTCCCCAATACCGACGATTTGACCGCCGCGTATGAACAAGCCGTTGCGGAAGCAGATCGGTTGGCCGACGACTTGCGAACCGACGCCGATCGCGTGGCGATGAAAAGCAAACTGCACACTGATCTGGAGCAGGTAGCGATACGCGAAGCCAAATACCACAAGCAGCTGCAGCAGGCCCAAGCGCAGCGCTCGGACATCCACAAGCGTTGGTCAAGCATGTGGCAGCCACTTGGAATATCACCTGCAGCTGCGACGCAAATGCCCTCACCGGCCGAGATGCATAGCTGGCTGCGACAGGCTGCGGCACTGGCACAATTGCTACAGCAGCTGCGCCAGCAACAAATCATCCGCGACAAGAAACGCAACGACTTGCAGGAGCTGACACGCCGGCTAGAGCACCTGTTGGACAAATTGGGGCTCGGCGACCAAGAGGATGACTTTCAACTTACCAGCGGTCCCGTCAAGACTCACAGCGACATTGAGCCCACACATAGCGAACTGATCCACCGCATCGATGACAAACTCAGTGAGCTGACCACCCAAGCCAGTCGCCAGTCGCAGTGGCGCGATGCGCTACACGAAAACCAAAACAGGCTAATCGCCGCGCAGACACAGTACGCTGAGATCGAAGCCTCGGTAGGCAAGCTACAAAGCGAATGGGCCGGCTCTATGGAGCGTTTAGGTTTGGAACCCGGCGCGCTTCCCGAACAGGCCAACAGCCGCTTGGCCACTCTCCAAGACCTGTTTGAAAAGTTTAAAGAAGTCGATCGCTTTCGCGCGCGGCTGCAACACATCGACAGCGATGCCGACGTGTTTGCACAGGACGTAAGGGCGCTCTGCCAGTCGGTTGCTCCGGAGCTCCAGTCGCTGCCCGCGGAACAGGCCCTCCATCGACTGGTCGAGCGTTTAGAACAGGCTCGCGTGGACGATCAGAAGCGGCGCAGTTTATTGGTGCGGCGCAGCGAAGTGGCAGCCGCTCTTGAAAAAGCCCAGCAGCGATCGGAGCAGGCCACACTGCAGCTCGATGACATGCTGCGACAAGCCGGGGTCAGCCAGTACGACCAACTCGCTCCAGCCGCCGAGCAGTCCAGACAACGGTGTGAACACGAACAGACAATCGCCGAATTGGAGGATGAGATCGCCGGCTACTGCAGCGGTAGCGCGCTACCGGATTTTGTAGCACTGGTCGAACAAGAGCTAGCCCACGAACAAACGCTCGATCAACGACTGGCCCAAGTCCAACAGGAACTGGCCGAACTGAACGAGCGCCGCGATATCGTGATCGGGCAGATCCGCGCCGATGAAATCGAATTGGATAAATTCGATGGCAGCGACGTTGCTGCCGAAGCAAATGCACAGTGTGAGAGCAGCATTGCCCAATTAGACGATGAACTACAGGCCCTAGCCGTCCGCTCGGTAGCCACTGTCATTTTAAAAGCAGCCATCGAACGGCATCGTGAAAAGCATCAAGGACCCATCCTCGGCCGCGCCAGCGAAATCTTTAGCCAGATTACACTTGGCCAGTTCAGCGGTCTGCAAGCTGAATATGACCATCGTGGAGAACCCATGTTAGCGGGTATACGCAGCGACCAGCGAGTATTGGTCGAAGGCATGAGCGATGGCACCTGCGACCAACTCTACCTGGCGCTGCGACTGGCCAGCCTGGAGGCTTGGCTAGCACACCACGAACCGATCCCACTGATTGTCGACGACATCCTCATGAACTTCGACGACGCGCGGTCGGTTGCGACTTTGCAAGTTCTAGCACAGCTCTCACGGCGTACTCAAATAATCTTCTTCACGCACCATCAGCATTTAGTGGAATTGGCTCGCGACAATCTATCACCTGAGGAACTGTTTCTGACCAGCATCGACAGCCGCGGACGATTGGCTACGTAAAGCCTGCGCGGTGGCAGACATCTTCAAGCAGCCAGCCCCTCGCTTTTGCTTTGAGCAGCACGGCGTCGGCAGGCCAAGACTTTGAGTTCCAGGCCCGCTGCCTACTCTGCTTCGGCCACCGAGAGCGAATAAGTAGCGCCGGCTTGCAGGCACATATCCATGACCTCGACGGGTGCCTGCACAGGGACGCGTCGATCGGCGCGAATCAGTACCGCTTGGCCGATCGGATTATCGATTACTGCCTGGGCCAGCAAGCGTCTGAATTGATCGTGGTCCAAGGTCTTGTTATTGACGATGATGGCCCCGGCCTGGTCAATATTGACAATCATCTCCTGGGGTTCAACTGTCATTGGCATGGCATTGGCCGCCGACGGCAGTGGAATATCCAGCTCGCGATCCTCTTGGCTTAAACGCGAGGCGACAAGAAAGAAGATCAACAGCAGAAAGACGACATCGATCAGCGGTGTCATACTTAACACCGCCAACACCTGCCCACGCTTCAGAGTAACCGTCATGGCGATTGATTCCTCTGCTACTTGTGCCGTGCCGAAGGACGAGTGGCCAGAGGCGCGTCGGAGGCATCCGCGGGGCTGGCGGCGCGGCGGGCGTCTGTGGCCGGTGCAGAAGGCGCGGCCTGAGCAAGTTCGCGTCGATACAGGCCACGTTCATTTAGATCAAAGCGAGTGCGTCCCTCCTGCGATTCGAAACGCGGCATTAACAGACGCAGCTCTCTATCAATCGTGGCCAACATTTTGGTAATGCGGCCTTCAAAGAAGTGGGCACAGATGGCAGCGGGAATGGCTACAGCCAATCCACCTAGAGTGGTCACCAGCGCCACGTAGATCCCCTCGGCCAAATACTCGGCTTTGTTCGAACCGGCTCCCAGCTGCGTGGTATCGTGAAAGGCGATGATCATGCCCCACACGGTACCTAGCAAACCGATCAGCGGCGACACAGCTGCGGCCAGACTTAGCCAGCGCACATTGCTGTACAAGCGATCCGCTTCCCGCTGTGAGCCCTCGGCCAAGGCGGCTTCCACTTCAGGGATCGGACGGCCAACTTTCCGCAGCATATCTTGCAAGATCTGTGAAGCGGCGCTTCGTGAGCGCTCAGCCGATTCAAACAATGCTTGCGGATGAAAGGGGCCAACCTCCTCGCACGCGCGGCGCACCTCGCGTCTCAGACCGCGCGGAAAAAGTTTGCTGCGGCGCAGCGCAAAGAGGCGTTCAAAGGCCACGGCTACAACCAGCAAGCTGATCAGCCCGATCACGGCCATAATCCCACCACCTTGGCGCAGCAACTCCAAGATATTGAGCGTGCTGCCTTGCAGATTGGCAGGCGTCGGCGCAGCTGGACCGGCCCGGTTCGCGGCGGCCTCTGCCGCCAAACGCTGCAGTTCGTCTAGGTTGACTCCGCTGTCAGGATTGCCCGCATCCGAACCACCGCCAGGCGCTTGGGACCAACCCAGCTGTGGCAAACAAGCTGCGCACGCGGTCACTAACAACGCGTAGCGCAACCACGAATGAGCTTGAATCGTCAACTTAGAACTCATGTAATTACTGCCATGCTAACGCAAAGTTTTTTGTAACTCGTCCAGTCGCGACGAGGCCTGCTTGGCCAGCTGGTGCTGGGCGTGGCCGTTGACGATATCCTCGTAGAACTTGCGGGCACCGGCGATGGCTTTGTTTTTGCTATCGCCTCGCAAATCGCTGGCCAGCAGTTCATAGCAGCGGGCTGCCTCATAGGCACTCTTGGCTTGCCAGTTTTTAATATCCTCAGGCGCTTGATCGCCGCCGAAGCCGTAAGCCACGCGAGTGAATTCTTCGATGGCACGTATGAAGTCTCGCTGCGAAAAGTAAACTTCGCCCATCATAAACCGTGCTCGTGCACCGAGTTCATTGCGATTGTTATCTACCACTTGGCTGTAATACTTGAGCGCCTCAATAGGCTGCTCCTGCTTTTGTTTGCAGTAGCCCAGTTCGTATACCGCCGTCCACAGGTTGGGACTCTTGGGGTAATCCTGTATTACGACATTCAACCACTGCTCGCACTCGTCCCACTGAGAGAGCTCTCGGAAGCACTGCGCACCATGCAGGTAGACCAATGACTTGACCTGCTCGGAGGCTGCCGAGTTGTCGGCTTTTTCGAGCGCTTGCCGAGCTTGTTTGTAGAGCGGCACAGCGGCATCGTATTTTTCTTGTTTAAACGAGCACTCGGCTAGCATGAACTGCGCGTCG
Source organism: uncultured Pirellulaceae bacterium (assembly GCA_934278005.1). Classification (GTDB taxonomy): domain Bacteria; phylum Planctomycetota; class Planctomycetia; order Pirellulales; family Pirellulaceae; genus Aureliella. Next base: position 10,523 of record CAKQWG010000021.1, on the reverse strand, counting down.
ACGGCCAATGTACCCTCTGGAAACTTGCGAGCTTGCTCAGCGAATTCCTTGGCCGCTTGCGGGTAACGCTGTTGTTGATACAGACTCCAGCCCAGCTTGTACTGCGTCTTCTCTTGCAGCTCTGGGTCCTGGGTGTTTTTCAAAACGCTGGTGTAAGTTTCTACAGCCCCGGCATAGTCCTCAGTCTCGTACTGGTGCTGGGCTAGCATGTAGGTCGCTTCGGCTCCCAGCTCACTCTCAGGAAATTTGTTGACCAACTGCTCAAAGGCTGTGACAGCCTCGGCAGTTTGGCCGCTCTCTTGATAGTTCCAGGCTACCTCATACAGCACTTTATCCAGCGCCGGATAGCTCGGGATCTCGACAATAATTCTCTGAAAACTGGCCGTAGCCTTGGTGAATTCATTCTGCTCTGTATAGGCCAGTCCCAGTTCGTACAGTCCGTTAGCCAACGATGTTCCGACAGGCTTGGTCGCTAAGAACTCCTGCAAGGCGGCCACAGCCTGGGCCGTTTGACCGGTTTTCCGCAAGCATACTCCTTGAGCCAACTTAGCTTCGTTACCGATCGAATCGCGCAGGCCCTGAGCCAGCAGCGGCTGCAGTCGCTCCAGCGCCTGAGCGTACTCGTCCTTCTGCATCAGGCACCACACGATGCCGTACAACGCAAAGTTGTGATAGCTGGTCGCATTCGCATTATTGACGACGTCCTCATAGCCGCGAATTGCTTCGTCAAACTGGCCGGCGGCAGCGGACAATTGAGCCAGCTTGTATTCGACCTGGGCTTTGAGTCGAGAGGTGGGATACAACTCCAACAGGCTCTCGAGCGTTTTGCGAGCGGCTACATTGTCATCGCTTCGCTGCTGGGCTTCGGCCAACATCAACAGCACTTCATCTGCTGAGGTCCAGGAGTCGCTGGTCTTATGGCTGGCGGTCAACTGCTGGATCGCCTGAGGAAGATTCTCTTGATAGAGATAGCTGGCCCCTAGCACGAACTGCGCTTCAGCCTGTTGATCGCGGTTGGTAAAACGATCGACGATGTCCGCCAGCAGCCCGACAGCAGCCGCATAATCTCCAGCCAAATAGTGCGATGTTCCCAGACGCAGCGTCCACTGATCAAAAGCGGGATTCTGGGGGTCAGCCTGTCGCAATTTGTCAAAGGCAGTGGCCGCAGCGGCGTGCTCTCCCTGTTGCAACAGAGCTTCGGCCGCCACCGCCGCCACGTCATTGCGCAGGGGGTTTTGAGGAAAGCGGCTGAGGAACAACTCCGCCCACTTGCGGGCCTCTGGAAGTTTGCCCCCTTGCAGTGCCGCAAAGGCGGCATTGTAGGCTGCTCGAGGCGCCAGCGCGTTGTCGGGATGCTCGGTGACAATCTTCCCATACGCCTCACGGGCTTTGTCAAGTTCGTTAGGTAAGGCGTAGAGCGCGTCGGCGTAGTCCATCTGCAGGTTGACCGTGTCCAGATCGTCCGTTGCCCAAGCCAGTGCGTCGCTGGCGACCTGCTGCGCTTCGGCGGGCTTGTTCTGCCGCAGCAAGATGATCGCCATCCAGTGCGCGGCTTCAACAGCTTGAACGTCTTTGCCAAGCAAAACCTGATTGAACTTCTCCAACGCCAAATCGTATTGCCCATCTTTATAGAGCAGTTGGCCCAGGGAGAGCGCGGCTGTAGAGGCGTGCTTGGAGTTGGGGAACCGCTGCAGCAAAGCTGTATATTTTTCGATGGCTTCTTGATTTTTATCTTGCATCGAGGCGGCGTAGGCCAGTCGCAGCAGCGCATAGTCGCTCATCTTGCCAGCCTCGCCGTCGACCACCTCGGCTAGCAACTTAGCCGCCTCCTCTGGCTTGCCCTGCTTGAGCAGCAGGTCGGACAGGCGGACGCGCACTTCGCCTGCCAAAGGTTGCTTGGGAAATTCCGTCAGATATTGGCGGTAGCGTTTAGTGGCTTTATCGTCCTGCTGCAGCTCTTCGTTAGCCACCGCCAAAGCGTACAAACCACCGGGCCGCAGCGTCGACTTCTGCAGCGCCGGAGTATCCAGCAGCCGTTGGTAGTGTGGTATCGATTTGGCGACCTCACCGAGCGCGTATTCTATCTCTCCTAAATAGAAATAAGCTTGATCCAAATAGCGTCCATCGGCGTAGTCCTTGAGAAACTCTTCCAGGCGCTGACGGGCCTGCTCGAGTCCCTGACGCTGTTGAGCAGAGCCCGGTTCGCCCGCGCGGCCCTGCGAAAACTGGCACCATGCCAAGTTGATCAGCGACTCTTCGCGGACCTCCAGCGCAGGATCGCGCAGCGCATGAGTAAAGGCTTCGGCCGCGGCAGCGTAGTCTGGCTTCTCCAGTTGCGTATAGCAAATGCCCAGGTAGTGCCAAGCCTTACTGGCCAGAGGATCGTTGGGGAATTCCTCCAGCAGCTGCTTCCACTGCTCGATGGCTAAACCGTAGGCGCCTTTGTTCTGGTACCCGGCCGCATCGGAGTAGAAGCCGATCGCGCGGCGGCTGGATGATTTTTCTGTTTTGGTTCCAGCTGCTTGCCCGCTGGGCTCTTGCTGGTTAGCTTTGGGCTGCGTCTGCTGAGCGCCAGCTGGGCGAGTCAAACAATTGCTAAACAGACAGCTCAGCGCGGCCAAACCAACGCAGGCGAACTGGCAGCGCTGGCGTGGTGAAATGCAATTGAACATAGCTTCCTAATTTCCAAGCAAAACCAAACGAGCTCTCCGACCACGAATTGCTTATCAGTGTAACGATTCGGCGCGGGCGCGAAAAGATTCGCTGCTAGATGTGGCGGGCTGGGAACTGCGGAATGCGGTAATTTAAGTCGACACAGCCCGCTCCACGGGTTTCTCCGCTCGCACGGCCACTCACCAAACCCAGCCAGTCCCCCCGACCCCCGCAGCCTCACAGCCTCACAGCGCCGCCCAGTCTGCGTCGAGCTGAATCAGACGCACAGCGTTAGTTTGCCATCGGCTTGTGCAGCGGATAGACCACATCCGCAGGTGCAGGCCAAAAAAACTAAAGGCTGCAGTCTGTCGACTACAGCCTCATGAGTAAAGAACGTAACGATCGGCGAGCCGCAGATCACACAGCGACTGGATCAATCCCACCACCACTGGTCGGCGTTCAGACCATCGAGGGTGACTTGATCGCGTTCGGTTTTGATCTTGCCACCTTCATCGGCGCGAATGTTATCTTGCTCAAGTGCATGGCGCACTTGCAGCAGCACACCGCCGCCGATGGGCGTTACCAAGCGGCCGCCCATCATGATTGCATTGATCGCCGTCTCCACCTGCTGCGGTGCTTGGAGCACTACCACAGGCAGGCGATCTTCATCGGCAAAGATTCCCAGATCCCAGTTTGCCTGCTGGTACAGGTCGCGGTCCTGAATGTACGCGGCAGCGATAGTCATGTCGACCAAATTGCGCAATTGGCCGTAGACTGCGCTATTGTCGGCAATCTGTGAAAACTTCTTAGTAAACTCGCTGGTGAACACGCGACTGGCACCATTGGCCTTGCGTCCAGTGCTCTGGCGCGACCCGTCGCGACTGACCAACTCGTCTTCTCCCACCAACTTGACCCCTTGTCCCACCAATTGCATGGCCAGTCCGTCTTCACTCTCGGCGATGGCTTCGTAGTCGGGAACAAAATACCAACGGATCAATGAATTGCCGGCGGTCATGGCCACAGTCAGCCGAGAAATGTAAGTGGCCATCGGCACGGGGGGAGCTTCAAGGCCAATGCCGATCAGCTTCATGCGATAATCGGCTTCGGTCAGCACATGCGCGAAGTGCGTCCCGCCAGGAATTCCGGTAATGGTCACAGCATTAAAACCGAGCGCCTGGCGCAGGCTGTTGACGATTCTAGGCACATCGGCTGGGCCGCCGAAGTGACCTCCGAAACTTTGTAGCGTGGCCTGCATCCGCTCGAGACCCTCTTGGGTCGGATCGATCGAAACGCTAATCGTGCTGGTCTTGTCCCCCGAGGGGGAATAGGCGCGCAGGGCGACAATCAGGTCGTCGAGCAGCAAGCAGGGTTTGCCTGATTCGACGCCGACCAAGCGTCCCAAGGCATCTTGAGCAAAGCCTTCGGCGGGGCCCGCGATGACGATATCGCCGGAGTCTGGATAGAAGAAGACATACTCCAATTGTGTCAGGCCAGCCAGCGCAGTCATCTCAGCCGAGGGCCGCTGGCCGCGAGCAACTTGCTCCGCCACGGCAGCTTCAAGCCGGTTGAGCGAAATCTTGCGCATCGGGCTGGGCTTAGCCAAATGCTGCGGCAGAGTCTGTTTGGCAGCTCGCAGCCGCTGTAGAGTTACTCGCGGATCGGCATAGATGGTGCGCAGGACACCTTGCGGATCAATCTCCACACCCCCGGGCAACGGAGTATCTCCCGTGCTACTGGTACTACTCGTGCTGCTGGTACTACTGGTACTACTGGTGCTACCAGTACTCCCGGTGCTGCTCGTGCTTGACGTACTGCTTTGCGCATGAATGGATGCCAACGGGCACAGGCCAGCGGTGACCAACATCGCAACTGCCGCACAGCGATGAGAGAAAAATGAAAGGCGACGCATGGGTTTATTTGCCTTCGGTCGAAAAGGTCGTGAACGAGCGGCGCGAGGGCTGCGCGCTTCCTATTCCTTTGAGAGTAATTGCTAGCGAGCGCAAACGCAACAAAGCAGCAGGATTTGCGGGTATTTAACCGTCGCCGCGCGGCCGCATAACCCCATCGGACATCAGCCTCAGAAAACTGTGGCCAAGTGTGGCTCCTAAGCTCTCCCTCGCCGGGCCCCGCCGGTCGCCTGCTTGGGTTTGGGGGGAGAGATCATCAAGCGATGGCTGTCACTGCCGAGCAGATCGTCCAGCCTGCCCCTCAATTCAGGGGTGATATCCACTTTATGCTTGCGGCTACGCATTTGCACTATATCGCCAGAAGTCAGTTTGAGAGCTACCAGGACATCCATGCTACCCGGGTAGCCACGCAGCACTTCGTTGAGTCGCCCGAGCAATTCTTCGGCATGCCGCTCCTGATCGACGTGGATCCGTAGACCGGCGGTAAAGCGAGTTTCGGCTTCGGCAATCGGAATGATTTCGTTGGCCAGCAAGTTAACGTCGTCGCTGCCGCCGCGTTTATCCACAGTGGCACGCATGATGACCACCGATTCGGGCTGAATGAGATGCCCTACTTTTTCATAGCCATCGGGCCAACAAATGCACCGCACAGCGCCTTGCACATCCTCCAAATCGAAGTTCGCATATCTGCTTGAGGCACCCGGTTTGGGATTTTTGGTATTGGCCAGTTTGATCGACGAGATCATGCCCCCCACGATCACTTCCTGCCGATCTTTGACATCTTTCAAGTTAGTGGTCTCGTGCGAGCAGAATGTGGCCAACAGCGCTTGATACTCCTCGAGCGGATGGGCGGAGAGGTACATACCGAGCACCTCCTTCTCCATCATCAACTTAGCTTTATCTGGGAACTCATCCATGACCGGCAGGTGTGTCGAGACAGGCTCATCGTCTGGTTCGGCGGACTCTTCGCCAAATAGATTCATCTGGCCACTGCGGCGATCGGCATGGGCGGCCGAACCGGCTTGAATAGCTCGCTCGACCACCGACATCAGTTGCGCCCGGTTTGCGCCGGTCGAATCGAAAGCGCCCGCCTTGATGAGCGTCTCGATCGCCGCGCGATTGCAGCTACTGGCTTCCACGCGTTCGCAGAACTCGTAGATATTTTTAAATGGTCCATTAGCCTTCCGCTCGGCCGCGATGGCTTCGGCCGCGCCACCGCCACAGCCCTTGATAGCAGACAGAGCAAAGTAGATTTTTTTATCAGCGACAGTGAAATCGACATCGGACGAATTGATATCCGGATGGACGACTTCGATCTCCATCCGCGCGCAATCTTCGATGTGCTCAATCAATGCGTCTTTGCGTTTGAAGTTGCGGCCAGGGATGTCTCCCGACAGCAGAGCCGCCATGAATTCGACCGGGTAATGGGCTTTCAGATACGCGGTCTGATAGGCCAGCAGGGCATAAGCGGTACTGTGAGATTTGTTAAAGCCGTAGCCCGCGAATTTGAGGATCATCTCCCACATTTCGCGAGCTTGCTTGTCGCTCAATCCTTTGGCGGTGGCACCTTCGATGAACTTGGATTCGTTCTGGGCGATAAGCGATTCTTTTTTCTTGCTGATGGCTTTGATACAGGTGTAGGCAGCGGCCAGCTCGATACCTCCCAAGCGGTTCAAGATACGCATTACCTGCTCTTGGTAGACCATCACCCCGTTGGTCTCTTCCAAGATGTCCTTCAACACTTCGTGCAGGTACACGGCCTCTTTGCGCTTGTGCTTAACCGCCACGTAATCGTCGACCATGCCCCCTTCGAGCGGACCGGGGCGGTAGAGCGCGTTAGTAGCGATGATATCGCTAAACTGGTCAGGCTTCATGCGCTGCAGCAGATCGCGAATGCCACCGCTTTCCAGCTGGAACACCCCCTTGGTTTCGCCGCGTTGCAGCAGTGCGAAGGTCCGCTTGTCGTCCAGTGGAATGCGAAGCAGGTCGAGTTGCTCGCCTGTGGTCTGCTCGATGATCTGCACCGCTTTGGAGAGGATCGTCAAGTTCCGCAGGCCCAGGAAGTCCATCTTCAACAGGCCAGCTTCCTCGACGTCACCCATCGACCACTGAGTGATCACGTCGGTTTTGCCCGACACGCGTCCGAGCGGCACGTACTCGGTCAACGGTTTATCGCCGATCACGACCGCGGCGGCGTGCGTACCCACGTTGCGCGCGTTGCCCTCAAGCTTCATAGCGATGTCGAGCAGCTCGCGGGCCTCGGAATCCCCCTCGTACGTGGCCTTCAGATCGATGTTCTTTTCGATGGCCTTTTTGATGGTGATCTTCAGTTCATCCGGGACCATTTCAGTGATCTGATTGACGCGCATCAGCGGAATGCCCAGAGCCCGCCCCACGTCCTTGATCGCCGCTTTGGCAGCCATAGTCCCGAAGGTACCGATCTGCGCTACGTTTTCGTCGCCGTACTTATCGCGGACGTACTGAATGATCTCGCCCCGACGATCCTTGCAGAAGTCGATATCGATATCCGGCGCCTCAAGTCGGCTCTCATCCAGAAAACGCTCGAACAGCAAATCGTACTTGATGGGACAAACGTGGCTCAGATAGGTGGCATAGCAGACCAGCGCGCCCACGCCGCTGCCCCGCGCCGTATTGGGCACACCGCACTCGCGCGAGTGCCGCACGAAGTCCCACACGATCAAGAAGTAGTTGGCAAAGCCCAGTCGCTGAATAACCCCCAGCTCGCGATCCAGCCTCGCCTGGACCACCTCGGATAGTTCGCCACCGGGCAGCATCTCTTCGTTGTCGCGATAGCGGTCCTTGAGCCCCTCGATGCACACTTCGCGGAGAAAGTCGTCGGGATCCTTCTTTTCAGCAGGCAGCGGATAAACCGGAAAATACCGCTTGCCCAATTCCAAATCGATTTCGACCGTGTCGGCGATCTCCTGGCTGCGGGCCACCGCGTCTTCCAAGCCCACAAAACTGGCATACATCTCCTCGGGCGAGCGCAGGTAGAACTGGTTCCCCTCCATCTTCATCCGCGCCGTGTCCGTGCGGAACTTGCCAGTATTAATGCATAGCAGCACGTCCTGAATCTCTGCATCTTCGCGATCGGCGTAGTGCGCATCGCTGGTCGCTACCAGTGGCAAGCCAATCTTGTTGGCAATATTTACGGCACCCTCGAGCTGATTGCGCTGGATCTCCAGATTGTTGTTCATCACTTCGATGAAATAGCGGTCGCCGAACACGCCGTGAAACCACTGCGCGATCTCGATCGCTTCCTTCTCGCTTTTGGCCGTGTCTTGATTATTGAGAATCGCCCGCGAAAACTCGCTCGACACGCAACCGCTCAGACAGATGATCCCCTCGCTAAGTTCTGCCAACAGCTCGCGGTCGATGCGCGGCTTGAAGTAGAAACCCTCCAGCGAGGCCTTCGACGCCAGCTTGATCAGGTTCTTAAAGCCGGTGCGATTCTTGGCTAGCAGCGTGAGGTGATAGGCGGCTTCCTTCGAGCTAGAAGCATTGCCGCGCGTAAAGCGGCTCTGCGGTGCCACGTAGGCTTCGTAACCAATGATCGGATTGATGCCGGCCGCTTTGGATTTTTTGTAGAATTCAAGCGCCCCGTGCAGATTGCCATGATCGGTCAGCGCCAGCGAATTCATGCCATGCGACTTGGCTCGGTCGATCAACTTGCCAATCGAGCTAGCTCCGTCGAGCAGGCTATAGTGGCTATGGCAGTGCAAGTGGACAAAGCTACCGCTCATCGGTGACTGGGTTTCCTGTACAAGAGGCGTTTAAACTGACGGATGTAACAATTATAGCGTTCGCCCCAGCGGGCACGGTCCAATAGGCGCGTTCGCGGGCTGGCAAAGCGTGACAACCTGTGCCTGTGATGATGCTAGAGTTAACGGGTGGCCGCGCCCCTCACCCACCAACCCCCTCTCCCCGAGTACAGCGAGTACAGCGAGTACAGGGCGAGGCAGAGAACGTTTATGCCGTAGGCAAAATGTAAACTTCGGTAAGACCAGGTGATCCTCGAGCACGAGGCGACGAAGAGACTGTATTAAGTGAATCGATCCGTCCAATAGTTTTTCATCAGCATAAGCCGCTGACAGAGCACTGCCATGCCACACGGCCTCAATCGCGCCACACCACCGACCGCTACCACACCACCGACCGCTGCCACACCATCGACCGCTGCCGCACCGTCGACCGCTGCCAAACCGGAGCGGCCACGCGGGGGATGGCGGCGAGCGGCTGCGCGCAGTTTTTTCGCGTTGTTTGCCGTCGTGGTACTCGTCGACGTCGCCCCGCGCAGTTGGGCTTGGGTGCAACCCATCAAACAAGCCGTCTGCCCGCAGTTGAACTATTACGGATTGTGGCAAGGGCAATGGACGTTGTTCGCCCCCAGCCCGATCTTGAACAATGCTTGGCTATCGGCAGAAGTCTACCGCCCAGACGGTTCCCAGCAAGAAGTTTGGAATTCTACCTATTGGGCAAACTCTAACAGTTGGGAGCGTTTTGTTGGTTTCCGACAGATGAACTATCGCAATCGCATGGGCGCGGCCTCCCCTGAAGCAGCCAATGATTTGGCGGATTACTTGGCCCGTCAATTGATTTCACCGACGGCCCGACCTGTTGAACGAGCCGCAGCGGAATTCGCCAGGACCGTTGGCGATCCGCCACACAGGTGGCGATTGGTGCTGACCCGCAGCCAGCTAAATATCGTCCTGCCCGACGACGGCACGCTGCCGGTCCGAGACCAGACCATCTGGATTTCATCCAGCAAGAACTTAGCTGTCCGCGAGTACTTGCCATGATTGGAAGCACCTGCATGAAACTAGCCCGGAACTTTGATCGCTGGCTGTTCGATAGCTGTCACCCGGTGGTGTGCAGCATTTTGCGAATCGCCTGCGCCAGCTTGCTGTTGGTCTATTGGCTGGTGCTCTATCCCGAGCTTGAATACTGGTTTACAGACGCTGGCGTGATGACATCGGCCACAGCCCAGCAGATCGGCCAAGGCGTGTATGGTTCGCTGTTGTTCTGGTTGCCCAGCGATGGGTCGACCATGCATTTGTTTTGGTGGATCATGTTTGTGCAGACCGGCCTATTGTGGCTGGGATGTTTTTCAAGATTTCAAATCGCGTGCATTTTCATCGGTTTGGTTTCACTTCAGCATCGCAACAGCTATATCTTCGACGGCCAGGACACGATGTTGCGGATGCTGTGTTTCTGCATGATTTTCATGCCGCTCGATTACCGCTGGTCGCTGGGGCGATCGATAGCCCGGCGCTGGGGCAGCGCGCGGGCCGCAAACGAGCCGATTGGGCGAGTTGACGCGCTGCCGTCGGCCTGGGCCCTGAGACTGGTTCAACTGCAAATATCAGCCGTGTATTTGTCGACTGCGTGGGAGAAATCTCAAGGCCTGCCGTGGCGCAACGGAACCGCCCTTTATTATGTGTCACGCATGGACGATCTCTTTGGGCGTGTGCCGCTGCCCGATAGCTGGTTTGAAACACCATGGCTGCTGGCTCTGATGACCTGGGGAGTCGTCGTGGTGGAAGGCCTGCTGCCTGTGGGACTATGGTGGCGGCCGACGCGCAAATGGGCATTGCTGGCCGGCATCGGATTGCACCTGTCGATCGAAGCCACCATGCATGTCTTTCTCTTCCAGTGGGTCATGATTGTAAGCCTGCTATCCTTTTTACCTGCCCATGCCCCCTCCAACTCAGTAGCAGAGCGCATTACGGATGAATAGATTGCATTAACCGCCACTGAGACCATCCAGATTGCAATTAGAGGGGAATTGGTAGTGATTTCTGTTGCTTTTTTTGCAGGCATAACCTCTAATAAAGTCCAGAAGCAGGCCTTGATTGGACTATTTCTGCAGTTTTGCCAGCCGACGGCGCTAGCCGCGGGCCAATTTTGCCAGCCGACGGCGCTAGCCGCGGGCCAAGTTTGCCA
>CAKQWG010000020.1 GCA_934278005.1 uncultured Pirellulaceae bacterium | reverse complement strand
TATATTTTCTGGTTGAATTGCTTTAATTACGAGCGCGAGCGGCAGGGCAGGGGAGGGCAGGGCAAGAGAAGTGCTGCTGGTCGAGAGGTTTAGAGAGTTGGGCAAGGTAAGTCGACGGCGAAAGACATCGCAGGGCCGATTTGCTTTCCGAGCTGATTGACACCCGTTTCGCAAGTTACTAATGTGCAGTAGTAGTCCTCACGCTGGTCCTCCAAGTGCGGAGACGCCGATTCTCTTCCCTGGACATATGCAGTGCCGCCCATTTATTGATGGTGTGTGGCCGAGTTGCCTGGGGCTGGATGCTTGCCTCGCTCAACTGGCTCTGCTGTGACACACGTCTTACTGACTCCCCGAACCGATTTCCACGAACTGATTACAGAATTGCTGGCACGTTTTGCCGTGGCAACGGGGACGGAGATTGATGGCTGTATCGAAACCTGCTTGCGAGACATTGCCCAGGTCATCGGTGTCGACTATGCCTACATCGTGCGGATCTTTCACGGTGGCCAGCGCTGGGGAGTGACCCACGAATGGTGCGGTCCGGGGATCCCCAGCCATTTACAAGATTATCGGTCGGTTGCGATGGGGACTTTCGACTGGCTCGAACGCAAACTGATGTCCGGCGAAGTCTTCTGGCTCAATGCCGTCGACGAGTTGCCGTCCGAAGCGACTGAGGTCCGCACGCGTCTAGAAGCGGTGGGATTCAAATCGACATTGCAGGTCCCCATGCGCGGCCCGGGAGGTCAAGTCGTCGGCTGCATCGCGCTGAGTTCGATCGCGGATCAAATGCAGTGGAGCGAAGCGGATCAGGGCCGCTTGCGATTGATCGGCGAGGTGATAGCTAACGCGACACAACGCGCCAGAGTCGAACAGGCCATGCGCGCCGCATTGGCTGAAGTCCAACTGCTGACCCAGCGGCTTAAGGCCGAGAACGTTTATTTCCAAGAAGAGCTCACAAGCTCGTTGGGATTCGCTGAAATCGTCGGCGAAAGCTTGTCCATTCGCAACACACTGCGGCAACTGGAACATGTCGCCGTGACGGATGCCAGCGTACTACTGCTGGGAGAAACCGGCACGGGAAAGGAGCTGTTAGCGCGCGCGATTCACGAGCGAAGTTCGTCACTTGCCCGGTTCTTCCTGCGATTTGGCCACCGTCCGAAAAATTGCTCGCCCCACGTGGGCTGGCAGTATGGCTGCCGCCAAACCCGCCTCCGCCAAAGTTGCCGCCGCCGAAATTGCTGCCGCCACTGCGTCCGCCGGCGAAATTGCCGCCGCCAAAATTACCGCCACTGCGACCACCGCTGAATCCGCCGCCGCCAAAATTACCGCCGCTACGGCCACCGCTGAAACCGCCGCCGCCAAAGCCGCCGCCGGGCGTAGCCAACATTTGCGACTGCTGCCAGAGCCAGCAGAGCGGTAGCGAAGCAACATCTCATGGTGCGTTCTTATTCTGAGAGACGGATGTAAGTCTGAGCGCAACCGTGCAATAAGACCGCGATCTCCGCCGCGGCAAACATTGGGCAATCGACAGCGCTGCAGCTGTCATATCGGGCCTGGCGAGATGCTCAGCAGCAGCTCAACGTAGGGCGTGGCCGCCTGGAGTTCGACCCCCTGAGCGATCAAGCCACGCAGGAAAGTTACGGCTTCGCGATCAACCGACTTGAGGTCCGACAGATCCATCGCCACCATATTCGCGACCTGCGACAACTCTTTGAGCAATTCGTCAACATCGACGGCTTGCAGCCTTCCATCGATCTTAATCGTTGTGCGTCTAAACTCATTGATCGTAGTGATGCGAATTGTCATGGCCCCTGCTAATAAGCAACTTGAGCGCCAAGCTAGCCAAGCAGCGAGGATCCAGGCGTAGTGAGAGTCGCATGAACCGCTAGCTGATGGGACTGTGAGAGCAAGCATTTGCTTGCTCTGCTCGTCTTGTTACTTTCCTTAAGAAAAGTTTGACTAGCTGCACAGAAAGTCGCTATGAGGGAACACGCGGTGCAAAGAGGCGCCAAAAAGCGCCAAAACAGACCAAAGCGGCAAGAGAATGCCGAGTTGCACTACTTGCGCAGCAGCACGACCCAGTCCTCCGCCGCATCGGCTGGTGGCTGGCCAAGATTCACCTGATCCCCGCCGCTGACATGCTCAACAGTTCCCAGCTGCAGTTGGCCACCGGAACGCGGGTTGTACCACCTCACCGTGAATGAGCCGTCCGCTGCGGTCAGGTCCAACTGCGTCGTACCGCCCTCGGGAAGGTAGACGACGTACGTGTAGTTACTTTTCGCCAAACAGAATTTACTGTTGTCATGTGCCCGGTTGCCAACGAGCGCATCGGCATTGCGCATGTCCCAGAAGGGAACTTGGTTGTCACAGAAGAACTCGAGCGCATAGCGGCAAAAATCCCAGCTCTTGTCGCGACTGCGGAAGTCCTGGCAGGTCAAATCATTTTCGGGCAGCAGGTAGCCGAAGTAGTACTCCACGCCGGCGCCGCCGGCCGTCAACTGGCCCCATAGTGTCCGCTTGCGGATATCGTGCATCGTGTAGGAGGTCGCGTCGCTAGCACCTGCTAATGCACTCTCCGGCTTATTAAGTTTCTCTACGGCAATTCCGTCGGTTCCCTTGTAGCCAATGTCTGGCGGGACACCGAGCTCGGGCGGATTTTGCTCATCGTGCGCAACGACCCACGGCTTGCCCGCTTGGTCTGACTGCTCGATCCATTTTAGCGCACGTTGATGACTTTGATCCCAACGGTTTTGCAAGGACACGCCGGTTAAGTGAGAGCCATCTCCGAGCAGTGGCGTGTATCTGCTGCCCTGCTCGTTGGGGTACGTATGCAACACGATGGGATGGTGATAGGGATCGTTGCGCTGTAGATACTCGACCATCGAACGGACTTCATGGCTACTTTGCGTGTTCTCTTCACCGATGTTCCAGTTCAGTGCCAGCGCATGGCCGAAGCGCGCGATCAGTTCGCGACAATACAGCTTCCGCTCGACACCAAGCTGACCGCCGTCGAGCGACTCCGGCACTGTAGTTGCATTTGCCCCGGAGCGATTGTCGTCTATCTCAGTCTCTTGCAATTTAACGTGTAAGTGCAGTCCGATGTGCGTTGCGTGGTCGAACACAACACCCCACTGGTCAAGCTTTGAACAGTCGTAACGCAGTTTGTCGTCACGCTCAACGAACGGCCACACATTGTCGCCGTCACCGCCTGCGTTATAGGTCAAAAAAGAAAATGAATTGACACCTTTGCTGGCCAAATAGTTCAGCGCACCGATCAGCCCCTTCCCCTTTCCGCCTTGCCAAGTGGGGTCACCGCTCTTCCAGTCTGGCACGTGCGGTGACCATGTTTTCAGTGGCACAGTTTTCGGTTTGCCTGCGACGGTGTTATCAAAGTCGACATAGCCCAGCATTGTTTCTGGGGCATCGGGGCCTACCTTGAGAAAGAACTCTTTTGAGCCGGCGAATTGAAGATGATATTTGCCGACGTACTGCAGTCGTCCACGCGCTCGGAAGTCGCGCCCCGACTTATCACTTGGACCAACTTCAAACGAACCATGCACGCCGTCGTACGGCGCGAAAGTTTGCCCGCCGCCATCGACGGCTGCAGCGGCACCTCGCTTAAACGACACGACGTAGTTCCAACGACCGGTTTTGTCGGGCGAGAGGTGTGCCCGCCATTTCGTTCCGGAACTGGCTGACGATTCATGCGCGCGGCCATCAGCGGCAAAATAGCCCGGCACAACGTGGGCGGGCGTTCCACTGGCGTGCGTGAACGTCACCTGCATCGCCAGATCGGTGAATGGGTTAGGCGATGCGTCCCGCTCGTTAGCAAATGGGCCGTCGAGGGTGAGCGTGAGCTTGTGCCACTGCTTTGAATCGCCAGCGAGTTCGACGGTCGCGGCGCCATCGCGGCTGCCCGGCGCGTCTGCGACGGCTGATGCCGAGATGAAAAGGGAAAGCGTCAGACACAGCGCTAGTGGGAGCCCAGGCTGACGCGCCTTGACAATCATCAAAAGCCGATTCATCGTGCACCTATAGGTTTGTTGAAGGTCAGCTCGGCTGACAGACACCAATAAAAAACGCACAGCGGTGGGGACGAGTTCCGTTGCAGCAAGTGTAAGCGTGCATTGTGGAGCAAGAAGAGGTCGGTAACAAGCGCAGGCAGACCACAGCAACATCCGCCCAGTGTTTTTTGTCAGACCGCCTGAGGCGCGGGCTGGACCGCTGTTTTCGCTGGAACGTGGAAAGCCAGCAATCAAGTTATCGGCGCGAACCGCCATATCAACCCGGGCTCGCAGCAGTCTTACGACGTCGTGAGCAATTGCCAGCGCTAGCAGATTTCAGGCGACACACACGCACTGGGGCAATCCTGCCGAAAGCGGCGACTTTAGCGAACAATCCGGTTGCTCCTAGCCGATAGAGTTTGAGGGCGTATCCACGTACAGGCGGTTTGGACTGAAAATGACGATTAGCAGGCTTCAAAAATGGCTACCTCGCCTGTTTGCTTGCTTGTACATAGTCTTAAGCTGCAGCGATTGGAGTTTGGCTCAGCGCAATCCGCTTCCGCTGGCCGATGCATTCCAGCGGGATGCGGTTCCCAGTGTCCCCATAGACGCACGCTATTCTAACAGCGTACAGGGCTCCTCTAGCGTACAGGGCCCCTCTAGCGCGCAGGGCTCGGTTGGGCCACAGGGCTCGGCTAGCGATCTGCAAAGCGTGCCGCTGCGCAGAAACCCACCTTTGGTAGGCCAGCTGACCATCGAGGGCCAGGGGCACAATGTGGACATCTTTGCCCGGGATGTCGACCTGCGGTTAGTGCTAGCACATCTGGCCGAGGAGGCGGGAGTCAACATTGTCGTGGCCGAGAGCGTCCAGGCTACGGTGAATACGACACTCAACAATGTTCCCTTGTGGGATGCGTTGGACGCCATTTTGAAGGTCAACGGCTTGGTATGGTCTCGCCATGGAGAGATCGTCTTCGTCACGCAGCCCGGTAGTGGTCAGGGGAATTCCGGCCAATCTCCAGGGCTGACGCTGCAGGTCTTCGATTTGAATTTCACTTCGGCAACGGAGGTCTTAGAAGTTGTCAACGGTCTAACGTCTCCAGCGGGAAAAGCCTTTACGCACAGTATCGATATCGCCAATACGAGGCAGACCCGCGAGCGGATTGTGGTGGAGGACTTCCCAGAGCGGCTAGCGGCCATCGCGACCTACATCGCCAGCGTCGACAATCCTCCGATGCAGGTCATGATCGAGGCGCACGTATTGCAGGTCACGCTGACCAACGAACAGCGCCACGGCGTGAATCTAGATGGGCTGCTGCGACTCTCGGGAGCTCACGTCGGGGTGCGCACGCAAGGCTTCGCCAATGGAGACGCCAGTCCTGGCTTCATGCTCGGGCTCGAGGCCACCGACTTGGATGGTATGATCGAAGCGCTCTGTTCTAATTCGAATGTGCGAACCTTGGCCGCGCCAAAAATCCTAGTTGTCAACGGTCAAGAGGCGCGTGTGCAGATCGGCTCGCGATTCGGCTACTTCGTCACCACGACGACTCAGACCAGCAGTCTACAGAGCGTTGAATTCTTAGACATCGGCGTAGTGCTCGATGTCCGGCCGACGATCACTCGCGACGGGCAGGTTTTGCTGCATGTCGCTCCCAAGGTGTCCGGTGGGCGCATCAATCCCGATTCGGGATTGCCCGAAGAAGATACCACCGAAGCGAGCACGACCGTGCTACTGCCAGATGGCAAGGGAATGATTATTGGGGGACTGATCAAAGAGAGCGATGTGGCCAGCAAAAGTTGGGTCCCCTGGCTGGGAAAAATCCCAGTGCTAGGGCATCTCTTCCGACGCTCTAATAATTCCAGCCAACGCACCGAGGTGATTCTAACTCTAACCCCGCGCATCGTACCCTTCACACCTGCCGGCGATTGCGTTCCATCCAATTTCATCGAAGGATATCCCGATGGGCCCGGGATCATCACTTCGGCACAGCCAACCAATATGAACTTCGCTACTCCCTAGCGACGGCCAGCGCAGGCGACGCTACGCCACAGGGGGCTGCGGTCATGGTGCGGGTACGCGTCTGAGCGTGCCGGCGGTAATGCGAACTTTGTCAAACGAGCGGAATCCCGGTGGAGGGTTCTGCGCCAACGTACCGCGATAATGGATAAACAGATTGCCGCTGCCTTGAATACTTTCACCGCTGACAATGAGTCCAAAGATGTCGTTGGTCGATGACGCGGTATTGAGCTGCACTCGGTCGCTGGCATAGAACAAGCCGCGCAGGTGCGAGGGATAGATGGTGGTTTTGTTAGCATCGGCAACACCCCGATAGGGCGTGCCGGAAGGATTAAAATTGACGCTAGATTCGCTCAAAGGGTTGCGTGTCAGTGAGAATTCGAAGCGACCGTCAACCAGCAGAGCCGGGAAGTCAGGGCGGCCGGCCTCCCAGAACACCGATTGCTCGACACGACTGTTGTTTCCAACGTTGGTTAGAATCAAGGTGCACTGCAGCCGCGAGTTGGAGATGACGATCGATTGATTCTGGCAATCGATGACGTAGACGCCGGCTGGATTGAGTTGGCCGGAAATAGTATTGGCCTGAGCGCTCAAGAGTTGTCGATCTATAAGCAGTGTCCCCAGCCAAGTCGGCAATAGCGCGGCTGGGATGGCCGTTCCCATCTTGAGGTAAGGTTTGATCACGGCTGCGGAAGGGATGCTGAGATCTTTGGCGGCGATGCTTTTAGTCGAACCATAGACGCTGCCCGAGGTGCTGCCAACTGAGAAGGTGTTGGCAACTAGACTGGCTCCCATGGCGACGCTGATGTTTCCGCCGCTGGCCAGGCTACCATCGGTGGACCACACGGCTGACAGTTGCGGTGTGATCCCGCTCTTAGCCGATGCGGCGTGGGCGAGACAGGAGAGCGGATCGCCGTCGGCTGCCAACGTCGCCCGCCAACAAAATTTTGCGTTGCGAACTTGCGCGGTGACTAGCAGATCGCAGGGTGCATACGGATCAGCGGTCAAGCTGCCATTATCGTCGATCAAGCGATAGCGCACAGTCGCCTCGCCCAGCGTCTGCGGGTTGCTATCGACGTTGTGGGTGTGTTTTGTTCTCCAGTCGCTGGCCGCGTTGATGTTGGCAACGGCCCATTCCAAAGCTGCGTCAGCAGCCAACTGGGCATGCCGCAGGTCGGCCTCCTCGTGCAGATCTCGCGCATAGTACCGCGCCGTCGTAATAGCACACATGCTCAGCGAGGCGACCAGCAGGCTAGCCATCAGCACCGCTAAGTAGACCGATCCGACTCTTGCTGTTGCGGCGGCTGTTGATCCGGCTCCTCGGCGCATCAATTGGGTTCCTGCTGATTGTGCAAGCGCGTGCTAGTTGCGGACGACCTACCTTCAGCCTGGAGGCTTAGGTCGACGGCGGCTAGAACGCTCGAACCGGCGACCTGCTGACTGGTCAGCACACCGCGTTCGGCGCGCAGGGCGTAGTAGGTAAACTGCCGGGCCGTAGGCGACGTCAGCACCAGCTCAACGCATTTAAAGCGGCTTGAGCTGCTCACTTTTTTGAGAGGGTCGGCCGGCTCACCATAGAAGACTTTTACCTGTAGCTTCCATCCAGCGGCACCGGGCAGCGCTAGACCGCTGCGGTCGGTGATCGTCGTCGTGCTCCAGTTATGGTAATCATCGCAGTCGTCCCAAGTTGCTCGGTTGGCTGTCTCGCCCGAATCGAGTCCAATTGAATTGGAGCTGTTGTCGGGATCTAGAAAGGGTCTGCACGCGATTTCAGCCATAAGTCTTTGAGCTATCTGTGCAGCCTGCAGTGTCTGCGCGTTGCGGCCTGTAGTGTTTAAGACGAAAGCCAACGAATTCAGTGAACCGACCAGCGTCAGCGACACCAGCACAGTGGCCAGCGTGGTTTCCAGCAGGCTCAGTCCCGGGCGCATCGATGGGAGGCGATGACGAGTCATGGCGAGAACACCAAGGTGGCGGTGACATAGCGAACACTACTCGGCATATTGAACTCGGCTGAATCCTTCGAGCCTTTAGCACAATGGCTATAGGCCATGCCAATAATGGGGTCGAACAGTAAACTTCGAGCCAGTGTGATAGGGAGATGTCCATCCATATTAGTGGCGTCGGGCGTGACAAGTGGTCCGGTCGCTCCCATCACACGTACGACCAGCGAATCGTTGGCCTTTGCGTCGACCGAGGGTGCTTTGGGTCGCGAACTCGAGCCTTCAGCCAACTTGCTATTGGCCAGCGTCGGCGACCCGCCATTGACCTGGAAATGGGCCAGTGTCGCATAGCAGCTTGCGGAGTCGTCCCAGCTAATATTGACCGACGAACTGGGAGGAGCCAGGCTATACCACACCGCCAGAGACACACGCTCATCATCGTCTGTTTTTTCACCAGCTTTGATCCAGCCTGCAGACGCTTTAATATCTCCATCCTGGTCGCCACGTACGGCTGCGGCCAGCACCAAAAGGTCGTTGCTTCGGTAGGTGCTCGGTACCGGTATCGATAAAGAGCGGCTGATCAGAGTATTGCTGCTCAGCGTCCGCGACTGGAAAACCAAGCTAGGCGTCGGTTCCAGCGCCGGTGGAGCGGGCAGCGTCGATTGCGGCGCACCGGTCTGCCAAGCGAACTGGAAATTTTCCAGATTGGTTGTCAGGCTTTGCCAGGCTCCGGTGTTGAACGACATCTGCAGTGGCGTGCCAGTCCCGAGCCAGCGGTACTGAATGGTCTCGGGGCTATTGTCTGCGTTTCGATCACCGATCGACAGCGTGGTCGCCGTCGCGGAGCGGGCTAGCACCGGAGCGGCTTCAGCTAAGTCGCTGCGCAGTCGGTCCAGCGCGGCCGAGTTGCGCAGGCTGCGGTTCTGTCGCGAGCTGGCCAGGTCGCTCGCCCGGTTGGCGACAACAATCGAGGCCATCAGCCCTGCCAACAGCATGCTGGCAGTCGTCAGACTGATAGTCAACTCGAGCAACTGAATGCCTCGACGCGGCCGATGCGGCATAGCTTAAGGCCCCTGTAGGCTGGCGGACTTCAGGCCTTGGCTGGCCAGCAGGTCGCAGATTTTGGATGTAGAACCACTGCTCAACGTGAGCACAGCATCGGTAATCGCAGTGGCGGAGGCGGTCGTAACTAACTCACCGTACATGTTGATGTCGCACGTCGAGCCGCCGTTGATATTGGCCGCAGAGAAGCGTACGTTTGGAAACCGGCTGGCATAGTTCACGACTCCCGCCGCATTGCCCATAAAGCCAGGTTGGGCTGGATTGATCAGCAGCGAGGTAGATGCGGGAAGGACCGTCAGCGAAATTTTCTGTCCGCGTCTGACGCAGCGTCGGCGCAGTTGATCGATATCCGCTTCCACCGTGCGCCGCATACCATTCACTTTGGAGCGTTCCACGGACGCTTGCCAGCGTGGGAAGGCAACGGCCGAGATAATTGCGGTGATGACAATAAGGATGATTAGTTCGATTAGAGAGAAAGCGCGTCGCTGCGAGCCCACTGCACACGTCGGGCGCATTGGCCACTGGTCAGTTTGCCTGTTCAGCTCTTGGCGGCTCACGACTTGAATTCCTCAACCTAGATCGGATATGCACACAAAAACCTAGGTCAAGGCCGATGTCGACCTGCGCATTCGAGCGACCAGCTTGGGAAAAGAGCGAGATTTTCAAACCGCGATCGCTACGCTCGGCAAAACTGCTACCACTGTGCGTGGCCAGCTTAGAGAAGCGTGGCCTGGGCCATCCGCGTAGCATCAACCCAGCTCCGAAAACGACCAATGGCGGCCGCACGAGTGATGACGGGCTAGCCCGCTGACAAAGTAATGGCCGTCTAGAAAATAGCGCAGCGGCAGCTCCTGAGCTTGCGAGATGCCGATGCGTGGTCCACAGCGGATGATGTGGGTCGCGGCAGGCAGACCGGGGACGGTCTCGAGCCACACATCGCGGCTGCTGATAAGGTCCAGCCCATCCTGGGAGCGATCGATGTCCAACGCCTGGCACAAGCGGGCCGGTCCGGCGGTGGCCGCCATCGCCGTCCGGCGATCGACTGCGGCAGCGCGAGTTTCGTCAAAGCCCAGGCCGCGGTGGCGAAGCATCTCGGCGAGTCCCTCGTCGGGCTGCAGGGCGCGGATCAGCACGGCGGCGCCGCTGCCGGCCGGTTCAGTGACCACGTTCAAGCAGTGCTTAGCGTGTATGGAGTAGACGTACAGCCGCCCTGGCTCCAGAAACATGGTAGCGTTTTTCTGGCTCGGGCCACGATAGCTATGACTAGCTAAGTCGGCTTGCGACAGGTAGGCCTCAACCTCGACGACGATGCCGCTCAGTCGCTGTCCCTCAGGTGTCATGCGTACTAGTCGCTTGCCGAGCAATTGCTGGGCGACTTGGCAGGTGGGCTGGGCAAAAAAGCGGTGGCTCAACCGGGCCCCCGGGTCGCTTGTGTGTGCGGACATGCCTGCTATCCTTTTCAATTCCCATCGCCAGTATTGTCTGCTAGACTATTCTTACTGTCCATTCAGTTTTGTAGCGCGGCCGGATTGACGTTGTTCATTGTAGATGCGGCTGTGGTTATGGCCAAAGCGGTCGCACAATAACGCGCTGAGCAATGATAATAGTGCTTAGTACTAACCGCGATGAGCAGTGACAAGGTAAAGGTTAGAGGGCCCAAGGGGATTCGCATCAACGCCAAGCTCTCCAGGTTCTCTACTCCGCTCGAAACCACAGTAAAGATGGGTTCGATCCGTGAAGAAATGGAACATAATCGACGATGGAATATCCTGAGGATACGCTTAGTGGGGCTAGCCTGGGGCTGAATTTGCTCAACCGCGTAGCCTTCGCGCGCAAGCAAAAGGCGGCTCGTGTTACTTGGCACACCCACGAATATTACGAGCTCATCCTGGCGCTCGATGGGGCTACAGTCTACGAGTTTACTGACGGTAAGACGGTCGATCTCAATGGCGGCCAATACTTAGTCATTGCACCGCGTGTGTCCCACCGCGGATTGCAGGACGTTCGCCGGCCGACCTCGATCGTGGGCTTGATGCTCGACCCTGACTCGCGTCACGCCACGGCTGGTAGCCCCTTTGTTCAAAGCGACCTGGACTGGCTGTCTTCGCAGTTTGCCGCGGCCCGCTGCGGGGCGTATCCGATGAATGCCGAGTTAAAGAGTTTGGCGAAGGCCGTGGCTCGCGGGGTGAGCTCACCATTGCCCGACATGGGATTGGAAATTACTAAACTGCGTTGGGCGCTGTGCGGCATCATTTTGGAAGCTGCGCGACAGTTAGCCACGGTGCGACATAACGTCCAAGATCAGACGGTCGAGCGGGCTATTGAGTTCATGCACGCCCGCGTTGCGAACCCTTGTCCGATCGAAGAGATGGCTAAGACGCTCGGTTGTAGCCGCGCCAAGCTGTTCGATGTTTTCAAGGACTCGACCGGTGTGACTCCCTACGACTACTGGCTCCGCCTGCGCATCGACCAGGCCCAGCATATGCTACTGGAATCAGAGCGACCGACACCAGAGATCGCCAGCGATTGCGGGTTCTCTACCAGCCAGTATTTCAACTTAGTATTTCGCAAATACGCGGGCATGAATCCCAACGAATATCGTGAACGGTTTCGTATGGAAGCGGAGAGTCTAGCTAAGGAGGCGAGCTAAGCTGCTGAGCCAATGAATCTTAGCACCTCCAAAATCATTTTGCATCCCGTCACACCGAATCGCAAACACCCCATCGCAGCGCATTATGAAGTTTGATTTGCAGCAAACCATTGTCGCCGTTGGCAGCGGTATCGCGCCGGGGCGGCGCGCCATCGTGCGGCTGAGTGGACAGCAAACGCAAAGCTTGTTAGAGCGGCTCATCGGCCACGATATTACGGCCAGTTCGGTGAGAACTCTGCGCGCAGCCGCCGATTTAGGCTGGGGAGATCGGCGTATCGAGCTGACTATCCTGTACTGGCCCGACGATCGCAGCTACACAGGCGAGCCGTGCGCGGAGCTGCATGTCTTAGGCTCGATGCCCATTGTTGAATCGCTGGTGGAGCGACTGATCACACTGGGAGCGGTGGCAGCGGAGCGTGGTGAATTCACCCTGCGTAGCTTTCTTGCTGGAAAACTGGACCTGGCCCAAGCCGAAGCAGTGCTAGGCGTGATCGAAGCTGAAACGGCCGACGATCTAACGACAGCTCTGCAACAGCTCGGCGGAAACATTTCTAAACCAGTGCGTCGTCTACGCAACAGCTTGATGGAGTTGACCGCGCATCTGGAGGCAGGCCTCGATTTTGTTGAAGAGGATATCGAGTTCATCTCCGCCGCGGATTTATCGGCGGGGCTGCAGCGAATAGCTGGTGAGCTGGCGGGCATCGCAGAGCAATTGCGCTCGCGCGGCGCACGGGCCCGGGATGCAGCAATCGTTTTGGTCGGCCTGCCCAACTCGGGCAAAAGCTCGCTACTCAATGCACTCGTCGGATCACAGCGGGCTATTGTTTCACCGCAAGCGGGAACGACTCGCGATGCGCTTACCGCTCGCACATTGCTAGATGGATTGAGCGTGGAAATCACCGACACGGCCGGTGTGGAAGAATTGCACGAGCAGTCACCGCGTGCGCTGGCCCAAGATGTCTTGCGTGAGCGCCTACGGCGCGCTGACCTAGCAGTGCTGTGCATCGACTTACAACAACCGCCAACGCCGGAGTGGCTCGAAGCACAGCATCGCCATTTGCAAAGCATTGTGCCGAGCGTGCTGTGGATTGGCACCAAGGTCGATCTGGCTGCTACTGCAGAGCCCTCTTCGAATTTGCACCAGCGCTGCGCGGCGATGGTCAGCGTGCACGATCCGCAGAGCATTGACGGCCTGCGAACGTGGCTCGCCCGGGCAGTGCAGGATGCCCGTGGTCAACTGCATTCACACGCCATGCACGCCACGGCCACGCGCTGCCGCGGCGCCTTGGAGTTAGCCCAGGCAGCCATAGAGCGGGCATTAGCTCTTGTGGCCCAGGCCGACGGGGAAGATCTAGTGGCCAGCGAACTGCGGATTGCCATCGACGATTTGTCGTCGGTGATTGGCGAGGTTCACAGCGAGGACATCTTGGGCGAGATCTTTGGCCGGTTCTGCATCGGCAAATAAATGATGAAGCGAAAAACGCTTGCTTTCGTCGGTCTTCGAATGGAGTTGCCGCAGCGACAGATGTTGCCGCAGCGACAGATGCTGTGTCCCCTGAGGTCAGCGGGCTCCAATTCCTCTGGCGAATTCGGCTACAATCCAACATGGCAGCCTGCCGAAAATAAGTCGCCTAGCGTTTGATCGGTCGGGTCCAAGGTTGACGCCCGCTCGATCTTTTTGCAGAACTATCTTATTTTTCGCACGATGCCTGCCATTTCGGAGGCTAAGGAAAACAGACTAAATTAACGGGGGCAATGCGATGAGCAAACGACAACCAGCGATCGAAACCATTTTGCGGATTCCGGGAAAGTGGAGTGGTCCGGAAGATTTTTTTTCGCGCTTGCCAGACCGCGTTCGCGTCGAGGGACGAAACTTAGTATTACCCGATGGAGCGGAGATCGAGTGCAACCCGGTACCCAAAGACGATCAATTTGCGATGGTATTTCGCCAATCTTGCCGACGTCCAGCTACCCCGCAAGAACTGGCGATTGTGGACGACTACAGTGTCAATGTATGCCTCTGCGGCCCTGGCGGTTCGCTCGACGCCGCGCGAACAATGATGCAAGCTGGTGCGGCCGTCCTTCAAGCAGGTGCCGGTGGGGTGTTCATCGATAACTGCGGCCTGTCCCATGGCGCGAGCGCCTGGAT
Source organism: uncultured Pirellulaceae bacterium (assembly GCA_934278005.1). Taxonomy (GTDB): domain Bacteria; phylum Planctomycetota; class Planctomycetia; order Pirellulales; family Pirellulaceae; genus Aureliella. The sequence continues at coordinate 13,135 of CAKQWG010000020.1, read as the reverse complement.
AGATATGAGTGAAACGGCTGACGCAGACTCGCTGAGCTTCGCCTTCGTGGCCATCGTTCGCGGACGCATGGAAGTCTGGACGATGGGCATGCACATCCTTGGCAAGCCAGACCTAGTCATGTCGCGGGCCGATGCTGATGTCGACCAGGAGACGATTATCGAAACTCTGCGCTATGTTTGTGCGGGCGAAAGGCCGATTGACGATGGCCATATACTGGCCGACGAACATGGACCGCGTTACCAAATCCGTACGGCACCCGCTGATCAATTCAAATCCGACAGCCCTATGCACAATCCCTTTGGACGTCTAAAGCTGATCAGCTACCGCTCGATTGCACAGCGTAACTAACCAGCGAACGAGCTTGATTGTCCGCGGATCCTGAAACCGTTAGAAACGCTGGGCTTCGTTGCTCAGCGATTGGTTATCACGTACTCGCCGGGCCGTTTTGACCAACTGCACGAATTCTGCGCGCAGGCCGTTGTCATCGGTACCACAGTTTTCTTGCGCCGTTTCAATGACCCAATCCCAGTTGGCGCGTCCCGCATGCTGGCTGTGTCTCAGAAGCAACCCATAGCCGACGACGGCGGATGCGAACTGAAAGTCTTGCGATGGGTCCGAGGAGAGGCTGGTGGGCGACACGCGGACTTGAAACTCGCTACTGTGTGCACTCTTAGGCAGCTTGTAGCGCAAGTTGACGGTCAGCATGTCGCTGGAATCTGAAGTAGCAACCAGTTTGGGCTGTACGAACTCACTGGCCCGTGACTCAGGCGACTTCTCTGCTATCCCAGCGGGGACCAGTTCATAGAACGCGGTGACAGTGTGCCCTGCGCCGATCTCGCCAGCATCTTTACTATCATCGCGAAAATCTTGGTTTCCAAGCAATCGATTTTCGTAGCCCAACAGTCGATAGGACTGGACGTGTTGAGGGTTAAAATCCAATTGCACTTTCACATCTTTGGCGATTGTCACCAGCGTACCACCGACTTGTTCGACCAGCACCTTGCGGGCTTCCAGCAGCGAATCGATGTAGGCGTAATTACCATTTCCCTTGTCTGCGAGCAGCTCCATCTTGGCATCTTGAATGTTGCCGCTGCCAAAGCCCAGCACGGTTAAGAAAACATCGGAGCGGGCTTGCTCTTGGATCAATTCGAGCAGCGCGCTGTCGCTAGTGGTGCCGACGTTAAAATCACCGTCGGTACAGAGAATTACGCGGTTGATGCCACCTGCGACTTGATGCTCCTGAGCCACGCGGTAGGCCAGCTCGATGCCTTTTCCGCCATTGGTCGACCCACCCGCAGTCAAGCCATCGATAGCCGTCAGAATCTTTGAGCGTTCGCGGGCCGGAGTCGAATCTAGGACCAGACCCGATGCGCCCGCATAGACGACTACCGCCACGCGATCGTCCTTGCGCAGTTCAGCGGTGAGTAGCTGCAGGGCTGACTTGACAAGCGGAAGTTTTTTCTCGTCCAACATCGATCCCGACACATCCAGCAGGAACACTAAATTGCAAGCGGGGCGTTCGCGCTGCTGGAGAGCTTGCCCCCTGAGTGCTACACGCAGCAGTTGATGCTCGGGCTGCCATGGGCATACGGCCAGTTCCGTAGTCACGCTGAACGGATGCTCGCCACTTGGGGCTGCGTAATCGTAGCTGAAGTAATTGACCAGCTCCTCGATGCGGACAGCCCCCGGCGGCGGCAGCTGGCCCTGCTGAAGCATGCGCCGCACATTGGAATACGAGGCCGTGTCGACATCGATCGAGAAGGTCGATTGGGGTGCAGCCATAGCCTTCAAAAATGGATTCTCTTCAATCGCCGCATACTCTTCGCGGTTGAACTGCGTCGGCATCGTTTGGCTGTGCTCAAACAGCTCCCCGCGGGGACCATCCAGCGGTGCGCTGGCCACGTAGCCCGTCTGCTCGTGGCCCGTCTGCTCGCGGCCACAACCTGCCGTTAGCAAAACTGTCGTTGGCAATACTGCTAAAAATACCAACTTGCGTTGACTGAAGAGAGAGACCAGGCGCGAATAGTGGGCCATGAGAGTGCTCCTAAGCGACGAGGAGATAGCGACAAGTGATGGACTCTATGTAGTTAGACGCGCGCCTGGTCCGGGGTATTCCCGGGAATACTCAAGAAAGTTTGCAGGCATTGATCGATGCCGATGGGACGACAGGCTAGCGCGTTGGGCTGGAGATACCCTAGCGTGGAAGAGATTGGCCCAAGCTACAGCAATTCGCGGGCAGCCTGTTGGCCGCCGCGGACGCACTGGGGAATGCCCACGCCGGCGTAACCGGCTCCACAGAGTTTAAGCGTGGGAAAGGGGGCGAGCGCATGGCTCAGTTGCTGCATGCGTTCGACGTGTCCCACCAAGTACTGTGGCATGGCTTCGCGCCAGCGCATGACCCCTTGCCAGCGAGCGGGCTGACCGGTCCAGCCTAAAATAGCCCGCAGTTCCTGCTGAGCCGACTCGATCAACTGTGCGTCGCTCTGGTCGAGCGTTTCGGGAGCCAGCGCGCCTCCGAGAAAAATGCGCAGCAAGGTTTGTCCACTCGGCGTACGGCCTGGGTATTTGTGGCTGGCAAAACTGATGGCTAGTGCCGCGCGACCTTCCTTGCGTGGCACGATCACTCCAAATGCATCCGTCCGCCGCGACAGCTCATGGTCGTCGACGACCATCGCTACCACCGCGCTGGAGGCATAGGGGATACCGGCTACCAATGCGGCCGCCTCAGGCGCGGTGGCCTCGATCAGCTTAGCCGTGATAGCGGCGGGCGTGCTACAGATCACTGCATCAAACGTTTGAATCTCGTGCTGAGTAGCAATCAACCAGTGACCAAAACTCGCCTTATCAGCCGGCGCACTGCCGGCCACAGCGCCACTGACCGGCGACTGATGTGCGTCCTCAGCGGGCATCCAGCGCAGCGACTGTACCGGCGTATTGAGTCGTAGTGCGTTAGCCGGCAGCCGCTGCGTGAGTTGGTCGATCCACCAACTCATGCCTTGCCGCGGCGCGACGAACTGATCGTAGCGAGCTCCGCTGGCGCGGCGGGCTGCGGCAGCGGCGTCCTTCTTGCGCGCGGCCAAGTGACCGCGAATCAACCCTCCCGCCTTGGCTTCCATCTCGACAAACTGCGCCATAGTGGCGCGCATGCTGAGCGTTGCCGGATCGGCGGTAAAGATGCCGCTGACAATCGGCTCCACTAAATTTTCATAGGTCTCCCTGCCCAGTCGCCGAGTGGAAAAAGATTGTAACGATTCGTCTTCGTCTAAGGTGCGACGCGGAATCCAGAATTCGCCCAGCAGACGCAGTTTGGCAGGCCAGGATAAGGTACGAGTGGTCAAAATGGAGCCGATCCGCGTCGGCTGCATGAGGCTAAATCCGACAGGGATCGGCCTCAGCTTGCCGCGATGCAGTACCAGCGCTCGACGGTTGGCTTTGGCCGGCGAGATCATTTCCGATTCCAGTCCACACTGCACACATAGATCCCAGGCGTGTGGGATCAACGTGGCAAAATTATCGGCGCTGCGTTCGATCAAATAGGGGCCGTCATGGATTGTTTCAAGCACTCCGCCAGCCCGCCCAGAGCCTTCGAACAGGGTGACCTGTACCTCTGCCGAATGTTCGGCCAGGGCCAGCGCGGCGGCGAGGCCACTGACGCCCGCGCCAATAATTGCAATTCGCTTCACAGGCCCAGGCCTTGTGCAGCGGCGTCGATCTTAGCGGCCAAGATAAAATCGTTCTCGCTCAGACCACCAATGGCATGAGTGGTCAATTCAACCCGCACATGGCGGTAGCCGGTCAGATGCAAATCGGGATGATGCTGTTCCTGTTCGGCCAAATCGGCAACCGCGTTGACCAGCTTCATAGCTTGCACAAAGTTTTTCAGCTTCCACTGGCGTGAGATGAGCTTGCCAGAGTCATCGAGTTGCCAATCGTGCAACGCGGCCAATTGCTGACGGCTGTGGTCGACCGTACACGGCTCGACGCCCCCCTCGCACGGCAAGCACTTACCACGAGTCAATTGTTCGGTAGATTGCAATTCCATAATGGATTCCTTGTTCAGGTTGTAGCGCAGCGGCCAAGTAAACATTGGCCGATCAAACAGCTCGGCACTATTTGGGCAATCCCCGGTTCACGGTTTTGGCGTGAGCGAGAAAGCCAATAAGGTCGAAGTCCAGACAGCGTTTGCTCACAAACGCATAGCGGCGTGTGTTAAGATTACCAGCCTGCCTTGAAATGCGATTCGTGGCTGACAAGTGGTCGGTTGCAGCGCGCCTTCCAAACTTTCATCTCTTGAGGTCCACTGTATGAATTCTCTGCTGGTCTTTCAACCCACCAAATCTAACTGGTGTGCTTCACTGCTGAGTCTACTAGCGATTTTGCCATTGGCTAGCCTGACGGCTGAGCCTGTGCGAGCCGATGTCAGCCTGACCAATATTTTTAGCGACCACATGGTGTTGCAGCGTGATCAAGCTAACAAAGTGTGGGGTAAGGCCACACCGGGCGAAAAAGTAACCGTCAAAATTTCCGAGCAGAGTCTGTCGACCGCCGCTGACGACGCGGGCTTGTGGCAGGTTACGCTCAAGCCACTGCCAGTGGGCGGACCACTGGAATTGATCGTCAGTGGAGACAACAACGAGGTGCGCATCGCTGACGTATTGGTCGGAGAGGTGTGGGTCTGCTCGGGCCAGTCTAACATGCAGTGGAGTGTGGCCAACTCTACCAACGCCGATCTGGAACGACTGACCGCCAAGAATCCCCAACTGCGGATGATCAACTTTCCGCAAGTCGGCGCGCAGGAGCCAGTCTGGGAGCATCCTAAGTCGCAGTGGCAAATTTGCACCCCTGAGAACGTCAACGCTTTTTCCGCCGTGGGATATTTCTTCGGACGCCAATTGCAAGAGACGCTCGATGTGCCTGTTGGCTTGATCAACAATGCCTGGGGCGGTTCGTCATGTGAAGCTTGGATCAGCCGCGAAAAATTGGAAGCGGCGGGCAAGTACTCTACAATGCTTAAGCAATTCGATGACATGGCTGCTCAGGCTGCCACACTGACGGCCAAGCCAGATCGCACGGCCGAAGAACAGAAGCAGCTGGACAACTTGAACCGCGCACTGGCAGGCAATCATCGGCCCGCCAATATTTACAATGGCGTTCTCAAGTCCCATTTGGGCTACGGCATTCGCGGCACGATCTGGTACCAGGGTGAATCTAACGCTTCGCGAGCCTACCAGTACCGAGAACTATTTCCACTGATGATTAGCAGTTGGCGCGAGGAATGGGGCCAGGGCGACTTCCCCTTCTACTGGGTACAGTTAGCCGACTTTATGCAAGAGAAGCCAGAGCCGACCGAGAGCGAATGGGCCGAGCTGCGCGAAGCGCAAACGATGACCATGGCCAAATTGAAGCATACAGGCCAAGCTGTGATTATCGATATCGGTGAAGGCAAAGACATCCACCCCAAGAACAAAGTGGAAGTCGGCATGCGTCTGGCCCGCCTCGCGCTGGCAAACGAGTACGGTATCGAAATTGCTAGTCGCAGTCCGCAGTACAAATCGATGGAGCTATCGGGCAATAAAATCATCTTGACCTTTGACCATATCGACGGTGGTTGGCGTCCCTTTGATACCCGACAGCCGGTCGGATTTGCGATCGCTGGCGAAGACAAAAAATTTGTGTGGGCCGACGCAAAAATCTTGGATGACAAGCGTGTGGAGGTATCCAGTGCGGCTGTAGCTAAGCCAGTGGCAGTGCGTTACGCCTGGGCCGATAATCCTGTTTGCAACATGTACGACGCGGTCGGTCTACCGTTGACTCCCTTTCGCACAGACGACTGGGCCGGCCTAACCGTCGATAACCAGTAGAACTGGGCTAATAGAACTAGGGGCATGAGTGGCACGCCGACCGCGCTGAGGCACGGTTGGCTGGCCAGCATGCCTAGCCACAGGCCCGCTAAAATCACTACCGCTGCGCGGCGGTGCGTAGGCCACATGCCGCATATAGGCAGCAGTAGTACCACTAGATCATAGGCGTACAAGTGTGGACTGAGCAGGCAGGTGGCCAGCAACACTTGGCATAGGTCTCGAGGATTGTGCAACTGGAGCTGTGACTGCAGGGCGATTCGGCCGAGCACATAGGCGGCTGGTATGACCCATAGCAGGCTGCTGGCCCACCACGGCACCCACTGCGGTAGTCCGGCAATCAATGCCGGCAGGTTGCTTGACCACATCAGTTGATAGCCGGCATGTTGATGATAGTCTCCTGCCGAGCGAGCTACGGTCAGGAAATCCGTCCATAGGTGGCTGGGCAGTGCGCACGCAGCCGCTCCCCACAGCCCGGCCCAGCTTAGGCTGGCACCGATCACAAAACGCCACTGTCCGTGCCGCAACATGATCAACGGCAGGAGAAAAAAGAGCGTCGGTTTGATCGACAGCAGCCCAAAGACTAATCCAGCCGCCCATGGTTTGCCGCGACGCGTTAGCAACCACGTTGCGCTGAAGACCAGCAGCCATATCGGCCCCTTCTGTCCCATGCTCAGCCCCAACAGCAATGGCGGAAAGAGGAGCATCGCCGGCCAGAACCAAAGTGCGTCTGGTGGTTGTTCAGGGTCACAACCCACCGCACGCTGAATTACCCACGCGGCAGCTAGTAGTGCGACTAGCGCGAGGCCTAACCACAGACGCACAGCCCAGCGATAGCTAAACCAGTGCAAAGGCGTGCACAACCAGTAGTAGGGAGGTGGATAAACGGCGGGGTAATAAGAGTTAGCGTTCCATTCAAACCCAATGACGCGTGGGTCGTGTTGCCAGGCCTGGAAGGCTGCCGCATCGTAGAGTTGCCCCGCTTGGCCGGCGCCAAGCATGCTGGCAGCCGTCCACTCTTGCAGGAAATCGGCACCATACGGACTGTCACCCTTGTGTGCATCCCAATGATAATTTGGGCTAAACATCAGTAGTAGGGCCGCCATCAGTAAGCAACCGAACAGCAGCGGCAGGAGCGCGTGGCGCCGCCAAACTGTTGGAGGGCTGGCTAATTGGCTCATGGATATGCACTTAACATGGAAAGCAATGGCCATGCATGGCGTACGATGCGTGAGAAAACTCGGGCTCGTTCAAGCATAGCACCGGAATAATCGAAAGCGCCAGCAGCGATGGGAGTTTCGCCAGCAGGCTGGTCCAACTACACGGGTTGGCTTGGTATAATCCGGCCTATCCAATTGAATCCCCCTATCGACTTGTCGCGTCCACTCTGCAAAACGCATGATGTGATGATGTGATGATGTGATGATGTGATGATGTGATGATGTGATCGAGCGCTGCGTGGCTCGCCGCGGAGTAACTCACTGCCCTAGCTCAGGCCGCTATCGCTTGCTGTGCGGCTGAATGAAAGTTGGTTTATGTATGTGCGTTGGTTAAGGCTAGGCCCTGTACTGTGGCTCGCAGCCATAATCCTATTAGCCGAATCCAGCTGGGCGCAGCAACCTAGCAAAGCCAAGCCAAATATCTTGTTGTTGTTGACTGACGACCAGAGTTACGACACGATTGCGGCGTTGGGCAACACGGAGATCATCACGCCCAATCTAGATCGTTTGGCGCGTAGTGGCACCGCCTTCGACAACGCCTATAGCATGGGTGGCTGGAACGGGGCTGTGTGTTTAGCTAGCCGTGCCATGTTCAACACGGGGCGTTTTTTGTGGCGGGCGCACGCCGTGGACAACTCGCTGGACAAAGAGGCGCAGGCCGGTCGGCTGCTGCCGCTGATGCTTAGGCAAGCCGGATACCAGACGTTTATGACGGGCAAATGGCATGTCCGCATTGCCGCCGATCGGATCTACGATCAGACGCTGCATATTCGAGCCGGCATGCCAGGTTCGCTAGAGTCCGCCTATCAGCGTCCGAATAATAAGCAGGACTGGACTCCGTGGGACACGCGTCTGGGTGGTTTTTGGGAGGGTGGCAAGCACTGGAGCGAGGTCTTGGCGGATGACGCCCAGACGTTTCTAAAGCAGACCGCTGACAGCGACCGCCCGTTCTTTATGTATCTAGCCTTCAATGCGCCTCACGATCCGCGCCAGTCGCCGCGCAAGGTCGTCGAACGGTATAAGCGAAGCCGACTCAAGGTCCCGGCCAATTTTCAACCGCAACATCCGTTCATGGAGGCCATGGGAGCGGGTCGCACGCTGCGCGACGAACGCCTAGCCCCGTGGCCTCGCACGCCGGAAGCCGTGCAACTGCATCGCCAAGAATACTACGCGCTGATAACTCACCTGGACCAGCAGATTGGAAAAATCTTGGGTGAACTCAAACGCACCGGACAAGCGGATAATACCTACATCGTCATGACTTCCGATCACGGACTAGCCTGCGGCCAACACGGCTTGATGGGCAAACAAAACATGTATGAACATAGCCTCAAAGCACCGCTGATCGTGGCCGGGCCGGGCATCCCAGCCGGTAAACGCATCGCCACGCCCGTCTATGTTCAGGACTTTGTGCCTACCGCGCTGGAGTGGGCGCAAGTATCGCGTCCCGCTCACGTCGAATTCAAAAGCCTGCTACCGTTGATCCGCGGTCAACAATCGCAGCAGTACGAATTGATCTATGGAGCATACGAGCGGAATCGACAGCGCATGGTCCGCCGCGGCAACGCCAAGCTGATTTACTATCCCTTGATCGACAAATACGAAATGTACGACCTACGGGCGGACCCGTTGGAGACGCGCAATCTAAGTCAGTCTCCGCTGCACGCACGCGTGTTGAGCGAGCTCAAGCTGGATTTATACAAAATCATGGTAGCGATGGGCGACCCGCTGCTGCGCGTGGTGGATCCATAGTGTGAGGGCGATGCACCTGGCGACAGGTAGGATGTCCGAGAGGCAGGCCGTGGCGGCTCACGCCTCATGCCTGACGCAGCTGCAATCGCAATCGCATCTGGAAATAACCTGGGACAGTTGTCGCTGCCGGGATGCGTCTTGCTGCCAAGGTGCCGGGCGAGCAAGTAGAATGGAGGCTTGCATTCCTAAGTGTTTGAGCCCTGTGAGAATTCTATGTTCATGCAACCATTATTGGCTGGTCTGACCCGTCCCGCGTTAGCTCTGCGGCTGTTCGCTCTGTGCTTGATTTTAGGCGGGCCTGCGGCTGGAACGACCTGTGCCGATGACGACCAGCCCGAGAGCGGTGGCGGGAACGCGGCGGCAGATCAACCGCTGGCCGCTTCGGACGAGGCACAGTTGGCAATTGGTAGTTTTCGAAAGCCGGCCGGTTGGGAGATCAAACTCTTCGCAGCCGAACCCGATGTAGCCAATCCAGTCGCAATAACCGTTGAGAATCGCGGGCGACTGTTCGTGTGCGAGTCGTTTCGGCAGGACCGAGGCGTGACCGACAATCGCAGCCACGACAACGAATGGTTGTTAGCTGACTTGGCCGCTGAATCGATACAGGACCGGATCGACTACCATCTTCGGCTGCTGGGGCCGACTGCCCAACAATACACCCAGCATGACGATCGCGTGCGGCTGGTTGAAGATACTGACGCTGATCAGGTAGCCGATCGTTCGACAATTTATGCTGAAGGTTTCAACAACATTGAAAGTGGTTCAGGGGCTGGCATCCTGGTGCGTGGCAACCAGGCCTACTTTACGTGCATCCCGAATCTATGGTTATTAACTGACTCGAACGGAGATGGGCAAGCCGACCAGCGGCAAGTGCTCCATGAAGGCTACGGAGTTAGAGTAGCCTTTCGCGGCCACGACCTACACGGCTTGGTGATCGGCCCGGATGGTCGGCTATACTTTAGCATTGGCGATCGCGGGTACAACATCCAAACGCCGCACGCGCACTTGCACGATGCGGAAAGCGGCGCTGTGTTTCGCTGTGAACTGGATGGCAGCCAATTGGAAGTGTTTGCCACGGGCTTGCGCAATCCACAGGAATTGGCCTTTGATGACTACGGCTATCTGTTCACCGGTGACAACAATTCCGACAGCGGAGACAAGGCCCGCTGGGTAAATGTGATGCAAGGTGGCGATAGCGGTTGGCGCATGATGTACCAATACATTCCCGATCGTGGTCCGTTCAATCGCGAGCGGATATGGCATCCGTTTTCGGCCGCAACTCCCGCCTATACGATTCCGCCGATTGCGAATATTGGCGATGGTCCTTCAGGGCTGACCAGCTATCCAGGGACCGGTTTGGAGGGAGACTTTGCCAATTGTTTTTTCATGGTCGATTTCCGCGGCGGAGCGAGTAACAGTGGTATTCGACTGATCCGAACGCAGTCGCAAGGGGCGTTTTGGACGGTTGAGCGATCCGAGGAGCCGATCTGGAACATCCTGGCAACCGATGTCGAATTTGGTCCTGACGGAGCGCTGTGGGTTAGCGACTGGGTCAACGGTTGGACAGGCGAGGGGAAGGGCCGGGTCTATCGCTTCTACGATGCGGCCGCCCAACAACAGTCGGTGGTTCGCGAAGTACAAGCCTTACTTGCCGCCGGCTTTAGCGAGCTGAGCGAAGAACGGTTGGGACAGTTACTGCGGCACATCGATCGTCGGATTCGCAATGAAGCCCAGTGGGAACTGGCTCAGCGCGGACTAATCGCGCCGTTTGCCGAGCTGATTACCCAGCCGACGGCCGGCACCCTGCCACGCTTGCACGCCGTGTGGGGCATGGGTCAGGCAGCACGTTTAAACCCAAATCTGCGCGACAGCATCGCTAGCAGTATCCACGCAGCGCTGGCGGATGAAGACTTTGACGTCCGCGCTGCTGCGGCCAGCGTAGTGGGCGACCTCAAGCTGGAGGCTTTTGGCCGCGACCTGTTGGGACTGATTGGCGATAGCGAACCACGCGTGCGGTATGCTGCCTGCCTTGCGGTAGGCGAACTGCACTTGGCTAGCGGCCTCCTGCCGACGCTCGAGATGTTGACCGCCAACCGCGATCAGGATCCCGGCCTGCGGCATGCCGGCATCATGGCCCTGCGAGGCATTGGCAGTGCGCATCCCCAAGAGTTGGCTAAGCTGCGTCAACACGCCAGTCCGTCGGTGCGACTGGCGGTCGTGGTGGCGCTGCGCAAGCTTCACAGCCAGCAAATCGCGGCTTTCCTGGACGACGATTCGCCAGAGGTAAAGCTGGAGGCGGCGCGAGCTATTCACGATGTGCCCGAGCTGCATGTTTCGCTGCCGCAATTGGCCGCCATGCTAGAGCAAGAGGATATGCAGGCCGGCCCCGTTGCGGAGCCGCTGCTGCACCGCATCCTCAATGCTAATTTTCGATTGGGCGGCCCAGCGGCGGCAGCCACAATCGCTCGCGTGGCCGGCGATCAGCGGCAGCCTGCGAGCATGCGCATCGAGGCCACTGAAATGCTCGCCAGCTGGGCCAAGCCAGGTCAGCTGGACCGAGTGATGAACCGCTTCGCGCCGCTGGGTACCCGTTCGAGCGATGCTGCCGTGGCGGCTTTTACTGAGCAACTAGGCCGGATCTTTGTTGGCTCCGACCAACAAGTAGCTGCAGCCATCGCGGCGGCCGTAGCTTTGGACCTGAAAAACGTGAGCGACTCATTAGCCGCCCTAGCCCGCGACGGCTCGCGAGATTCAGCCGTTCGCAGCGGCGCTCTGGCTGGCGTCGTCAAGCTCGATGCTGAAAAGTCGCTAGACGTGGTGCGTGAACTGCTCCAAGACGCGCAGCCGCTCGTCCGCTCCCAAGCCTTAGATTCCCTGGCCACTCTAGATCCCGCCGCAGCTGTACTCGAGCTAACTCGCGCCATTGAATCCAGCAGCTCTGTCGAGCGGCAGCGAGCCTGGGATACGCTCTCCAGCATCGACAGTCCTCTCGCGAGCGAACTGATCGAGCGCGGGGTCGCAGACTACATCGCTGGCAAGCTCCCTGCCGACGTCTGGCTAAACGTTACGGAAGCGGCCCAGGGAAGAGTTGCCGAAGCTACTGGGCAACAGTTAAAGTCCTACCAAACGCAGTTGATCCACAGCGATCCGCTGGCCGAGTATCGAACCAGCCTGGCTGGTGGCGACGCTGCGCGAGGAAGAGAACTATTTTTCAACAAATCTGAATTATCTTGCGTGCGGTGCCACAAAGTGGACGGGCAGGGGGGAGAGGTCGGACCAGACCTGAGCCTGATCGCGAAGACTCGCGATGCCCCCTATCTATTGCAGTCGATCGTCGACCCAGACGCAAAGATCGCCGAGAATTTCGAAACGGTGATCCTGCTGAACGAAGACGGCCAAGTAGTTAGCGGCATCTTGCGTCGCGAGACCGATGAGATGATTGAGCTGATCGACGCAGAGAATAAGGTGCTCACCGTGCCTGTGGATGAGGTCGTTTCACGCAAGCAGGGTAAATCATCGATGCCCGTCGACCTGTTGCAGCATCTAGATCGCCGCGAACTGCGCGACTTGGTGGCGTACCTAGCTTCACTGTCAGAGAGCTCAGCTAAGCCGTAACGCCTTTTGCTAGAAAGTGTGGCACGACGCTCCGCGTCGTTCCCCTGCGCGCCATTTAAAGCATATGACTCGTGAGTGAGCGAAGCATATGGCTCGAGAGTTAGAGTAGCATATGGCTCGTGAGGATTTGAAGCTCACGATTTGTAACGTGCGTTGAATTACCGACGCGGAGCGTCGGGCCACACTTCAGCGGCCGCAGTGTGGCACGACGCTCCGCGTCGTTCCCCTGCGCGCCATTTAAAACATATAACTCGCGAGCGATCGAAGCATATGACTCGCGAGTTAGCGAAGCATATGGCTCGCGAGTTAGAGTAGCATATGGCTTGAGAGCTAGCGAAGCATATAACTCGCGAGTTAACGAAGCATATGGCTCGAGAGTTAGAGTAGCATATGGCTCGTGAGGATTTGAAGCTCACGATTTGTAACGTGCGTTGAATTACCGACGCGGAGCGTCGGGCCACACTTCAGCGGCCGCAGTGTGGCACGACGCTCCGCGTCGTTCCCCTGCGCGCCATTTAAAACATATAACTCGTGAGTGATCGAAGCATATGGCTCGTGAGCGATCGAAGCATATGGCTCGCGAGTTAGCGAAGCATATGACTCGCGAGTTAGCGAAGCATATGGCTCGAGAGGATTCGCAGCTCACGATTTGTAACGTGCGTTGAATTACCGACGCGGAGCGTCGGACC
>CAKQWG010000019.1 GCA_934278005.1 uncultured Pirellulaceae bacterium | reverse complement strand
TGGCCAAACTGCCGACCATCGCGGCTTACAGCTACAAGAAGTCGATTGGCCAGCCGTTCATGTATCCGCAGAATGACATGAGCTACTGCGAAAATTTCTTGCGGATGATGTTCGCCGTACCGACCATGGATTATGAACCCGATCCGGTGTTGGTCGAGGCGCTGAATCTACTGTTGATTTGCCACGCCGACCACGAGCAAAACTGCAGCACCTCCACCGTCCGCATGGTGGGATCGTCCAACGCCAACTTGTTCGCTTCTATTTCGGCTGGCATTTGCGCATTGTGGGGTCCGCTGCACGGCGGGGCCAACGAGGCGTGCGTCAACATGTTGCAGCAGATCGTGGCCGATGGCGGAAACGTCAAGAAGTATGTCGACATGGCCAAGGACAAACGCGACAACTTCCGCTTGATGGGCTTCGGGCATCGCGTCTACAAGAATTTCGATCCGCGGGCTACGATCATCAAGAAGGCTTGCGACAAGCTGCTGAGCAAGATGAGTTTGGCCGATCCACTCTTCGAAGTGGCCATGAAGCTTGAAGAGACCGCGCTGCGCGACGAGTATTTCATCGAGCGCAAACTGTATCCCAATGTCGATTTCTACTCTGGCGTGGTGTATCGCGCCATGGGCTTGCCGACGCAGATGTTCACCGTCCTATTTGCTATCGGTCGACTCTCTGGCTGGATCGCACACTGGGTCGAGATGCACCAGTCGCCCACCAACCGCATTGGCCGTCCGCGACAGATCTACATGGGACCAACCCAGCGAGAGATCGTCCCGATGGAAGAACGCGTATAGAGCTTCTCTGCGAAACCTAAAACGGAAATACGTGTATGGCCAGCGGCTTGTTGATGCTTTTGGATGATATCGCTACCATCCTGGACGATATCTCCCTGTTGACGAAAGTTGCCGCTAGAAAAACCGCAGGAGTTTTAGGTGACGACCTAGCTCTCAATGCTCAGCAGGTCAGCGGTGTGGCAGCCCAGCGCGAGTTGCCGGTCGTCTGGTCGGTAGCCAAAGGTTCGCTGCTCAACAAGTGCATTTTAGTCCCCTCCGCGCTGCTGTTAAGCTGGCTGGCCCCCTGGGCGATCACTCCGCTGCTGATCGCAGGTGGCCTGTACCTGTGCTTTGAGGGCTGCGAGAAGCTGGCTCACAAGTTCCTCCATTCCAACGAATCTGAGGCTCACGAGCAAGAGCTGCACTTAGCCGTTGAGGACCCAAAGGTCGATTTAGTAGCCGTTGAAAAAACCAAAATCCGCGGCGCGATCCGCACCGACTTCATCTTATCGGCTGAGATAGTGATCATCACGCTGGGCACCGTGGCTAGCGAAACGCTGATAAAACAACTGCTCGTGCTGTGCGCTATATCGCTATTAATGACGGTTGGTGTGTATGGCTTGGTGGCCGGCATCGTCAAACTGGACGATCTAGGGCGATACTTGCTGGCTCGCAAACGCGAGGCAGGCTCAGGCCCCACGCTAGTGCATAGCCTGGGGTGGTTTTTGATTAGCGTGACGCCCTATCTGATGAAATTCTTGTCGATCGCCGGCACTGCCGCCATGTTTCTAGTCGGCGGGGGGATCATCAGCCACGGGATCCCAGCCATACATCATGCCATCGAGCGAATTACACATCCGCTAGCAGCTATCGAAGCGGCCGGTCCTATCATGGTTAGCCTTGCGCAACTGTTGGCCGTTGGTCTGCTGGGGGTCCTAGCCGGCAGCCTATGCCTGTTGGTCGTCACACTCGTGCGTCCGATGTTCGGCGCTAGAGGTGCCTGAGCCGCGTTCACGCGTCGCCCAGTTCCCACACGCTGTGATAGGCGTCGTGCAGTTCGAAGTAGTCGATCAGCTCGCGGTAGAATGGATGACAGGCCAGCGTCGCACTATCTCCGACAACTCGCAACAGTCGCTTGGCGCGGGTCAGGGCCACGTTGGTGCGGCGCGTATCGGCCAGAAATCCGATTTCACTAATGCTGTTGCTGCGCACAAAGCATAACACCACCGCCTCTTTCTCGCGGCCCTGGAATCCATCGACGGTGTCGATCTCCAAGCCATCTATCTGCAAGCGATTGCGCAGCAGCCGCACCTGGGCAGCGTAGGGCGCGATGACGGCGATCTGGCTCGGTTCCAGCCCCAGGTCGAGCAGCTGCTGCACTTGCTGAATGACCCACGTGGCCTCGCGCGGATTGCATTTGCTCTGTCCGTGACGCTCGAGTTCCTCGTGCCATTCGGCGCCTGCCGTGTCCCAGAATTCGATGATCGGCAGCTGGGCCGCCAATTCCTTGTGTTCGACCAAATCGGCTAGCGTGTGGGATTTGACCGATGCATCGGCAATGAGCTGGCCGTCGTAGAACTGTTGGCTGGAGAAGTTCATGATGGTTTCGTGCATGCGATACTGCACTACCAAGCGTTGGTACACCTGTTGGTCGAAATCTTCGATCAGGCGTTCCATGGTACTGCGCGAAAATCCCTCGCGAGCCGCTTCAGTAGAGACCACGGTGGGTGGCAACTGGCAGTGATCGCCGGCCAAGATCAACCGATCCGCGCGCAGCATCGCTTGCCAGATCGTCGGCTCAGTGCACTGGCAAGCTTCATCGACGACCACGAGATCGAAACGCCGGTCGCCCAACAGGTCGTCATCGATGGTGGTCGTGGTGCAGATGACATCGGCCGAATCGATGATGCTGCGAATTGTGTTGCGCTCCAGCGCCCGAGCTTCGTGTTTCAACCGCCCCGCCTCGGCATACAGTTCGCCACGCTCGCGATTGGCCTCGCGAGAGCGCGACGGTTTGGCGGCCGCGCGCATCAGTTCATCGATGTCGCGCCACATGTCGCGGACCACTTGGCTCATGCGATCGGCTTCCACCAGTTCGTCCAGGGTATGCCCACGCAGCGCCTCAAAGACGCGGGCTGGGTGCCCAACGCGGACGACGCTGGGCATGCGTGCCACTAGGCGTTCGAGCAAATTATCGACGGCTGTATTGCTGGGCGCGCAGGCTAGTACGCGCTGGCCCATTTGCACAGCTTGATAAATGATCTCCGACAGCGTGGTGGTCTTTCCGGTGCCCGGCGGCCCGTGAATAATGGCCACATCGCGGGCCGATAGTGCGAACCGCACAGCGGCTTGTTGCGGTGGATTGAGTTCGCTGGCGAAGGTGATCTTGGGCGGCTGGTCGAAGCGCGGCGGCAGCTCCCCCAATAAGCAGTCACGCAGGCGACCGGCTGCACCAGTTAAATTGCGGACCGCGGCCATGGCGGACAGTTGCCGGCGACGCGTGCTCTCATCGGGCGACAGGTCGAGCCGAAACCGCTCGGACTCCGGCCAGCGATCGACGGCGATCTGTATGGCCGTTGACGTGCGACGACTGATCACGCCCGGCACCCCATCGTCGCTCGCATCGTCGTTGTCGGACAGCACTACCGGCGAACCGACCTTGAGCCGGTTCATCGGCAAGCGATCCGAATTGACTTTCACTAAGTCAAGCAGCAGACGCCCGGCCAGCCCAGTGCGATGGTCGGATAACCGCAGGTTGATGATGGTTTCGCCCGTGCGCTCGGCGTCGCCGCTGCGCTGCAATTGGCGGCGTTCAGCCATGCGCTGACGCTCCGCCTCTCCCTCCATGGCTAGCCATCGCTGCAATTGAGCAAAGTAGCCATCGCGTGAAAAACTCATCGGCTCTCGGTACCTATTTCACGACCCATGTCAAGATCATTGCGGACTAGCCACGAAGCCAGATAGCCCAGCACGAACGTGCTGGCGGCACCGGTCAGGGCTAGCCACGGTACGGAGATCACCCAGTCGTAGTACGGTGCCACGAACTGCGCCAGCGAGAGCACCATAAAGCCACCTGCACAACCGATCAAGGCGGCGAGCTGTCCCACGCGGCGAGTCATGATGCCCAAGGCGAACAAGCCCAAGATCAAACCCGATGAGAAACCGGCGATCCGCAGCGCATTGCTCACTACCGTGTCGCCAAAATTCTGCGCGGACATACCGATCACAATCTGCAAGATCCCAAAGGCGATCGCTAGTTGACGCGTTCGCGCCAGTAACTGCTGCGGTTGCAATTCGCGATTCGCTCGCTTGCGAATGGGAATTACAAAGTCGTTGATGACCGCCGAGGCAGACGAGTTGAGCGAACTGGATAGAGTCGACATGGCAGCGGCCATGATTGCGGCCAGCATCAAGCCCACTAAGCCGGTGTTTTTGGGGAATACATGAATGATAAAATGCGCGAAAACTTGATCGGCCTTCTCCGGCACATCGGCTACATCGACGTGCGAATAGTAGGCGGCCAGCTGCACGCCGATGAACAAGAACAGCGCAAACTGCGCCAGCACGACCAAGCCGCTGGCCAGCAGCGCACGCGCTGCGTCGCGCTGACTGCGGGCGCTCAAATAGCGCTGCACCATCATCTGGTCCGTGCCGTGGGTGCCGATAGTCAGGAAGGCTCCCCCGAACACACCGCCCCAAAAACTGTACTTGGCGTTCCAATCAAAGTCTAAGACCTGCAGCTTTTGATGAGTCTCGCAGAACTCCCACAGAGTTGCCCAGCCGCCGGGAATGTTGGCGACGATCACAAACACGCTGGCCACGCCTCCCAGCATGTAAATGACAAACTGGATACAGTCGTTCCATACCACTGAGCGCATGCCGCCGAAATAGGTGTAGAGGATCGTCACGCTACCCACGATGATAGCGCTCAGTGGCAGCGGCCAGCCGATTAGAATCTGCAGCACGCTGGCTGCCAGAAAGAGTCTCAGGCCATCGCCCAAGTTGCGGGCTACGAGAAAGATCAACGAGGCAGTTCGCTTTGCGCGTTCCCCGAATCGCATGCCTAGCACCTCATAGGCGCTCGACAAAGTACCGC
Organism: uncultured Pirellulaceae bacterium; assembly: GCA_934278005.1. Taxonomy (GTDB): domain Bacteria; phylum Planctomycetota; class Planctomycetia; order Pirellulales; family Pirellulaceae; genus Aureliella. The sequence goes on along the minus strand of CAKQWG010000019.1, from coordinate 22,577 downwards.
GAAAATACAGCGGTAAGAGGACCTGCACGACGATCCAGCGACCGCAAATGTAGCCCATGGCCATTTGCAAAAACCGCATACCGGTCGGGCCATAGCCCTCGCCCGGCACCGATAGCACAGTAGCCGTGCTGGTTTCCGTTGCTACGATCGAACCGAGAATAGCCCACCACGGCAAATTCCGATCACCCAACAGGTAGGATTCGACCGACGTGTTTTTGCCGCTTAGATAGAGCCCCAATGCGACTGAACTGCCGACCGCGACGAGCAATACGATTAAATCTATTGTGCCGATGGCATACGGCATGAATCTCTCCACTGGGGCTCAAAGGGGCGGTCGCTCAATAGTGCACATACTAGCAGACCGGGCGATAGGCGTCAGGCTTGGCGTGTGTAAAATGGGACGAAGTTTCGCCTTAACCACTACTCAACGGTAACATGCTCTTGAACCCCACGCCTGCCCATCACACCGCGATGACGACCGAGTTGCGCAATGAAAACTCGGCCAATATCGACGCTTTGTCAACCCTCGAAATGGTCGATCTGATCAATCGCGAGGATCAATTGGTGGCTCAAGCCGTGGCAGCCCAGCGCGAGCCGATCGCAGCCGCCATCGATGTCATTACAACACGCTTGGCCAGCGGCGGGCGACTGTTGTACATTGGCGCCGGAACTTCCGGACGGCTGGGAGTGCTCGATGCATCGGAGTGCCCTCCAACATTTAACACACCGCCACACATGGTGGTTGGCATTATTGCCGGTGGCCGCGAAGCGCTCACCAACGCGATCGAAGGCGCGGAGGACAATCGACAGTTGGCCATCGACGATTTGCAAGCGCACAGCTTGTGCGATCGGGATGTGCTGGTCGGCATCGCAACTAGCGGAAGAACGCCTTACGTCATTTCTGCCCTGGATTACGCGCGGTCGATTGGCGCGGCGACGATCGGACTGGCTTGCAACGCTCACTCGGAAATGGCTCCGAGCGCACAGATTATGATCGCTCCGGTGGTTGGCCCTGAAGTCGTCAGTGGGTCTACGCGCCTCAAAGCCGGCACTGCAACCAAGCTTGTGCTGAACATGCTCACCACCGCCACCATGATCAAGCTGGGCAAGACCTACGGCAATTTGATGGTCGACCTCCGGGCTTCAAATCAAAAGCTCAAGGCCCGCAGCATCCGCATCGTGCAAGCGATTACCGATGTGTCCGAAGCGCGCGCCGCTGAGCTACTGCAACTGAGCGACGGAGAGGTCAAGACCGCGATCGTGGTGGAGCTGGCACAGGTTACTCCGGTGGTCGCCCGCGAGCGTCTCAAACAGGCCGCTGGAAAGCTGCGTGCCGCCCTCGACGGTTAATGGCGTTGTCAGGTGGCGTAAGCTTCTAGCTTGTGAGTGGTGTAAGCTTCTAGCTTGTGAAAAAAGCATCCACTCTCGGCAAGCAGGATGCATACCTCGCTGCTTGGCATCGAGTGTCGGCAAGCAGGATGCATATCCCACCGCGCGGCAAGCAGGATGCATTCCCCACCTTGTGGCCAGATGCTTAACCGATTAAATACCTTTGGCAAAAACACGGGTCTGGCGCTCTCTACATAGGAATGCAACTTGGAGAATTCGCAACTGATCATCGGCGTGGACGCGGGGGGAACCAAGACCAAGGCTTGGCTGGCAAGAGTTCCAAGCTGGCAGCGCGCGAACTCGTCAGAGCCCTCAGCCTCAAGCCCGTTGGCCGAGCAGGTTCAAGTGATCGGCCATGGTTCGGCGGGGGCTGGGAATCTACGCGCCATCGGCTTTGAAGCGGCAACGGACAATATCAAGCGGGCCATTGAAGCGGCTTATAGCTCGGCGAAGTGCGAACGTTATCCAGCCGCGGCAGTCTGCATGGGGGTGGCCGGTGCGGGGCGCGTCGACGAGCAGAAACGACTTGAGCAATGGTGCCTGAACTCCCAGATCGCCCGCCGCGCGCAAGTCACCGGCGATGCGCTGCCTGTGCTGGCTGCCGCGTATGCCCAGCGACCGCTGCACGAGCTGGCGCAGATGAGTGGCATAGCGTTGATTTGTGGAACGGGTTCGATGGCTTGGGGGTGCTGCGCGCGCGAGCCCGGGCCGGGAGACGAGCATTCCCCAGGTGTTAAGCAAGCTCGCGCCGGGGGCTGGGGATATCTCCTGGGCGACGAGGGGAGCGGCTACTGGATTGCGCTGCAAGGGCTGCGAGCGGCTTGCAGGTCAGTCGACGGGCGGGGCCCAGCTACGCACTTGTTGCCAGCCTTGCTGCATCGGCTCGAACTGACCGATCCAGCTCAGTTAATCGGTGTCATTTATGATCCGCAGTTCGATCGTCGCCGCATTGCATCGCTGGCCGAAGTGGTCGTCGAATTAGCCGAGCGGCCCAATCCCGCAGCAGACAATCCCGCAGCAGACAGTCCCGCAGCAGACAATCCCGCAGCAGACAGCCAAGCTGTCGACATCCTCGATCGAGCCGCTGCAGAGCTGTGTCAGCTTGTGTTGGCCGTCGATGCGCAGTTGGGCTTGGGTGCGGAGCCGGTGACGCTAGCGGCGACAGGGGGAGTGCTGCTGGGTTCCAGCTCTCTGCGTCAGCGGCTGCAGCAGCGGCTGCAACAGCACCCGCGGGCTATAAATTTCGCGCCGATCGAGGATCCCGTTCAGGGCGCGGTCTACCTGGCAGCCGGCTTGGCGGGCGGCGTCACGGTAAGCCACCGGTAGTGAGTCGCTGCAGAACGCCTAGCCTAATCCTCTAGCACGATAGCCGTGCGCGAGTGTGCGCTATCACGCGCGGCTTGGAGCAGTCGCAAACTGCGATAGACGTCTTCCAAATCGCCCATTTTACGGACCAGACTCGTCACGGCGCGGTGGAACTGCGTCAGCAATTGTTGGCCGACGGCCATCTCAGATTCCAACGACTCTTGATGCCGACCTGCTTCGTCAAACCAGATCAGCGAATTGGGGAGGTCGACAAAGGCCAGTCCCTTTTCACAGCAGACCTGTACGGCCGCAGGCGGGCGAAATGCGATGGCTTCTTGCCAGGCCGGCGGAATGTAAGCACCACAACTTATTTGTGCAATTGTTGAATTGGCCGGCTCACCTTCGGCGGACAGATCGAGGCTCAGCGATTGGTAATCCGCCGCAGCCTGCCCCGTGGAGAATGATCGCTCAGCGTTGTGAGCTCGATGGAAGACGCTCTGCACCGACCGCACATCGCGGCCGACGATAAAGCAGCACCAGTCAATCAGCTCCATCAACTCTCGGTCGGCGCGAGCAGCTAAAGAGCGACGATTGCGCTGCATATCGGCCGTGTTGCACGTCAGTCGTCGATGGCAGAATAGGATTTGTGGCGGGCCCAGACGAGTGGCGATGAGTTCCTTGAGCCGCAACGATGCGGGGGCGTAGCGTCGCGGGAACTCAGCCATGAAGGCTACGCCGGCCCCGTCTACCAAGTGTTTTAAGTGCACGGCCCGCTGCGGATCAAAGTCGACTTCGCTACCGCAGTAGATCGCCTTTCCAAAGTCGCAGGCAGCCACTAGAGGTGAAATGCCATACCAATCGCTCTCGAGCATCATGACGGCATCGATGCCATCATGGCTGAGCATTTCGCGAAAGCCATCGAACCGTTGAGCGTTGAAATCTCGTGCGACATTTTCAGAAAATGCGGAGACGGAACTGTACACTCCGCGCACGTCGAAGCGATCTTGCAACATCCGCAGAGCAGGAAAGTGACGCTGCTGCCAATCGGACGAGAGACCGACCAATCCGAGCCTCAGGCGCATAAAATGGTCCAAAAAATAGTTGCCAACCAGCCAGCAGCCCCCTCTGAGGGGTTGCTTCGCATGGCAAGGAAAAAATGATTTTATTCGGAAATCAGGAATGACCCCGCTTCTTTTCGGCATCCGCCCAAGTCGTGTGGCTGGAAAAGAGTCGACATTTCCAATGTTTCCCTATGGATTCTACCACTTAGCTCGCCTTCTGGCTCCACCAGCAAACGCTAGCAAACCGATCAAATAAATAGGTAGAGCACTGCTGTACGGCTAGTTGTCAGCCCAACTCAGTTGCGTATACTCGCCTTCAACTTTACCCGTTAGACTCGGGCACAATCGTTAAATTCTTTGTGTCCTTCCCATTTGCAACTTGGAACTTTTCGCACTACTGACTGGGAAGTCTGACTGTTGGAATACCTAGAAGCCCGCTGGCATTTGGAGCTATTGGACCAGCCACTAGACAAACATAGCTGTTTTCTGCCACACAGTTTTCCTCGAATTCAGTTTTTCTGCAATTCAGTGAACGGCGGGCATGGAAGCGAAATTGTTGGTCAGTGGTAGAGCGATCACGCGATCCTCAGTCACTTCAAATCTGCTGATAGGTATCCACCTTATTGTCTTTTCAAGAAGGGATGACAAGTATGGTACATGTGGCAATGGCCTTTCTACTGGCGATTACTACCGGAGGACAAAAAACTCCTGACTACGAAGCGGCCTTGGCCGAGTCGCAGCAAGCGAGCAAGCCGCTCGTGGTTCTGATTGGTGCCCCCTGGTGCGCTTCGTGCCAAGTCATGAAGCGTGAGACGATCGAGCCGATGATGGAGTCGGGAAAATTGGAGCACGTCGTGGTGACCTATATCGATAAAGATCAGCGTCCCGAACTGGCTCACCAGTTGATGAAAGGCGAAACGCTGCCGCAGATTGTCGTGTTTGCCAAACAGCCTGAGGGCTGGAAACGCTTCAGTTTGACTGGAATGCAAAGCCAGGGCCGGATGGCAGAACTGCTGCGTCGTGCCGTGGCGCCTCTGCGATAAACATTGGCAGGGCGTGCAGCTTACGACTGCGCGTCGAACTTCTCGGGCTAGCCAGCCAGCGGCGTGTTCAGTACGCACGCGGCTCGGCGAGCTACAAAAATCTAAGCAAACAACGGCCGATGGCTCTAGCGCGAATCGGCCGTTTTTTTGTTGGATTGTGACTGGCCAAAAAACCGCTCTGCCGGCCCAGCAACTGCAATCCGCGCTATGCTATACTTTGGCTAGTACGGCAGCCGGCTGACGCCGGTCCAGTCCGACCCCCTCATCTGCTGCGCGATCTGCGGCAGTGGCTGTACCAGAACCCTCATTCTCTCCGAACACGCTTGGCTAAGTTTTTGCTATGGAATTCTCCAAATCGGTTCAGCACATCATCCGACGCAATGAACCGCTGGCCCCGTTTACTTGGTTGCAAATTGGGGGCGCTGCAAGCTACTTTGCGGAGCCCAACTCGATCGAGGAACTCGCTCAACTGTTGGCCGACGCGCATGCTCAGTCAATGAACGTCCGCTTGCTCGGAGCCGGTTCGAACATTCTCTGTCGCGACAGCGGTTTTGATGGATTGGTAATCAGCCTATCCACCGCCAAATTGAGCAGCGTCGACATCCAGGGCCAGCGGCTGATCGCCCGCGGCGGAGCCCAGCTTAACCACGTCATCTCGGCCGCCGTCGGAGCGGGGCTCTCCGGACTGGAATATTTGGCCGGTATTCCTGGCACAGTTGGCGGAGGGGTGGTTTCAAACGTTGGCGTCACCAACGACGATATCGGCAGCCATGTGGCGCGTGTGACCATTATCCAACGCGACGGCCAGCTAACGGAACTGGACCGAACCAAACTGCAATTTGGCTTTCGACGTAGCAATTTAGAAGATATGGTAATTGCCGAAGTCGAATTCGCTCTGCAAGAAATGGATCCCACCGAACTGACTCGGCGGATGCAGACCAACTGGATTGTCAAACGCAAGGCCCATCCCCCAAACGGCACGCGGACCGTGCAGGCCTTCGTCGAACCCGATGCTGCAAAACTGGTGGATCTATTTGAAGATGCCGACGTGCACGGCCTCGCCGAGGGAGAAGTTTGCCTTAGCCCTCAGTTCCCCGGCTACCTTATCGTGTCCGGCCACGCGACCAGCGACCAGGTGCTAGCACTAATCGAACGCGTGTCGCGCGCGGTGGAGATTCGTAGTGGAATCCAGTTGCCGTCACCCCTGAAGATTTGGTAAGTCTACTGCGGCGGACCAGATCACGAGCGAACCAAACGATGCACTAAACGGCGGAGCCGTAATAATTGCCAGCCATGGATAAGGCCGAACACTCCAGCTTGCGGAACAGAATTGCTGCCATAATCCAGCATATTCCTGGCGGAGCTGTGCTATTCGCCGTGGTCGCGTTGGTCATCTTTGGCTACTTCGGCTGGTATTACTACGGCGCAGATCATTTGGATCATGCACTTTATTCGCTGCGCTTGGAAAAGCTCGCAGTGACACCCCAGCCGCCGTGGATCAAAGCTAAAGTCGCTGAAGAGGTCTATCAGAATGGTCGTCTAGACCGTATCTCACTGCTGGACGCACGAGCCAATGCAGCCATCGCCCAGGCGTTTGAGACCCATCACTGGGTTGACACCACTACGCGAGTTTCCAAAGCGGTGGGCGGGCGAGTGACGGTCGACTTAGTTTATCGCCAGCCGATCGCCATGGTGTTTTTCGAGAATCGCAATGAGGCGGATCCCAGCCAAGCGACCAAAGGCTTCTTTCCCATCGATGAGGCGGGGACAGTGCTGCCTACCGCTGACTTCAGTAGCGACGATGTGTGGGATTACTTTATGATTATTGCCGACGAAGCTCGTCCAGCCGGCGACACAGGCATGCCCTACGGTGACGTGCGGATTACTCAGGCTCTGCAGTTGTGCCAGCTGCTCGCCCAGCACCGTGAAGCACACCAGTTGCAGGAGGTGTGGGTGCATCACGACAATCTGTCGGCCGGGGCCAGTCCGTGGAGTCTGACAGTCGTCACGCGCGATAAATTACGCGCCATTGTGTGGGGCCACGCACCGGAGTATGAATCCCGTGGAGAGCTGCCGGCAGATGAAAAGTTAAATCGCATGTTGAGTTGGCTCAAGCAACCGCTGCCAGTTACCCCGGGCGAAGTGCAGCGCATCGACTTGCGGATGGCCAGCTCACCGACGACACCCGTATCCCGCCAGCAGTAGCACATCGAGGTTGACTGAGTCTACGCGGCGTGCTTGACGGGCTTGGGGGTTGAGAGATTAAACAGGCCAAAAATATCTTCTTGGCTGAGCCCCATCGAACGCGGTGCCCCCGCATCGGCGAACAGTTGGTTGAACAGTTCGCGTTTCTGTTCCAAGACGTCATGGATCCGCTGCTCGATGGTGTCGGCGGCCATCATGCGTGTCACCGTCACCGGCGCCTTTACGCCGATGCGATGCGCGCGGTTGATAGCCTGGTCTTCCACTGCGGGATTCCACCACCGGTCGAATAAAAATACGTAATGGCAGAACTGCAAATTCAGCCCTACGCTCCCCGCGCCATAACTCATCAAAATCATGTGCTTAGAGGGGTCTTCTTTGAACTGCGAAATGACCGCATCGCGTTTTTTCGACGGGATTCGGCCGTGGTAGTGCATCGGTCCGAATCGCTGCAGCGGTTCGGAGATCTTATCGAGCGTTTCGACCCACTGGCTAAACACAATCGCCTTTTGACCGCTGGCTGCGATCTCCTCCATGTCTGCTTCCAAGCGTTCCAGCTTACAGCTCGACCCACTGGCAGGATCGAAGTTGCAAATCTGCTTCAGCCGCAAGACCAACTCGAACACATGTTGAATCGTCAACGTCTCGCCCATCTCCGAAAGTTGCACTACCCCTTCCTCCTCGGCCGTGCGGTAAGTGCTGTGCTGGGCGCTGGTCAGTTCTAGCTGTTCGTCGCGGAACATCTTTCCCGGCATCTCGGTTAGTACTTTATCCTTGGTGCGACGGAGGATGTGATCGCGGGTCGCCAGACCAATGTTTTTTAGACTCATTTCGCTGCGCAGGTAGCCTGGCGAAAGAAATTCGAAAATATTGATCAGGTCCTCGACCGAGTTCTCGATGGGCGTCCCGGTCAACGCCCACGAACGACCGCGTGGCAGCGCACGCACGATTTGCGCCGTGGTGCTATTGCGATTTTTAATTCGCTGGGCTTCGTCCAGAATGACCAAGTCGAAATGCGTTTCGGGGTCGTCCAAAATCGCCTTGTCGCGCATCAGCAGTTCGTAGTTGGCGATGCGTACCGGTGCGCTATGCTGCTGCCAAATCCAGTTGCGTTTTGCCGCATCGCCCTCGATCACCGCTACCGGAATCTCGGGTGCCCACTGCCGGAATTCGCGCACCCAATTCGTAACCAAGGGTTTAGGACAAACTAACAGCACGTTCTGCAACTGTCCTGACAATAATAGCATGCGCACCGTGGTGATGGCTTGCATGGTCTTTCCCAGGCCCATCTCATCGGCCAAGATAGCCGTCTCGCGAGGGAATAAGAACGCGATACCTTCCATTTGATAGGGGAAGGGTTCAAACGGGAAACGCAGCTCCGCCGAGCTGAGCAGCGTCTCCAGCGGCGGTTGCAAAACGAAGTATAGTCGGTCCTCTAGCTTTACCAAGTCAGCCGGCGGCGCTATCCGTGTGCGCTTGCCCTGAGCGGCGCCGCTTGAATTCTTGCTCGATATGTCTTTGCCTGTGGAAGCACCGGCCGAAGTATCTGTGCCTGCACTGTTACCGCTGGCAGGCGAATCGCCAGCCGACAAGTTTACAGCCGACATGTTTCCAGCCGCTGTGTTTCCAGTCGCTAAGTTGCCAGGCGACGGCTCACTAGAAGCTGGCAGTACAAAATCGATCGCTTCTGGAAAGGCAAATCCCACGGTTGCAGGCAACTTCGACTGCAAACGAATCGCCAGACAGTCGATCGACAGCGGCAGCACGTCGGTAGCCTGCAGATCGATCTCCAACTTGCGAGCTAGCTGGTTGGACCAACCTGTCGCTAGAGTTTCTACATTCAGAGCATCGGCTAAGAGTGGTGCAGTTGGGCAAAACTCAACACCGGCCCAATCTTCTTGGCGATTCATGTTCGGTTCTCGCGATGGGTCTAGAGGCAACAGCGCGGCGGTTCAACCTGGAGCGAGGCCAGTTAGCAGCGAGTCATAGAATTGGCTGCTGCGGGCGGAGTGCAGCGAATTTGTTAGGCCGCTTTGGCAATCGGATGGGCTTCAAGCAGAGCATGTATGACGCGTTGGAATGGTTCGGTCAGATCAAAATTGCCGCCAAGTTGACTGAGCACTCTGGCGATCTCGGTCTCGCTGTCTGCTTGGGTGTTCAGAATGGATATTTGCCAGGCTTCGAAGTGGATGGCACGAAGCTCGCCTGCCCCACCCTGTGGTATCAGGAAATGAGCCGATTCGCTCTCGGGCTCAAACTGCAGCAAGCCGGCCGTGACGTCGCTTACCGTCGCTAAAGCTAGCACGGCGGCGCAATCGGTGAGCACTACGTCGGGTTTGACCTTGGCCTTGCTAACTAGCGCCTTGGCAATCTGCTCGCCGCACACGAAAGCGTCCATGGTCGGGCCATATAGCAGCATTTGAGCTCGACTCGGCTTGACGGGCATCGTGCAATGGAATTCCAGCGGTCGGGCAACTTGGTTCGTCACCAAGTAACCACCAAAGTAGCCATGCTCAGGATGCCGGCGAACGGAAAGAAAGCCCAGTGAAACAGTCATTCGATCTCGGTTTGCGGGTGTACGGGTAGGTCACAAAACAGCAACTCGCTTAGGTCAATTGTCGGAAGCCGTGTTGTAGGGACTTTAGCGCCCCTGACGGTTGCCCGATTAAACCGCCCGACTGCCACCAATCGACCAAAACCCGACGGGCAAATGCTCGACTCTGCTCCAGAGAAGACTATACTGAGGGAATCTTGAACCAGCAGCCTAAAGCATGGGAATGATCCACGTGGGAAACGAACCGACGCATTTTTCGCCAATTTTTAGTATCGACGTGTCTGCTGAGCGAGGTTCGGCGGTACAAGCGTCCAATGCTAATGAAGCGACCGTGGCCCTGCTCCACCAAATCGTCATCGGCCAGCAAAAGCAGAATCAATTGCTCGAGCAACTCGTGCAGGCCACGGTAAACACCCAAAAGCAGCGTGCAACCGAATTGCAGCAGTGGAAAGATGCCAATCCACAGCTGGCTCGCTCTTGTCGACGCGCCGCGGAGATGCTCTCGAAGGTTCAAGGCGACTTTCTGCAGGCGTTGACCAACGAGATCGATGACAGCGAGGAAGCCTTCACCGAAAGCGATTACATGCTCAACGAGTTTGTCGATCGCGTTGGTCCTCGGCTAGCTCACCTAAATGGGGTTCTTCAGGTCCTGGCCCAGCTGGGTAGCGGTACTCCGACCCAACAGCCCTAGCGATGAACTACGCAATTGCCCTAGCGATTGGCCTGCAAGGCTGCTAGTTTCCGCCAAGTAACCCCCATACGGCGACCGTCGTGTCGAAATCTCGTGGGAATTGGATAGTCCGTGCCGCTGTGTAATTCACATTGCTGGCGGCGGTGTGGCGTGGAAATCCGTTGAATCTCGTTAGGCAAGGAGGTCTGTCGTGCAGACGATCAAGACTGGTGTGGTCGTGGCCCTATTATTGGCCGTTTGTTATGGCGCATTCGTAGCGCTCAACACCCCCGAAGCGAACTTGCCGGATGAATTATTGAGCGAATTCGACTGGAGCCCTGCGGATGCGGATTTAGGCGGTTTGACAAACGTCGAGATGCCCGAATCGGCCCCGCTGGCCGGCCAGCCTTCGCCGAGTGCCGATCTCTCCAGTTCAAGTGGGCTGCCCGCTTTTGACGCATCGCAGCTGAATTTGCCCAGCCTACCGCCGCTGGGCAACAACGCTTCCTCTGAGAGCTTTCCATCGCATGATTTAGCTGGGAATCTGCCAAGCGGTCTACCTGGGGCAACTTCAACCCAACCTACTGCTGCTGGTGCGATAGGAGCACACACCAGCCTGCCGCCTCTACCATTTGCCAGCGCGGCAGCCGCGCCCTCCACGACAAGTTCTGCAACTGCAGCTGGCGGTCAGTTACCTGCCGGGCCACTCCCGGGCGAAAAACTTCCCGGCGCCAATCCTTTAAGCGGCGGGGCTCCGATCGCTATGCCGGCCGCCGACGGTCCGGCGGTTTCTCTAGCTGTTGGTAACGCTGCTGCGGCGGGTTCCAATGGTCCTTCGTCCGGCTTGGCCGGCAGCGCGATACCAGGTGGACAATTGGTCAGCCAGACTCGCGCAGCGGTCCCCACGGCTGATCCTCCCACTGGACAGCTACCACTGCTTAACACCGCTGGAGACAAACCGATTGCGTCAGAGAGCGCCCAGCAGGAACAGCCACCGCTGCCATTTCCTGCAGCTCGAGAGCAGGCTCTCGAGCTGGCATCGAGCGGCAAACTGCGCGAAGCTTTGTTGGTTCTTTCGCGCTACTACGACAGTCCTGAACTGAGCGCTGAGCAGCACAGTGACATGATAGACCTGCTGGATGCGCTGTCGCGGGAAGTCATTTACTCGCCGCGCCACTTAGTCCAAGAAGCGTACACCGCGGTCCCTGGCGACACGGTGGAATCGCTGGCTCTGAAGCACCAGATCACCCCGGAACTGCTCAACGCTATTAACGGTCTGGGCAGCTCCAAAGTACTGCTCAACGGCAGCCGCGTCAAAGTTCTCTCCGGACCGTTTCGAGCTCAGGTTAGCCTGAGCCGGCATGAACTGACGGTTTTTATGGGCGAACTGTACGCCGGCCGTTTCCCCGTTTCCTTTGGAACGGATCCCACACCAGTCGAAGGCACGTATGAAGTCATCGATCGCCGCCGCGATCGGACCTATTACGGCACCGGCGGCAAAGTCATCGGAGCTAGCGATCATCGCAATCCCTACGGTGGCTACTGGATCAACCTCGGACAAGATCTATGTATTCACGGAACGCCTGAGATGGCCAGCGATGACTTGGAAGGTGCCGGCTGCATCAGCCTCGCCCCACTCGACGCGGCCGACGTCTATAACATTCTCGCTCAGTCCAGCCAAGTTTCCATCGTTCGCTAGTGGCGTAAGCCTCTAGCTTGCGAGCGTGGCGTAAGCTATGTCGCCCAGCGCTGCATGGCATGGTTTTCGATGCCGAGTTGATCTAGGATTCGGCAGACGACGAAGTCGACCAAATCGCACAAGCCGTCAACGCCGTGGTACCAGCCCGGCGCGGCGGGCAGCACTACCACGCCAGCTTGCGCCAAACGCAGCAGATTCTCAAGCTGCAAAACGCTTAACGGGGTCTCGCGTGGCACGACGATCAACTTGCGATGCTCTTTTAAATGCACTTCGGCCGCGCGTTGAATCAAATTCTGGCTAGCCGCATGCGCAATACCGCTCAACGTACTGCCTGAGCAGGGGCAGATGACCATGCCGGCGGTCAAGAAAGATCCGCTGGCGATGGGAGTGAAAAAATCTTTGCTGTGATGAATCGTCAGCAGTGCGGGCTCTTGCTCAAACTGCTGCTGCGCGCGGGTGGCTGACCAAGCGTCCTGCTGCGATACCTGCAACAGGCGATCGGCAGCGGCCGCAGCCTCCCACAGTCGCTCACCGAGTGCGCCGACATCGACCGCCAACTCTTGACGCACCACGGCGCTACCCGACTCGCTGAGCGTCACATGTACGGGCACTCGCTGCGCTAACAGCGCGCACAGCAGACGCGTGGCATACACGGCACCGCTAGCGCCGGTGATGGCCAGCACGATTGGCCGCGTACCGCTGGCGTGCGTTCGGCTGGGCTGGCCCTTGCCGGAGCTCTCAAGCGGGCTCATTGAATTTTGTCCTGCTTGGGCTCAGCCGTCGGCCGCGTCGGATCGGGCTGGGCTGGCTCTCGCTGGCCGATGTACAGCGAAGCCACTCCGCATGTCAGCGAGTGTATCGCAACGGAGCGAATGCCCGCTAATTCCATTCGTTCGGCCAGTGCGCGACCGCTGGGGAACTCGATCACGCTATTGGGCAGATAATCGTAGGCCCCCTTATCATTCTTGGCAAAGAACTGGCCCACGCGCGGCAGTACGTGGCGAAAGTAGGTTTGATAGGCTTGCTTGAGTCCAGGCACAGACGGCGTGGAGAATTCGAGCACGGCAACCTGGCCACCTGGGGCGCAGACGCGCGCCAGTTCGCGCAGGCCCCGGTCGGTATCTTGGACATTCCGCAGACCGAAAGCCACCGTGACAGCCTGGAAGCTGGCATCCGCAAAGGGCAGTTGCTGTGCGTCGGCCTCGACAAATTCAACTGGCAAGTGCGCGTGCTGCTGCTGATGTTTGTAGCGAGCAAGCTCCAGCATCGGTGCGCAAAAGTCGCTACCAATGACCTTCACGCGGCCATGCACATGTTCGGCGAGCAGCAGAGCCAAGTCGCCCGTACCGGTGCAGCAGTCGAGAATCGGCAGCGAGCCGTCCAGCTGCAATTCACGCAATACGCGCCGCCGCCAGCGGATGTCGATCCCCAGCGACAACACATGATTCATCAGATCGTAGCGCGGAGCGATCTGGGCGAACATGTCCCGCACTCGCTCACCGGATTTATCGACCGATGTGCCACTCGGCTTTCCAGCGGATCTGCCACGCGAGTTTTCAACGGATCTGCCACTCGCGTTTTCAACGGATCTGCCACTCGGCTTCTCGCCTGGCATCTGATTACCTGCCGCCGGCTGGTTACTGCCTGCCGCCGGCTGGTTACTGCCTGCCGCCGGCTGGGCTGTACTGCTGGTCGCTGGGCGAGGTGTCGAGCTCATAAGTTCTGCCGTTTAGCTGTTTAAGAAATACGTTTTGCAAGTTTTCAAGTGGGGTAAGCATCCTGCTTGCCGCCGATTTTTTTAAAGTCATCGCAAGCTGGAAGCATGCGCCACGCTCGCAAGCTGGAAGCATACACTACTTATACGAGGAAAACTTGCAACTCGCGGCAGCCGTGCGCGCCGATGACCAGCGATTGTTCGATGTCGGCCGTTTTGCTGGGACCGGACAGAAACAGGCCGAAGCCGGGCTGGGGAACATGGGCACGCCCGTAGGCTTGGTGTAGCGTTTGCTCGATTCGGGTCTGGTCGACCAGCAACACCAAAAACTGGGTGATAAAAAACAAAACCCGATGCCGCAGGTCGCGGTCTGTCAACCACACCGCCCCGTTCTCCGCCACAGCAAACTCAGCCGGATAGACCACGAAATCCAAGTCGCTCAGTCCACTGGGCTCGGCGACCTCCTCCAAATCCACGTTGCCCGGCACCTCGGCGATGCGCGAGAAAACTCGCTTCGCCTGCCGCCACTCCTCCCAGCGATTCAAATGATCGGGCAACTCGGCTATATTTTGCAAGCGTGTGCAACTTCCGCCGGCCATTTCAACCATCTTGGAAAACTGCTGCACCGGGTCCGGGTATTGGATCCACGGCCCCTGCAGCACCTCGGGCAATTCAACTCGGTCGACGATCTGTCGACGCAGTTTGGCGAGGATCTCGGTCTTGGAATCCACTGGCAAGGTCTCTCTGGTAAAGAAAGTAAGGCAATTCAGAGCATTAGTTTATGCGACTGACCATATATGACTAGTCTTGCTGCGGGAACAATTGACTCGCGTTACAATAGATCGCGAGTCGCACAGCGTAGTGCCAGCGACACCGTGGAGCCTGCCCAAGTGGGGAGGGCTTTTTTCTTATTTTCACGACAAACTGGACCCAATGCCAGCCTGGTTTAATCTTCTCTTGGCTCTCGTGTTAGTGATTGCCAACGGATTCTTTGTGGCTGCCGAATTTGCGCTGGTTAAAGTTCGCATCAGCCGCGTCGAGCATTTGATCAATCAGCGTCGACTTTTCGCCAAGACGGCTCGCTGGCTGGCCGAACGCCTGGAGCGTTCGCTGTCGGCCTGTCAATTGGGAATTACCATGGCTTCGCTGGCTCTGGGCTGGGTCGGGGAACCCGCTTTTGCCGCGTTGCTCGAACCGCTGCTGAGAATGCTCAATATCAATTCGGCCGCCGTAATACACACCATATCGTTCTTGGTCGGTTTCACAATCATCACCGCGCTGCATTTGGTAATCGGCGAGCAGGCGCCCAAGATCTTTGCCATCCGGCAGCCGGAATTGATGCTGCTGTGGACTGCCGTACCGATGAAGGCCTTTTACATCTTGACGTACCCGTTGATGATTGGACTGAATGCAACCACGGCTAAGCTGCTCCAGCTGATCGGCCTAAAGGAGGCGGGAGAGCACGAAGTTCCCCACACCGAAGAAGAGATTCGGGCGCTGCTGCGCGAGGCGCACATTCATGGCAATTTGACCGGCAACGAGCATCGCTTGTTGGATGCAGTATTTGATTTTGATGATGTCATCTGCCGGCGCATCATGCTACCGCGTGGTGAAGTCGAGTTCGTAGACATCAACGATCCGCTGGCCGAAACCATTGCCATGATCCGCCGTACCAAGCACACTCGCTATCCCGTGTGCGACGGTTCGCTGGATGAAGTCATGGGCGTGTTACACGTCAAGGACTTGATCGGCCTGCCGCTGGACGACGGCTTTGAACTGCGGTCCCTCATGCGACCTCCCAAAAAGGTGCCGGAGAGCATGCCCATAAGCAAGCTGCTGCGTCACTTTCAAGGCACGCACCAGTTACTGGCTTTCGTTATCGATGAATACGGCACGGTCATCGGAGTGGTCACGCTGGAGAATGTGCTCGAAGAAATCATCGGCAATGTGGCCGATGAATTCGACGTCGAAGCGCCCGATATTGTCCCCGATGGACCAGGTGCGTTCGTTATCGATGGAAGTACCCCGGTCGTTGACGTAGAGCGGCGACTGGGGGTGTCTTTTGGAGAGACCGATGCCGACAGCATGTCTGGCTTGCTGATGGACTTCGCTCACCGCATCGTCAATGCCGGGGATGTGGTCGACCTGGGCGTGGCACAGGCCAAGGTGCTCCAGGTGTCCGATGACCGCACCACTAGCTTGCGGATTAACTTGCCCGACCCTAAGTAGCCACAACGCCGCGAGGTTGTGACTTTGAGCCATACAGTGGGGGGGCTCTTCACAGGGTGCTTCGAGCGCCTCGCACAGAGTGCCTGCTAAGCGAGTGCCTACTAAGCGAGTGCCTGCTAAGCACGCGCTCCGAGGGCCTGCCTAGCGACTGCGCAGAAATCCGATTAACTCGGACAGTTGCTCTGGTGTCAGCTTCTGCTCGAAGCCAACTGGCATTAGCGATAGGCCGGCGTCTTTCTCATCCTCGATGGCTTCGACGGCTACGTTCTTAACGCTACCATCGCTGATCCCCACCACCAGCTCACGCTCGTTGCGCTCCAGAACCAACCCAGCCACCACTTGCCCGTCGTCGGTCAAAATGGAAGTTTGACGATACTTGGGTTCGACTGCAGAGTTGGGATCCAGCACGGCGGCGATCCACTGATCGAGCGTCCAGTGACCGAGGTTTTCAAGCGGTGGCCCTAGCTGCGGTTTTCCTGCGATGGATTGATGGCAGGCTGCACAATGTTCAGCAAATAATTTTTCACCTTGCTCCGTCCTTGTTGGGCCGGGCATGCGAGCCAGATAGTCTGCCACTACTGCTGAGCGTTCTGTAGGCTGTCCGAACAGTTCTACATAGCGATTGCGCAGGGCTGGGTCTCGATACGTGCTCAATTGTTGCAGCGTGGCTAGGTCAAGTTGGTTGGTCGTGATATTGCCCGCCTCCAGCGCATCGACTAAGGCGGTGGTCCATTGATGGCGGCTAAGCAGCGTGGCGCCGGCCGATGCGCGCAGGGCGGCGTTCAACTCTGGCCACTGAGCGATCAGCATGTTGCCCGCCGCTGGGCTGCTCAGTCGCCGCAGCGCCTCAATGGTAGCCCGCCGCACTTGCGGCGATTTGTCCGATTGTAAAAAGGCACTAGCCATTTTTAATTCGTCTTCGGGCGACGCCAAACCGCTGCCGAGAAGATTGACAAACGTCATCTGCTCAGCCTCGGTTAGCTTGTCCGCCTGCATCAATCCTACGATGCGCTCGGTAACTCGTCCCAGCAATTCCGTCAGCTCGCTCTGCCTGGGAGTTGACGGGGTTGGTTGACTCTGATTGCCCACTGAGGCCGAAGCGTCCCGCGCTAAACTCGATAGCAATAGCAGTTGGCCCTGGTTAAAGCCGCTGTGGGAATCTTCGAGCATGGCCTGTAAGCTGCCAATGGCTAAAGCCGTGCGCTCTTTCTCTTCGCACACGCTCCACAATTTAGCGACGCATTGCTCGACATCGACGAAGCGCTCTGGAGAGAGCAATTGGTCACTACCCCACCGCTGCAGTAGCTGGTCGGTGACCACTAGTGCCTGCTGCGGCTGTCGAATTAACGAGAGGGCTTTGAGCACCCAGGCATCGTCGCTGGATCGCGCGGCGATCTGGCCCAGCTGGTCCGCGCTGGGCAAATCCTCTAACAAAGTAGCGGTCAAGACCCACTGTAGGTCGATGGCCGGTCCTAAGTCACGGGCCACCAAGTCGATCAGCCTGGCCTGTAGATCAGGGGTGAGTTGACCAGCGAAGCGTTCGGACATTTCCAGCCCTAGGCGCACCAAGCGCGTGTCCTCAGCGGCCAAAGTCTGCATAACATCGTCCGCTCTCAGCCATTGTTTGGCCATTAGACATCCGACAGCCGACGCACGCACGGCGGCTTGACTACTTTCAAGAGCCAGTTGGCGCACCTGCGTTTCAATCGAGGCGACGCTTTCAGGCTCCGCTTCAATCAGTGCTTGAAGTCCCAAATCGCGTAGTGCACCGTTGTCGCTGGCCAGCGCCGCGAGTATCTGCTCTGCAGTCTCTACGCGTCCCGGTGAGTGAGGCTGGTAGCCGCTGTCAAAAACTCGATAGATGCGCCCCAGTTGCGAACCGCTGCGCAAGTCGAGTCGCTCCTGCCAGGCCGTTGGAATCCACTCTGGGTGTTCTATAACTCGCCGTACCATATCCACCACCCACACCGTGCCATCAGGCGCATTGACCACGCGTACAGGCCGCGACCAGGGATCGACGGAAGCAAAAAAATCAAACTGCTCCGCGTCCGGTTCATGGGTAGCACTGAATGCAGCCCCGTTTAGCGATAGTTCGGCCCGGGCCACCAGATTATGTACCGGTTCACAGATCAACGCGGTTTCTTGATCGGCTTTGGCTGGGAAGCCCGGCACGCGCACGACGATGGCGCTACAGGCGCTGGTAAAACGATTGAAGGCAAAGAGGTCATTGAAGCGGTCGACCGTGCGGCTGCGAGGGTAGACCGGTGGCGCGACCGCCGGAGTGAGTAGATTCTGGCGTGGCCCACCGGACACCGAGGTGTGTTTCAAGTAGCGGTCATCAATTACGAATTGGTACATGGGCAGACTATTGGAGTTCCCAAACCAATTGCCAAACGCATCGCGAGCGGGCACAAATTGGGTTTCGCCAGTCGTCGTCCGCAACTCGCCTGTGTCCGGATTCCAAGCTGCATCGCGCCCGGCCACCGCGTAGGTCTCTCCATTGCGATGGCTGAACAACTCCTGCGTACCATGGCCAACCGCGAAATGTAGCCAGCCATCGAGACCGATTTCAAAGCCGCTGGCACGGTGCTGCGGATTGGCTTCAGCGACGCCTGTTAACAGTTTCTCAACGCGGTCTGCCCGGCCGTCGCCATTTTCATCATGCGCGAAAATAATATCCGGAGCGGCGATGATGATCGCTCCATCGCGCCACGGCATGACGCTGGTGGGATACGACAATCCATCTATAAAAACTTGCTTTTCATCCGATTTTCCGTCGCCGTTGGTATCGCGTAACCATGTGACTCGGCTTCCTTCCGCGACGCCTCGCGGATAGTCCGTCATTTCGACGACCCACGCGCGGCCGTCGGTGCCAAAAGCCAAATTGATCGGGTCGCGGACCAGTGGTTCACTGGCCACCAATTCAATTTGATAACCTTGCCAGACATGAGTCGCCTCGAGGGCTTGCTGGGCGTTCAAAGCTTGCTCTTCGCTGAAACTATCTTCCAAAATCTCGCGTACGCGGCGGACAATCAGCGACTGTGTGCCGCTTTGCCAACGACCGGGCTGCAAGTAGTACAGCATGGAAGTATCGACTTCATAGCCACCCTCGGCTCTCATCCGCTCGCTGGCCACGTAGGCAAACACGTCATCGGTATACGCGGCGACCCAGGTCTGTTGACTGCTCAGCTCTTTCTCAATTAAGAACTGGTAGTCAACCACCACCTCCCCGCCGAGGAAGACCCACGTCAACAGGTCGCCAAACTGCCAAGTATGGATAGGCATGGGATAGGTCTCGGGCAGACGCCCCATAGCCTGCAAGGTCGCTAGCATGTGCTCAGCCCAGGCCCGCTCCGTGGGATTTTCACTCTGCTTACGCTGTTCGATCAGTTCAGCCGTCGGCTGCTCAGGCGCTATTCCCGCGTATCCGAAATGCGCGACCGGAAAGGGGACTTCGGCCAGCGAGGTCATGTCTTGTGAAGCAGCTAACCGCTGCTC
This sequence comes from uncultured Pirellulaceae bacterium, assembly GCA_934278005.1. Lineage (GTDB taxonomy): Bacteria > Planctomycetota > Planctomycetia > Pirellulales > Pirellulaceae > Aureliella. The sequence goes on along the minus strand of CAKQWG010000019.1, from coordinate 3,213 downwards.
GATGGCGGTCACCAATTCGGCGGCGTGTTGCTGGGCATGTTCGTAAGTGCCACGCGGGTGTGGGTTGGCATCCGCCCCGCAACCGATGACGGGCATCCACACGCTCTCAGGGTGCAACTGCTCCAAGCGATTGGCCGCGAGTCCTGCCCAGTCACCACTGACCTGTGCGTTATCTCCAGGGGTCGTGCAGTGGCAAGCATACATGAAGGTTGCACCGCGCAATTCGCCATCTTCGCTGCGAACCACCAACAAGCGCACGCGATGATCGACCGGACCGTTCGATTCCAGGCCGGTTCCGCTGGGAATGCCTCGCGCCAAAGCCCGGCGATTGATGGCAAATTCGGCTTCGGCGTCGCCGATCGTCAATTGTGCCGGAGCGCGAGCCTCAATGGCTGCGGAGATGGCCTGTTTGATCGCCTGCTGGAGTTTTTCGGTGTATCGCTTGCTGGCTGCGAGCTGTTCGTCCGTCGAGGGAACCGGATACAGATTTTTCAGTAGGCCATCCTGATGTGGAGTGGAGTGCGAGTGTGAGCTGCTGATCGCCAGTTGGCTGCGCGGAATAGAGTACTGTTCCTCAAGCCAGCGTGAGACGGCCACAGTCATCGAGCTACTGATACCGATCGCGTCGATCGACACCAGTACGAGCGATCGAGTGTCCTCCGCTTTGACCGCCGGTGAGATCACCATCGCGCGCGCGGCAATGGGATCGGCCACCCCCGAGCTCGATTCAACTCGACTGGCATAACCGCTCAGCCGCACGGGCTCATCGGGAGTAATGTCGATCTTACCGAACCCAACTCGCCACAATTCAGCAGCCGGCAGTTGGCTAGCAACTACTGCCACGATCAACCACACCGCGCAGCACAAACATCTACGACCCATTGCGTCCACCGACATACTTGGCCCTCACCTATCTCGAAAATTCCCGTTGTTGTAGCTCTAGTGTCGCCCCACCATCAGCCGCAGGGCGTTAGCCCCGGTTGGCTAATTATTCAATGGTAATCGATCGCGCGTCGGCTGTGGTGCAGCGCGGCTATTCTGACTCTGCGACCGCTCGCTTGCGGCGCAGCTGCCCGCAGGCGGCATCGATTCCATCTCCCTTGCGTTGGCGGAACATAATGTTAATGCCACCTTCTAATAGGAAATTGCGGAAATCGTGGATGGCCCCGGAACTGGGGGTTTCGTAGGGCAGTCCAGCCACTGAATTGTAAGGGATCACGTTGAGCATACTCACTCGCCCGCGCAGCAGGCGGACCAGTTCTAGAGCGCATTGCTGAGTATCATTTATCCCCGCCAGCAGCACGTACTCGAAGGTCAAGCGGCGTCCGGTGGCAGCGAAGTAGCGATCGGCTGCGCTGAGGATATCGTCGATGCCGATCTTGGCATTGACCGGGACCAAACGATTGCGCAGTGCATCGTTGGGAGCATGCAAGCTGATCGCCAAGTGAAACGGGGTGGAATATTCGGCCAGTCGATCTATTGCCGCTGGCAGCCCTACCGTGCTGATGGTAATCCGCCGCGGGCTGATACCCAGCCCGTGTGGATCGCGTGCAACTTCCAGCGCTGCCAGGACTGAGTCCAGATTGGCCAGCGGCTCGCCCATCCCCATCATCACAATGTGACTCAAGCGTTCGTCATCCGGCAGCAGCCGCTGCAGCCGCAGCATCTGTTCTAAAATTTCGCCGCGCGACAGATTGCGATCGACGCCATCCAGACCACTGGCACAGAATACGCAGCCCATAGCACAGCCGACTTGGCTGCTGACGCAAATGGAACGCCGCGCCTCTTCGCGCAGCAGCACACATTCAATTCGTCCGCCGTCGGCCAACTCTAGGAGCAATTTCTCCGTTCCATCATCGGCTGTCTGGTGATCGGCCACGCTAGCGGTCCACAGGCGGAAGCTGCTGAGCAATTCCTGGCGCAGTTTTTTGGGCAAATCGCTCATCGCTTCGAACGATTCAGCGCGGCGTTGCAGGACCCACGCCCATATCTGCCCGTTGCGAAAAGCCGGATAGCCGCGCTGGGTCAGCCACTGACGCAGCTGTTCGGCGGACAAGTCGAGCAGGTGGGGGCGGATGTCGTCGGGAGCAAATGGTGTTTTCATAACACCATTTTCACTGCTTAGGCTGTTGGGCGGAAGTAGCCTGTGGCCGAAAGTGTGGGCATTGCTGCACCGGTTGTGCGGGATATTTGGGCCAGTGGGGCTGGCGCACTCCAAGCTGACACAACAGAAATATAGATCCGGTACCACTGGTGATCAGCCGCCGCTCCTCACAGTACCGACATAGACTCTGCTGCAGAACCAGCGGTAATTGGGGAGGAGGTTCCATTTCAACAGTTTTAACCGCCAAGTAGACTCGTAACGTGCGCAGCGCTGTGGCAGACAGACCGCGGCCTACAGCACTAGCGAGAGATTGTGCGGCGGGCGAATAATACCTGCCGGATGGCCTGAGCTACGCTCTCGTCGCTCTCTTGGGCCAGCAGTCGCCGCAGGTCTTGCTGCATATTAAGGTCTTGGGCCATCGAGCTCAACAGCCCAATGGCCTGCTGCTTGACTTCGACTTCGCCAATCTCGGCCATCCACAGCAGCCATGGTCGCGGTTCCACATTGGGATCCGTAGCGATCGACTGTAGCAGGCGGATCCGTTCTAGTGGAGGGCTGGTCGCAAGTTGTGAGGCGAGCGCCAGCCGGTCGTCAGGAAACCCCTTGGAACGCAGAGCCAGCGCGGCGGCTTGTGCGACTCGCGGCTGTTGGCTAGGGAGCAGTCGCACCAGGGCGTTGATGTCGAGCTGTTGTATAGAATTTAGATCGACGTCGGCAGTAGCGCTGGGCATTTCCGCCAGTGGCTTGCTGCGGACGCTCGCCGGCCCATGCACGACTGAGGGCTGTGGGCCCGTCGAGCCGGAGCCTGCTTCAGAGTCCGCAGCGACTGCACTACGCTCAGCGTCAGCTCCCTGGGCGTCACTCAGCATCGCCGAAGCATAGCTACCTCTCCCCGCGTCGCTGCTGTGCGGCTGTGGCTGAGGTACTCGGTGGGGGCCCGCTGCAGCGGTTAGGAACTGAACTTTGGCCGTGGGTGTGCTGCTGGAGCTATGCAGCACATCGCGCGGTGCGATGCTGGGCACCAGGCCGATAGGCTCCGCGGCGGATCGCTCGGCAGAAGCAGCTGGTACGATGGGTGCCAGTCCAGTAAGTGCCAGTTCAGCTGTTGC
>CAKQWG010000018.1 GCA_934278005.1 uncultured Pirellulaceae bacterium | reverse complement strand
CCGGAACCAAATTTACGAACGCTGGTTGGCTGTAGTCGTCGCTGCGAAGAAGTGGCCATTGACGAAACGTGCTCCTAAAGGATCCGTGATGAAGAAATGGGGGCTCGTCCCGCTAGTCTCAGCGCAGAGGCGAAGCGCAGATTCATATCCAAGTGCGCTATTTAAGGAGTCCACATCCTGACACACGTGCGCGCCGGAGAAAGATACTTGGCTGGATTGAGAGCGAGCTGGCCGTCATGCAAACAGATAATATATCCATTCTCTATAGTTCTAGCAAACCCCGTTGGCCAGCAGGTTTAGGAGAATCAGCATGTTTTTTTCGTAACTATAAGCAAATCCACCCCATCGGGCACAGGTTTTGCCTAGCGCGACCCGTTTTGATAGCTCGCGCCAATTCCCATCTTTCTACTAACTGCCACAGCCCAACTACTACACATCGGTGCGTCGCCGCACCGGGCGGGGGGTGTTGGGTTTGGCTGGGCCAGTCTCAGCGGGCGGCCGAGCCGCTGCGCGACGGAACAATCCGCGTGGCGGAGGAGGGCCACCCGGAGCCACCGATCCGGCCGTTGCGGAGACAGCTCTAGCCGCGGCGGCAGGACTGGTCGCGGAGGCATGATCAGTCGCCGAGGCTTGACTGCGGAGTGTTGGCTCTTCGATACCGATGTCTCCCAAGTACTCGCGCCTCACTTCGGGATGCTGCCGCACGGTGTCAGGCGAACCCTCGCACATCACCGCTCCTTTGCTAATGACATAGCAGCGATCGACGGTCTGCAGGATCTCACGAGCCGCGTGGTCGGTAATCAGGATGGCTATGCCGCGATCGCGCAGCTTGACAATGATTTCCTGGATGTTTTGCACGGTAACCGGATCGATTCCCGCAAAGGGCTCGTCGAGCATGATGATCCTGGGGTCGGACACCAAGCAGCGGGCTATTTCCAGGCGTCTGCGCTCACCGCCCGACAGACTCCCCGCTTTCGAGCGCCGGATGTGGGTGATCTCGAAATCCTCCAGCAAGCGCTGCGTGCGCAACTTGCGCTCGCGCGGAGCAACTCCTAGCAACTCGTACACGGCCAATAGATTCTGCTCGACGCTCAACTTGCGAAAGACGCTCGACTCTTGAGCCAGGTAGCCCATGCCACCTTCGCCGGCGCGGCGAAACAGGGGCCAGTCCGTAACATTCAAGCCGTTGAGAAAAACGGTTCCGCGATCTGGACGGACGATACCGCACGTCATCTTGAAGCTGGTCGATTTGCCAGCCCCGTTGGGTCCCAGCAGGCCGACGATCTCTGAGTCCTCGACGACCATATTCACGCCGCTGACCACTTTGCGGCGGCCATACGACTTCTCGAGCCCAATCACTTCCAGTACGCTCATCGGTTCATCCTTGGGTAAGCTTCACATCAACCGTTCAGGGATCCTGGAGCTAAACGTCCGCTTTTAATCGTGGCCCCGCTTTCCATTTCCACGCGGGAGACAGCTAGAGATGGATAGTTTTGTGGTGGCGAGTGCAACGATAATACAATATTGGCCCCTTAGTATCACGACCAATTCTCGGTGCAGCCCAAAACTGTCTAAGCGATTTAGCGAATCAGGCCCATGCGGGCAAAGTTCGGTGTGAACGGTACGGGTGAATTCCACGTGTGCGGCCAGAAGACCAGCAGTGCTTTGCCAAGCAGGAATTTCTGCTCGACATAGTTATGCCCCACCCATGCCCGGGCGTCGGAGCTGTGAGAACTATTGTCCCCCATGGGAAAATACTGGTCCGCCTCGAGCTCAAAACCGAGCGTACCACGCAGGCTAAACAGATCCGTTTCATCCCACCACTGCGGATGGCTGTACACGGCAGAAAGCGCATCGGAGGCCGACTGGATTTGACTGCGGATAGCCGTGTCAGGTATCGCGGCCAGCAGTGGTGCCAGCCGACTCAGGTCGTAGTCGCTGTACTGCGACGCAAATCCGCCCCCTTGAACCGCAATGTAATAGATATCGCGATAGACCCGCGCGCGATGCACCGTTAGCTCAATGTCCTGGCCACCGATACCCACAGGCGCCGCATCCAGAGGGTCTTCTTCGCTCCAATATGGCCGACGCTCCGCCGGGCTGGAGCGCAATTGGTGCGAATCAAAGTGAGTGGAGCTGCTGAATTTCACTGGGCTGCCATCGACCCACAGCACCAGTTGATCGTCGAAATTAGCAAACTGAAGGGTGTACGTGCCGCGGCCACGCACGTTTGTCTGCGCGGTGGGGACAACGCCAGCGCCCTCTGCGCTTCCCGCTTCATCTGCAATCCAAATCTCGGCAGGTTGACCATCGGCTGCGATCGACAACGTGGCCTCGCCGTTGGCCACGTTAACTGCGCAGCGAAAGTGCACGCCGAATTCAACCAGGTCGAGCATCAGGGTGCCCGAGTCAGATGCGACTTCGACATCGAACTCACCGGCGAGATCTCCAACCCAGTGATGTCCGTCATTATCGCCACCGCGGCCACCGTCCAACTGCAGCCCCTGGTTGATAGCCACATCCATGGCAGTCGTATCCCCCTTAATTTCTGGGCGCAGCTGATTGCCGCGGTAAATGCGGTCACGCTCCCATTGATACGAGGAATTGTAAGCTAGGTAGTCGGTAATCAGCGTCGAGTGGTATTCATCGACGGGCGCAAGTGGCGCTCCCGACATGAAGTTCTCCCACGCGGCCGCATCGAGGTACTTGTGATAGTAGCGCAAAAACTGAACTTCGGCAGAGGGTGTCAACTGCGCGCTCCACTGCTGGCTGGTCTGTTCGACTTGCCAGGCCGATGCAGCGCCGGCGGCAGCTAGCGGTTGCCACAGGCTGGGCCAACCCTTGTCGATCAAATCGGCGGGCTGATAATCCGTGTCAGCCACGATCTGCTGCATCGCGCGAATCTTATGAGGCGGCTTGCGGGCGATGGTCCAAGTCGGTGAGGCGGCAGTTTGCGTATAGATATCCCCCTCTTGAATCAGCAGCGATTCGCCGGGCAGACCAATTAACCGCTTGATATAGTTCATATGCGCTTCGATGGGATACTTGAATACCAGCACCTCCCACCGCTCTGGATTCTTCAACACGTAGTCAAATTTGCTGACCAGAATGCGATCGCCTGAGAAGGTGGCGTGATTCTTGTTGCCGCGTAGGTCATAGGGGTTCAGGCCACGACACGTTGCGCAGGTACTGCCGACCGTTACATACGGGCTAGGCGCTTGCGTGCTCGAGGTAAATTCGGAGCTGGCACTGGCCTGGTACTGCTGACCACAATGCTCGCAAAACAGATCCTTATGAGCCCCCATCAGCGTCGGCGCCATCGATCCGGTTGGGATGACAAAGGCTTCGGCCACGAAGGCGCGGAATAGAAAAGCCAGGATGAAAGCCACAATGATCGACTCGATCGTCTCACGCGTGCCCTGCGGCTTGGTCGTCTCCTGCTCTGCTTGAGCCTCCTCAACCGACTCGGTGGATGGTTTGGCAGATTTAGCGGCAGACATAGGAAGCTGACTTTGGGCTGGAATTTTCGGAAGTGGCTGGCCGTAGACGCGATGGCTTCAAGAATTATAGCGACAATTGGCCCAGGAATGAATGCGAACCAAAGTATAAACCAGCCGCTACGGCACAGGCTGCAGCCAAATAACCAATTTGGAATTATGGCCGTCGTTCGCTCGCAGACGCTACGCCTAAGCTACAATCGCGGCTGTCCGGACCAAATTGCTCGCTGGAATACTCGCCGCGTCTGGCCGGTGCTGCAGTTTCGCACGTTGCAGTTGCCAGATGCCCGCTAGTAGCCCGCCATTGGCTTTTGGAAGTCGCAAACCACAAGGGAAAATCTCAATGCGCATCGTACACTGGTTGGCAGGTTGCATGAGCTGTGTCATGTTCGCTGGACTACTAGGCTGTGGCCCTAACTCGCCCCCTAGCGCTGCTCCCGCTCCCACTCCCCCAGCGGAAGCTTCTGACGTGGCTGCGCAAAAGGCGGTGGCAGGCGTTGGTAAGCAGGGGCAGAGTCTGCGCAACGACACAGGGGTAGCTAAGATGATCTCGGGGCCGGCTGCCGCCCTGTTTAATGTCAAGCAAAAGGCGGTGCTCGAGATCCAAATACCTCAGGCGCTGCAGCTTTTTCAAGCCACCGAGGGCCGCCTGCCCAAATCGCACGAAGAGTTCATGGAGAAAATCGTGACCGCCAACAATCTCGTGCTCCCCGAGCTGCCCAGCGGCGCCGTCTATCGATTCAACACCGACAAAGGCGAACTATGGGTCTACCCTAAGGACGAGCTGCCCTAATAACACATTTCGCTCAGTCTTTTAACCACAGTCAGGCTTCCAGCGGCCTGCGCCGCGCGTGGCAAGTGCGAGCCGCGTGATAGATGGTTAGAAAATGGCTGGTTAGAAAATCCCGCGATCCATGCACGACATCGCCGCGTTACTTGTGCCTACGAGTGGCCCTCACCTGAGGCTGATGGCTGAGCTCGATACCACACTAGGCTGATCGGCCTGGCTGAAAGTCAAGGATCGCACTTGCAACAGATTGTGGAGCCGAAGCGGTGGGTAACACCGCATCTCGAACGGCCTCCATTTTTTACCTTACATTTTCTAATCTGGTTTTACAGGAATGAGTAACGCGAGCGCTCGTAGTGAGACGTCTAAAGACTTTCGCAAGCTAGAAGCATACGCCACACGCGCAAGCTAGAAGCATACGCCACGGCGGGCGGGCTACAAGCCTTAGGGCGCGGTGCGGAGCCGGAGCAAACTGACTTCGGGCAGACAACGCCAGCGCAGAGGATGGGTGCCGGCAATGCCGCGCGAGACGTGCATCAAGACCGGATCGCGGTAGAACACCCCCGAGGCGAATCGCGACCCATAGTAGCTGGGGGCCACCAGCGGGCCGATACCCGGTATGCGGACTTGCCCACCGTGCGTGTGGCCAGCTAATAACAAATCAAGCTGCAGATTCCTGGCCCAGCCAATATTGTCTGGCGTGTGACTTAGGCCCAGCCGCAGGGCATCCGCGTTTGGGGCGGTGGCTGGGGGCTGAGCGCTGTGCCGCTCAAACCAGGGCCGCTCGTTGCCGGTCAGAAAAATGTGGCCACCTTGCGACGTTTCCAAATTCTGATTGGCTAGGCCAACATCGAAATGCCCAAGACTGTGCAGTCGGTCCGTCAGCTCTGTTAAGTCAACAATCCGCTGGTCGTGATTGCCCAGCAGAAACGTGCAGCCCAGCGGCGCGGTGAGTCTGCCCAGCGCGGGCTCTATCCATGGCAAGCACTTGGCGTAGTCGATAATGTCACCCGTAATGACCACCAGGTCTGCGTTCAGCTCGAGCACGCGATCGATGACAAACTGGTAGTAATCCAGCGACAGCTGGCCAGTGAAATGCAGGTCGGAGATGTGCGCGATTGCCAAGCCATCGATGGCCGGGAGCTTGCGCCCCAGCTGTAACTGCTTGCAATTGACCTCGAGCTGCGTGATTTGGTTGCCTGGGATTCGACTCAACAGAGCCGTCGTTCGATTGCCGGTTGCAGGGCCTTGGAGATGCTCTGCCACGCGATAGCGCACACTCTGTGTGTCGAGCAGCTGTGGCGGTGGCCAAATCCAGCGGCGAGATTCTAACCAGATCGGCCCGAGGATCACGCCGCTTAATAAACTGCAGCCTGCCCACACATTAAACAGTTCGGCTTGGGACGGCCACCACTGCCCAGTGTAGCTCAGCCACTGCACAATTGGCGTCCAGTCTACCAGCAGAACCAGGCTCGGTATGATGAAGCAAGCCAGCATTGCCAGCTTCTCCAGCGTCTTGGTCACATCCCGCCGAAGTCCCCAGGCGTTGACCCGATTAAAGCAAAACAGCCAGAAGCCACAATTGCTGACCAACACAGCTAGAGTAGTAATCCACGGTTGAAACGCAATCATCCAGCGCGATGCCTAAACCGGTTCCGCGGGATGCGCATCGATGACAGTTTCAACGACGGTCAGTAACTGCGCCAACTTGAATGGCTTGTAGAGAAGCGCCTTGGGGTGCAAGCCGGCTTGGCGAGCTTTGACGATCGAGTGCCCAGGATCGTAGCCAAAGCCTGTCATCAGAGCCATGGGCACAACTTCAGTTAGCTGCTGCAGTCGCAGCATCAATTGATATCCGCTGTAATCGGGCAGATGCAGAGCGGAAATAACCACATCGTACGGGTCGTTGTCGGGACTGTTGCGGAACATGCTGACCGCTTCATCGCCGCTATGAGCGCCTTCGACGATGCAACCGAACTTACCGAGCAATTCGTGGGCATCAAACAACACCTGCTGGTCGGAATCGACGACCAAAATCCGTTTGCCGCGCATCTTCTCGTGCAATTGCTGCGTACAGCCTGCTGGTAGTGCTTCTGCCGGGGCCATGCGTTGGCCGATCTGCTGAATCACGCGGCGGATGTCGCGGGCGTTTTGCAGGATTCGCTGCAAGCGTTCGACCAGCGCCGGGTCCTGTCCGATGTACTGCTCGATCACATTGACCGCGTCGTTGAGGATGTGGTCGATGGGCAGGGCCACCGCGCTATGGATAGCTTCGCAGCTTTGTTGGGCGGCATTGTTTTTCTGCGCCACCAGCAATTCGAGCGTGTTGAGCGCTACCGCCACATCGCGGGCGAAGATCTCCAAGAACTGCATGTCGGCCGAGTCGAAAGCTCGGACTTTGTTGCTCTCGACGTTGATCGTACCGATGGTCTGGTCGTGCAGGATCAAGGGAACCGTCAGTGAACTGGCCGCTCCCTCGAAGGCTTCTAGATACAGCGGGTCCTGGCTTGCGTCCTCGCACAGATAGCTCTTACCGGTGGCCGCTACGTAACCGGTCACACCGTTCCCTTGTGGACAAGCGAATAGCTGTCGATCGGCCGCCGCTTGGTCGATGCCCACGCTGAGCAGCGGCATAAGATTGCCGCTGGATTGCTCCAGCAGTCGGATCTCGACGACCTCTACGTCCAGCAAGTCTGCGGTGTAGTGTCGAATATTATCTTTCAGTAGATCGATTCTCGCTTGGGTTTCCATTGCGAAAATCTCATCCGGCTTGAGATCGGTCAGCTGCTGCCCGGCTTGATGGATAGCGGCCAGTTTTTGTTGCTGCAATATTTCGGCGGTGATGTCGCTCACCGTGGCTACTAACGCGGCGTTCTCAGTCGATGCATCGGTCAGTGGAGCTACGTGGACTTGAAAATAGCGTTTGTCTTCAGTCTGCAGAGTGCTGTTGCTCGACGCACCGGTAGCCAGAGCAGTGTGGAAGGGACAGAAATCGGGGCCCATAATCTGGGGATTGCCCAGTGTGGCGTAGAAGTTGGCGCCCTGTGGATCTTCCAGCGGTGACCAATTGCGCAAACACTGATTGGCCCAGGTCACGATCATGTCGGCGTTGACAAGTGCTACGCCATCGGGCATTCCGTCCAGGATGCGTTCGCTCTGCAGCAGGCGAATGATGCTCTCTTCGGCCCCCAAGCTTTGGCTGTCTAGGAACACGCCGCAGTAATTGTTGCGCGTCAGCCGCGAGATCGCCTCGACCGCGCTGGCGACTTGCTCGAAGGATATCTCGACTCCGTCAGCGCCCAGCAGCGGCTGTGAAGGCGTGGCGACGGGCACGCTGTCAGGCGAACCGATCCACAAAATCTTTTGTCGTGTATCCAATCGAAGCTCCTGGCAAGATTCAGACATGGATCCCTGACTGCTGTCCTTGGAGAAAATTAGGCGGAGGAAAACGCGTAGTGCCGCGACTCTATAGTATAGGGAGCGGCAGCTTTCGCAGCAACAGCAACGATAAGAGCGGCCTGCGGTTTGATATATTCGAATTGCTAAGCTAGGCTTACTCGCAGACCATGCGACTTTGACGGTTGCGGGGTTGAGAAAATCTGCGAAAAATATACCGGCACCACTCGCAGGGCCTTAATAATTAGCTAAACTCTAGGCAACTCCAACACTAAACTGGAGTCGCCGGACGGGGTACAGGTGGGGAATATTGACTTTCCTACACCTCATAGCACCGCTTCTGGTTTAAATTTAACTTTTGTCACGTTGACGCGTTGTCTTCAGTGCACTGTGCATTGAAGCAGTTCCAGGCTGGCCCGTCGGCCATCGATTTCCCCTCTAGAGGAGTTCCTCATGAAGTTTCATCCGTTCTTTATGGCGATGGGCTTAGCTGCGATGCTTGTCGCAACTACTGTTCAAGCCAAATGCCGCCACCATCGTGGTGGTTGTGGCAATGGCTGCGGCACAGCAGTCTCTTCTGACTGCAATGGCTGCGGTGGTAGCGATTGCGGCGCCGGTTATGTCGGTGGCGACGCTGGTGCGGCCGGTTGTGGCGTTTCCTACACGACCAAGACTGTTATGGTTCCTCAGTACGTAACCGAGACGCAAACGGTCAACGTAACTGAAATGAAGCAAGAGACTCGCACTCGCGAAGTCACGATCAATCGTCAGGTTCAGCGTCAAGAACAACGTACTCGTACGGTTTCTCGCCAAGTGCCAAACCAAGTCACTAAGACTCAAGAGTACACAGTGATGGTTCCGAGTGTCAGCACTCAGGATTACCAAGTTCAAGTTCCTGTGACAACCCAGGTTGAGCAGAGCTACAATGTCATGGTTCCTCGTATGGAAACCGTTGAAGTTCCTTACACAGTCCAAGTGCCTGTGTACAACGACGTCGAAGTTCCATACACAGCTATGGTTCCTCGCCAAGAAGTAATCGAGCAATCTTACACTGTCAACGTTCCTTACCAAGAAACACTGACTGGAACACGCATGGTTTGCCAGCGTGTACCTGTCACCCAGTACCGCACTGTCTGCCGCGATATGGGCAGCTACCAGTGTCAAACTGTAGAAGTTCCTGTCGCTTCGGCTGGCTACTACGGTGCCGGACAACGCGGTCATGGACATCACGCTCGCCGCGCTCGTGGCTGTGGACATCGCCATGCAGCTAGCACTTGCGGAAGCTGCGGCGGATGCAACACTTGTGGAACTTGCGACAGCGGTTGCAACTCCTGCGGTGGCGGTTCGGCTGCCGGCTGCACCACGACTGTAACACGTCAAGTTTGGGTGCCAAACATCGTTACGGAACAAGTTCCCTACACGACCTACACCACCCAACAAATTGCTCAGCCTTACAGCTACAACGTGACCAAGGTCCGCTGCGAAACTCGCACTCGCCCTGTCACCGTGACCAAGTGTGTTGCCGAGCAACGCACTCGCACTGTCAAGCAAGTTAGCTACACCACCGAGCAACGCACTAGCACTCGCCAAGTGTGCAAGATGGTTTCCGAGACTCGCACTCGTATGGTCAATCAGACCAACTACACCACCGAGACTCGTCAGCGTCAAGTCACCACCATGGTGCCTGAGAAGAAGACTCGTGAGTACACTGTCACTGAGTACAGCACAGTTCAAGAAGAACAACCTTACACCGTCACCGTGTGTGACATCGTTCCTGAAACTAAGACTCAAGAGTACACAGTTTGCGTACCAGTCCAAGTTCAGAAGGAAGTTCAAGTTCAACGCTGCGTGATGGTTCCTCAAGAAGTTACCGTACCAGTTTCCAATGGCTGCGGCGGAGCTGTTAGCGTTGGTGGCGGTTGCGGAGCTTCCGTCAGCAATGGCTGTGGCGGATGTGGCGCTGCAAACGGCTGCGGTTGCTAATTGGTTGGAATCGAATCAGCGGTCGTAGAACCAACTTTCGATTCCACTGAGTTCAACTAAAAGGCTGGCGATCCTGGTGGGTCGTCGGCCTTTTTTCGTTTGCGCGTAGATCGCTTGCCGCTGGCGCAGTGACTGGCCTGTGGCGACTCTTCCGCCGGCAGAAGGCATGTCGGGGCGCGTTGCTCTTAGTGTTGCTCTTAGTGTTGCTCTTAGTGTTGCTCTTAGTGTTAATCGACGACGCGGAGCGTCGAGCCACACTCTTCCGCCGGCGGAAGGCGCGCCAGGGCATGTTGCTTGCGCGGCCGGAGCGCGATTTAATAGAAGCTTCGTGAACGGTCCAGCGGGCAGCTATGTTCTAGCGGGCAGCTATGTTCTAGCGGGCAGCTATGTTCTAGCGGGCAGCTATGTTGCTGGCGGCTATCGAACGCCCTGGCGAGCACCCACCGCTGCGCCAGCCCTCTGGTAGGCTTTCACAGGCGACAGCAAATTATGGAGCGTACAATAGCGATGGCAGCGGCAACGACCAACAACAAACGCGTGACGGCTTCGGCGGGCAGCGGCAACACGATCCCCAAGTCAAAACGCGGCGCAGCGGGCAGCGGCAAGCCGGCCAAGTCGCGGGTCAACCGCTTCCACCAACGACTGGGTTCTCTGACCTTCTCGCAAGCCTGCCAGCTTCTTGGCGACGACGGTGCCAAGTTGATCCAGCGGGGTGGGCGGATCTTCGAACTGCAATCCGATCGCGACGTATTCCTGGGAGGCGATCTACTGCGAGTCCGCGTCGAGGATCCGCAAGTCGACGGTGGGCTAGCGATTGCATCCATCACCCTCTCTTCGGATCGCAAGAAGCAACTGGCCGTTAACTGCGATCGCTGCGAGCTCCCCTGCGAACACCTCGGCGCGGCACTGGAATATTTGCTCGACGCCAAAAGCGTTTTGGGACTGGCCATGCCTCCCGATGAAGAGGTGCCGCTGGAGCATTTGACCGCCCGAGAATTGCGGCAGCGGATGTTGGCCGAGCGTCAGAATCGCGCGAAAACGGAGAGAATGACCGTCAAAGCGGTCAACGCAGAGCGTCCCTGGACCGACTACGTCGTCACCAGCTCCAGTAGTGGACGAAGCTATCGCGTGGCGATTCGCAGTCTGGACGGCGACGATGCGTTTTGCACCTGCCCCGACTTTCGCACCAATCGGCTGGGCACCTGTAAACACGTCATGCACCTGCGTAGCAAGATCGCTAAGAAGTTCTCCTCAGCTCAACTGAACTCGCCCTATCGACGCAAACGATTATCTCTCGGATTGCGGTACGGTGATTTTGATGGCTTGCGACCGACCGGCCTACAGTTCTTCCTGCCCGATCCAGCCACCAAAGCTGGCGGTTCGGAAAAAATGAGAGACATGGTTGGCGAGCTGGCCCAGGCGCCGTCGCGCGATGCGGCCGCCGTAATGGCATGCGTGCAAGCCCTGGAGGCAGCGGGCATCAATGTGACAATTTTCCCCGATGCCGAAGCCTTCCTGCAGCGCAGCTTAACCCAGCATCGTCTGCAGCAGCAGTGCGCCGAAATCCGTAAGCGAGTCGACGACCATCCGTTGCGGACCGAGCTGCTCGACGCCGTGTTGCTACCCTACCAGCTTGACGGGATCGCATTTGCCACAGGCGCCGGCCGCGCTATCTTGGCCGATGACATGGGCCTAGGTAAAACGATTCAGGCCATCGGCACGGCAGAACTGCTCTCGCGCTTAGCTGAGATCCGCCGTGTGCTAATCGTCTGCCCCGCTTCGCTTAAGAGTCAGTGGCGAGCAGAGATCGCCAAGTTCTCCGGCCGCTCCACGCAGATTGTACTGGGCAGCGGCAGCGAGCGGATCGAGCAATATCAAAGCGATAAGTTCTTTACGATCTGTAACTACGAGCAGGTGCTACGCGACGTCTCTGCTATCGAAAACGTAGCCTGGGATCTGATCGTCTTGGACGAAGGCCAGCGAATCAAGAATTACGAATCCAAAACCAGCAACGTGATTCGGCAATTGCAAAGCCCATTCCGCCTGGTTTTGTCCGGCACGCCGCTGGAGAATCGACTCGGAGAGCTATTCACCGTGGCGCGATTCGTCGATGACGACTTACTGGGCCCAGCCTACCGTTTCTTTCACAATCATCATGTGGTCGACGAACGGGGCAAGACGCTGGGCTATCGCAACTTGGATTCGTTGAGGACTACCATGCAGCCCATCTTGCTGCGGAGAACCCGAGCGCAGGTAGCTCGGCAATTGCCCGATCGAACCGATCAAGTAATTGGCTGCCAAGCGACGGCCGAACAACTGGAGATTCACGACAATGCAGTGCGTACGGTAGCGCAAATTGCAAGCAAGAAATTTATGACTGAGATGGATCGCTTGCTGATGCAAAAGTGCTTGTTGATGGCTCGCATGGCATGCGACAGCACATACTTGTGCGACCAGGAGGCGGCCGAGTACAGCAGCAAGTTGGAGAGGATCACTGAGGTCATGGCCGAGTTGGTCGCCGATCCGACGCGCAAGATCGTGTTGTTTAGCGAGTGGCGGCGAATGTTGGATCGCATCGAGACTCGCTTGGATGACATGGGCTGCGAATACGTGCGGCTAGATGGCGGGGTGCCTCAAAAGAGACGCGCCGCCATCGTGGCTCGTTTCCAAAAGGACCCCGCCTGCCGCGTGATCTGCATGACCAATGCCGGATCGACCGGTCTGAACCTGCAAGCGGCCAATACGGTGGTCAACGTCGATCTACCTTGGAACCCGGCTGTGCTCGAGCAGCGCGTAGCGCGGGCCTACCGCATGGGACAGAAGCAGCCGGTGCACGTCTACAAATTCGTGACTACCAACGCGGCGTACCCCACCATCGAAGAGGGCTTGTTGACCACGTTGGCAGCGAAGCAGGACCTTGCTGACGCCTCGATCAACATCGACAGCGTCGTCGAGGAGGTGGCCATGCAGAGCGGCATGGAGGATTTGAAACGTCGCCTGGAACTGATTCTGCCGCCCAAATTGGCGGCGCCAGTGGACGAGAGCCAGCAGCGACGCGTAGTTGCGGAGGCTCAACGCCTGGCGGGCGAACAGCGCCGCCAACAAGTTGCCCAGGCCGGCGGTCAACTGTTGTCAGCCGCATTGGCGCTGGCCAGCGGTCTCGTAGGCGACGCGACCGCTCAACCGGACCCAGCCAAGGTCGATGACCTGGCGAGCCGGTTAAGCGAGGCGGTTGAGCGGGACGAACACGGGCTTCCGCAGTTGAAGATTAGCCTGGCCAGCGATGCGGCCCTCCGCGACCTAGCCACCACACTCGCGCGGCTGCTGGGCTAGCCGTAGGGCGTTAGCCCCGGTTATCAGCCGCAGGGCGTTAGCCCCGGTTACCAGCCCACTCATGCACCATAATTGACCGACCGATTGGGGCGATCTTGGCAGGGTTGGGATGAAATAAAATTGCTGTTACAACCGAATCCGCAAGACGGCAGAACTAGTCAATAAATTGACATTTTTGCGACTGCAGCAGAAACCGGGTCAACCTGATATTATAAACCGCCCACCGACCTCCACTTACCAAGGCGATTGATTAGATGCGCAGCTACCTGTATCTGTACCTAGCCCTGCTGCTTATTGTGCCGAGTCCGACGTCGGCGGCTGAGCGGATGAATGTGCTGTTTATCATTTCCGACGACCTGACCGCGACGGCGCTTTCCTGCTACGGAAATCCCATATGCCAAACGCCAAACATCGACGCCTTGGCGGCGCGCGGCACGAGGTTCACCCGCGCCTATTGCCAAGGCACCTACTGCGGTCCCTCGCGGGCTTCATTCATGTCGGGCTACTATCCTCATGCCACGGGCGAGCTGGGTTACAAGAATCCGCGCCCACAGATCGGCGACCGCGCCACGTGGTCCGAGCATTTCAAAAACAATGGCTACTACGCCGCGCGGGTCAGCAAAATTTATCATATGGGCATCCCTGGCGGCGTCGAGTACGGCGGCGATGGTCGCGAGCATGATCATGGCAACGGTGCCGATGACGAACGTTCGTGGACCGAGCGGTTCAATAGTCCTGGCCCAGAATGGAAGGCACCCGGCGACGGTGAAACGCTTGAGAACAATCCCAATGGCAAAAAACCAGTCGTGGGCGGCAACACCTTTGTCGTGGTTGAAGCCGATGGGGATGATTCCATTCACTCAGACGGTAAGACTGCTGAAAAAGCGTCCGAGCTGATTCGCGAGCATGCTGATGAGCCGTTCTGGTTGGGGGTTGGATTCGTTCGCCCGCACGTACCATTTGTCGCCCCACGGGCCTACTTCGAGCCCTTCAAGCCGTACGACAAGCTGGCCTTGCCCGAGCGCATTGATGGCGACTGGGATGACATCCCCACCGCGGGCATCAATTACAAGACCAGCCTCAATATGAAAATGGATCTGCGCCGCCAGCGCAAGGCCATTGGCGGCTACTACGCTTCGGTGGCCTACATGGATGCTCAGGTTGGCAAGGTGCTACAGGCGCTGAAGCAGGCCGGGCTGGATGACAAGACGATCGTGATTTTCACCAGCGACCACGGTTATCATCTGGGCGAGCACGACTTCTGGGCCAAGGTCTCGCTACACGAAGAGTCGGCTGCAGTGCCGCTGATCATTAGCGTGCCTGGCAAGCAGCCGGCCGTGTGCGATAGCCTGGTCGAGCTGCTGGATTTGTATCCGACTCTAGCCAGCCTGTGCGATCTGGAAGTGCCGACTCGGCTTCAGGGCATGGACATATCCAAAATGCTCGACGATCCAACTTTCCAGGTCCGCGATGCTGCGTTTTGCGTCGCACCGTCGAGCAAAGGGTTTCTCATTCGCGAAGCCCAGTGGGCCTACTTGCAATATGGCGAGGACGCAGCCGGGGGACGCGAACTGTTCGATATGCAAGCTGACCCACAGCAATTCAGCAACTTAGCCTCGTCGCCGAAGCACGCCGAGATCGTCGCCAGGCTACAAGCCAAACTAGCCAGCAAGTTAGCGCGGGTTCGCGATAACGACTTGTAAACCGCGAGCAGTGTGTTGCGACTACAAAAATATGTATCCCTCTTCACCATGCTGGGTGATATCCAAACCCTGTCGCTCAGCAATCGCGGTTACTCGCAGGCCCAGCGTGGCATCGATCAGCTTCAGTAACGCCAGGCTGACTAGTCCGGCGAATATCCAGGTCACCGCCGTGGCTACGAATTGACCAATGAGCGTGGCGTAATTGCCCTCGATCATTCCCAGGGGTTGGCCACTGGCGATGTCCCACACCGCTCGGCTGGCAAATACTCCAGTCAGTAGAGCGCCCAATGTTCCGCCGATGCCGTGTATTCCAAAAGCATCGAGCGAGTCGTCGTAGCCTAATTTATTCTTCAGCGTTGAGCATGAAAAATGGCACACGATACCGCCGGCCGCGCCCATGATCAGGGCACTCATCAACCCGACGTGCCCGGCTGCAGGCGTGATGCAGACCAACCCCGCCACGGCTCCCGAGCTCGCTCCCAACAGAGTCGGCTTGCCGCGCTGCAGCCACTCCACGCCGGCCCAAGCCACGGCCCCAGCGGCCGCTGCAAAGTGAGTCGCGGCAAAGGCGCTAGAGGTAATGCCATCGATGGCCAATTCGCTGCCCGCATTGAATCCAAACCATCCGACCCACAACATGGCTGCACCGAGCGCGGTGTAGGTTAAATTGTGCGGCGGCATAGGTTCACGGCGATGGCCTATCCGCGGTCCGATCACCACAGCCGCTACCAGGGCCGTCACTCCGGAGCTGATATGCACCACCGTCCCGCCTGCAAAGTCCAGCGCGCCGCCGCCCCACGAGTGCTGGTGTCCAAAAGCCAAAATCCCGCCGCCCCAGACCCAGTGAGCTAGCGGACAATACACCAGCGTCCCCCACAGGACCGAAAAGGCGACCATCGCGCTGAACTTCATCCGCTCGGCGAACGCGCCGCAGATGAGCACGGGTGTAATGATGAAAAACATACCCTGAAAGAGCATATGAGTCAGTCGCGGGAGGCTGGCGCTGAACATCGGCGTCTGCGGTTCGCCGGTCACAACATTCCAGCTGCGTTCAACATTGTGCATCAACAAATAGCTAGCATCGCCCAGGTAAGGAGTGCCACTGCCAAATGCCAGCGAGTAGCCGTAGAGCGCCCACAGAACGGTCATCAAGCCCATTAGGAATATGCACTGCATGAGCACGCTCAGTACATTCTTTTTACGCACCAGGCCGCCGTAGAACAGTGCCAGGCCGGGAGCTGTCATGAATAGCACCAGCGTGCAGCAGACCAACATCCAGGCGTTGTGCGCGGATGATTCGGCGCTGGCCAAAAAGATATCCGTCTGAAATTCTGGAATGGATACCGGGGAGCCCGATTCGGTCTCCTGCGCGCCGCAGGCGGCCGGGCAAGCGGCTAGGACGAGCCACAGCCACAAAGGTGTGAAACGTCGACAGGCGAAAACTTGAAATGCATTCACTGAAATCTACTCCACATGTGAGATGGGAAAGATGTGGTCAATGCACGTTGGTGCGGCAGCGGCATGGCTCAATCCGTACGGCTGCCACGCACCAACAATTCGCGAACTGAGCGAAACCGCATTGTCCGTCGTCTGCTTACTTTAGCGGAAGTGGACAGCCCCCCCAGTACGTGCTAGTACGCTCCGTGCAAGGCTTTTGCGGTAGGTGCTGGGTAAACCTGTTGGTTGGGGTTTAGGGCGACATTGCCGCCAACCCCCTTCACTCGCCGCCAAGAATTTTTTCTTTTTTGACAGCTTTGAGCAGGGCGTACAGGCTGGCGGGGACTACTTGCACGCACTAGATGCAGTCGCTCGCGCATGGGCTGGCTCATCTGCAGACTGATCCTGGGCAGCCAGGACCGGGCTCGGCAACCAGCCTGAGAGCACAACACCTAGGCTGGCAGCAACTGCCCAACGCATATGAAAAACAGACGGACGCATACGCATTGGGCTCAGCTTTCGCGCAGGTTAGTGGCTGCAGCTAGTCTCGGTAAACCTCGTGCTCAGCATTGGCGCCGCTGCGCAGGTAGGCCAGCAGATCGGCAATCTCCTCAGGAGTGAAGGTGTCGAGCAGCCCGCTGGGCATCATCGATACCGGCGAAGGACGCTGCTCCAAAATGTCGTCGACTTTGACATTCGTAAAGTCGCCGGGAGCGAGCATGTTGGTGACGATATTTAAGGTATCACCGTTCAGGTTGGCCACGCGTCCTGTGATCGCACCATTCTCTGTCAAGAACTGTGTGGCTTGATACTGATCGCTGATCTCTTTGTTCGGTTGCAAAATGGCGATCAGCATATCGGCGTCGGTGAAACGCCGGCTGGTACCGGTCAGGTCGGGTCCCTGAATGCCACCCTGGCCTGCAAAGCGATGGCACTTGAAACACTGTGCCACTGCGGTCAGCATGCGCCCACGTTCAAAGTCCGGAGCTGCAGTTACCTTGGCCAGCTCGGGCTGTAGGGTTTCCATAGTCCACTCTTGAACCAGCGGTCGAGGCGCAAAGTCAGCCAGTGGGTCTACCGGAGCTGGCATATCGCCAGTCAGCTCACCCAGCTTCTGCTTGTCGGCATCGGACAATTTCGATAAAGCCACGTCGCGGATGTTGGACAGGAAGCCGCCGAAGGAAGCGCCACCCCGGGCCGACGCCACATCAAAGAACCACTGGAAGTAGCTCTTGCGCAGCTCGTCCGTCCACCCCTCTTCGACGCCGCGCAGGCAGAACGCGTAATGAATTTGGTCTTCCTGAGCGCTCGCCAATCGCAGCTGATTGACACAGCGTTCGACGATGTTCGGAGCGTCCAGATAACACAGCACCACAGCCAGTTCGCGATTGAGCAATCCGCCGCGGCTAGGAAACTGCGCGTCGATCTGCTTGAGCACCGCGGTCCGCTGCTGTGCGTCAGGCTCTGCCAAACGCAGCCATACCAATTCGTAAGCCCGCAGCAACTCCAACTGAGTCGTCTGAGACAGGCTGCTGAAGTCGAGGCTAGTGAGTTTGTCCATCAAGGCGGCTTGGTCGGCTTTGGCGTCACAGCGCGCCAAGCCCACAGCGGCGTTGACAATAGCTCGTGGCTCTTTAAGTTCCAGTGCCGCTTTTCGCCATTGTTCGACCGGTTGCCACTCTAGCGCGATCCGGGCCGCATAGCGAATGGCGCGATCGGCGTGTCCAATGTTGGCGATGGCTGGCTTGATAGCCGTCGGATCGGCATGGCCGTGGAAATCTTCCAACTTGTGGCGCAGGACTCGCGCCGCCATCGTCTGGCTGTCCTCGTCGTTGGACAGCTTGGGCTGGGTCGGTTCCTGGCCCGTATAGCGTACGCGGTACAGCGCCGAAGCGGTGCGTCGGCCACCCACGGCAAAATACATATTTCCATCCGGATGGATCACTAGATCGGTAGCGGCCATGGGCGCGGCCGAGACGAACGATTCGAATTCGCCTGTGTAGCTCGATCCGTCGGGCTGCATGTGAACCGCGTAGATGACCCCATAGCTCCAGTCGCAAATGAACAGCGCCTCTTGGAATTTGGCGGGGAACTTAGCGCCGGTGCCAAAGACGATTCCCGTGGGTGAACCCGGGCCGATATTTACTACCGCGCCGAAGCTGTCCGGATAGTAATCGGGCCACTTGCCAGTGCCGTTGCGCCAGCCGAATTCAGCGCCGCTGATCACATGGTTAATTCGCGTGGGGCGGTACCAGGGAGTACCGATGTCCCATTCCATATCCGCATCGTAGGTAAATAGTTCGCCAGCTGGATTAAATGCGATGTCGTATTCATTGCGAAAGCCATTGGCAATCAGCTCCACGTTTTTTCCATCGGGGTCCATGCGACAGATCCATCCGCCGGGAGCCAATCGATCGGCCATAAAGCCGCGTCCATCGGGCATCCGTCCCAGCAGGTGATCTTCGCCCCAGTGGCGCGGCACAGGCCCGCCGGTAGCCGCTTCGGGAACGTCGGTTTGATTTCCGCTACACAGATAAATCTTCTTGCCGTCGGGAGAGAGAATCAATGCGTGAGGACCGTGTTCGCCCGCTTGATCGCTCATCGGCAACAGGTACTCGATCTTGTCGTACTGGTCGTCGCCAGTAGTGTCGGTCAGGCGATACACGCCCGGCCCCTGCGCGTCAGTCCCTTCGAGTTGCTTCTTATTTGCGTTGATATTGATGTACAAGCTACCAAACGCGCTGAGCATCCCCTGAGCCATGCCAATATTGACTTTCAGCTGTTCGACCTTTGGCTGCTGCCCCTCGACCATGGTCAGCCGATACAGCTTGCCGTACTGATCGCTGGCCAAGATGCGACCCTTGGGATCGACGCACAAGGCGACCCATGATCCTTGATCGGCACTGGGGACTTTATAGACCAGATCTACAGTGAAGCCTGCGGGTGTGCGAAAATTACCTGCAGAGGCGTCGTCGCCAACCGCCAGGCATGGTGCCAGCGCGGCCGAGAGCGCCAGTGCGAGCAGTGATAGAGGATTAAAAAATTGCTTCGTTATCATCGATACCTTTTCCAGTTGCTGGAGGGCGGAGAGTGGAGGGGCTGAAAACGTCGGAGGCTGTTTACTATGAGAGAACATCGCTCGTTATGCAAGTTGCTTTGTCAGGGCAGGCGCAAACTTTACCCTATCTCCGTGGCAGACATAAAGAGTGATATGCGGGCGTTGACTGACCGCGAGTCCTCGGGCGAGCGCGAGCCGAACCGGTGACTGTTAACGGTCATTTTCGGCTGGTGGCTGCCAGCCTGCTAGGGCGGATCGGCGACGGCCCGTATAATCGGCAATTCCTTCAAGCCATTGTAAACGAAAGTAGGAGCTGCACGTGACGATCACATGGAAAGAGTTGGGAAGCGATTGGTTAGTCGAGGATCCGCAGGTCGCACTGGGTTGGCAGCAGGACGGAAAATCGGACGACCTACAAGTACAATTGCGAGACTATTTGCACATGCAGTTGGCTGTGGCTGGACTGGCCGTCCCCGAACAGCCCGACGATGAATCGCTTTGGCGGCGGACACTGTTGTCGAGCATGCGAGAAAAAAATCGATTGTTGTCGGGCCATCGTCCTGCCATCGACCATCGCATTGAGAATTTTTTGCAGAGCCACTTTGGCGACGCGCCGATCGATGCACCGCTGACGCTGCCCCACCCCACGCTGTGCCTGGATCGCCACGGCCTGGGGCGGCTGCTGAGCCTACCCGCCAACGGCGATAGCTTTGAGAGCGAACTGCTGACCAGCTACCGGGTTCACAACGGAGTGATTCACAATCCGCGAGCTGATCGTCGCACAACCCAGGGCACCTTTCATGTCTGCGAAGGTGGTCTGCCCATTCCAGGGGACAAACGCGCCATTGCCAAATCGGTTTTTGCCCGGCTGTTTCAGCATGCCTGCCGTCCACCGGCCGAATCGCTCCAGCTACCCTACTTGTCCGGCCCCGTGGCGGGCAGTGAGGGCCCACGGCAAGCTTTTGTGTCGCTGTTGGTGCGTCCGCTGGTCTGCCCGGCGGTGGCCAATTTCTGCCGCCATAAAACCATGGAGGTTCGCTTCTTCGCTCCCGGAGGTCTGGTCAGCAATCTAGATTTTGTCGAGTCGATCTTTGGCAACGCGGGTGACCCACTGCTGCCGGAGAACGATGCGGGATTAGATGTGCTGCACTGGTCGGGCCACACAGGCTGCGTGATCCTGGCGCCGCACCTGTGCCACTTGACCAAGCGCGAACTGGGCCTACCTCACTGGAACGATGCTACCGAGCGGCAGCGACGCGACGCCATGTGCTATCGCAGCGAGGATGAAAAGTACAACGACGGCACCGCTTTCAAAGCTACTTGCCGTACCGCCGATGGTGTAATCGTCACGCTCATTGCAGATAATTATTTCGGCTACTGCAAGAAGGAGGTCAAGACGCAGATCAGCTACGCAGCCAATCTGATGGGCAACGTGGAAGAGGAGCACGCGGGCGGTGCGCTGGCCTTCCCCAGTTGGTCGCTGGGGGATGAATTCCAAGTCAACAGCCAACGCTACAACGGACGCACTTTTGCAGATGTCATTCGCGACTATGCCGACTTTGTCGATGTTCATCCTGAAGGCTATGCGGTGGATCGCTACTGCAGCAAGCTGATCTACATCCCCGAACACGCCAAAGCCACGCTCTACGATCAGAAGATCTACTGGCAGTACAACGGCGCTTCGCAGAGCATTCCGCTGGAACCTAGCAAAGTCTACATGGCTCCCAGCGGGTATCGCCTGCGGATGGAGAAGCACCCGTCGGCTCCCTCGTGGCGATTGGTGGGCAGCAGTGGCGATGGCATCGTGTGCCACAAACCGTGCACGGTCAGCGGCGGAGGCAAGAGCGAGATCAGCAAGTCGCTGCGCGACTACATGCTCAGCGGGCCCATCTTCGTCAGCGATTTGGCCAGCGATTTCGATAAACTCGACGAACTATTCTCGAAGGACTATTCGACTCGATGGCGAGAGGACTCACCCGAGAAACCCGATTACTCGACGCGCGCTAGCCGCCCGCTGCTCGATCCCAAACGCAGCTTGGGCAGCGTGATCAAGCTGCTCACGCCGTCGCGCGACTACACCGACGAGTATAAGGCTTGGCTAAAGACCATCCCAGGTTCGTTATATGCTATGGCATTTATCATCAAGCGTTTCTGCAAACCGGAATGGAACGGCGACTGGCGTTCGCACTTCAGTGTGGATGTCGTCAACGGCGAACCGGGTCACGAACTTAAATATCACAATCGCAAGCTGGTGGGGATGTACCTGCGAGTCGGTTTGGACAGCCAGCGACGGTGGCAGACATATAAGCTGCGCCAGGATTTCGCCGCCGCGTACAAGGTCCAACTGGAAGACGACATCACCGCCTCAGTAGTCGTCCCCGGGCGTTTCCTGCAAGGCGACTTCGATTCGTCGGACAGCTATAAATTTGTGGCCAACTGCGAATACCGACTGTTCCAGCGTCCCGATGACGCCGTGCACCGCGGTCTAGATAAGCAGACCGAATCCGACATCGCCAGCGACGGTAATTTCTTCTGCAACTTTGAACCGCTCGATCGGCCGACAGCTCAAGCGATCGTCGATGACGTGTTGAATTTCGATACCTTCAGCGAGCCGATGCAGGACATGCTGCTGGATTTCTTGCAGTCGGACTCCCAATACGTTGTCAGCTCGGCGCATCCGCGTTTGGTGGACGGCAAGCCGTCGAAGAATCCACGCTACTTGCAGGATCGTCCCGACCTAGACAGCCCGGCAGAGACCTATATCGCCGGGCGCAGCGTGAGGCTGTACCGCGGTCTGGCCAGCGATGAAGCGGTCCACCTGCCCGTCGCGGCCGTGCTCTCGGGGCGGCGCAATAACCCGCCCGACAAGGAAGCGGGCATTCGTTCGCTGGCCGTCTACAACCCGATCCACTACCAAGAGCTGCCCGAGCTGTTCATGGATTATATCTGCTCGTTGACCGGCAAGAGTCCGTCGACCACCGGTGCCGGCAGCGAGGGTGCGCTGACCAAGGGGCCGTTCAATGCGCTGCTGCCGATCCACGATTTAAACGCTACGTTGGTAAGCATGATCCTGACCGATCTCGGCGGCTTCTCCACTGCGGCCGGTTTTGTCGGCAGCGAAGTCGAAGTAGGTCACGATATCAGCTTGCTCGTGCCCGAGCTGTGGTGCCGCATGGCTCCCAACGAACGCAATCCCAAGTGGCTCATCCAAGAGGGGCTGCTCGAACAGTTGAAGGATTATGAATACCAGGGACGGACGATCCTGGCCAGCCGCTTGGGCTACCGCATCAACCGGCGTTTCGTGCGACATTTCTTTGGCCGCATGTTTGACAATCCCGATAAGGTCTTCGATTCGCGGATCCTGTGCCCGGAAACGCAAGACGAGGAGGGCTTTGCCGATGGTGTCGACCACATTGTCGAATCGCAGCAGAAGGTGGCGCGGCAGTACTTTACCGACGGCAGCTTCGAAGTGGCTTGTCCGCCGCTGCAGGCGCTGCTGTCGATCATGGTCGAGGGGAACTACAACGGACTTAACTTGGACTCGCCCGAGGTGCGTCAGCAGTTCACCCGTGACGCAATGTTCAGCAGCACTTGGTATCGCGAGCGGCTCACCGCCAAGCGGGCTGCCGATATCCGCCTGTGGCAGCGGCACCGGCGCTACTTAAAGCAGTTCTGCAACAAGTCGACTCACCAAGAGGTCGTGCAGCGGATGGACCTCGAGGCGCGGATCGAGCAAGCCAATCAGCGGCTGGAGTTCTTCAAGACCGATGAGTACCTCGCGCGGATCGAAGGCACGCTCGGCACCGATCCCGCCCTGTTGGTCAAGTAGCACCGGCGCCTTGCGCCTACATTTTTGGCCCACCGAGGCATACATCCCTAGCAACGCGGACTCAGATCCTTGATCCGCCTTGCTACACATTCTTAACCCACCGGCCGCTTACATCCTTACATCCTTACATCCTTACATCCTTACATCCTTACATCCTCACATCCTCACATCCTTAGAGGCTAACAAAAAACCTCGCGGCATTTCACATTCAATTGGCACGCAATTTGCGCCATGATTCTCCCAAGGAGAATTATCATGGCAAGCAATGCAATACCAGAAGAATTAATTGAATTGATCATCCCGCAGCTTCCGCCACTACCGGAACCTACGCAAGTTGGCGGACGGCCTCGAGTGCCACACGCAACCATTTTGAAAGTAGTCTGGCATGTGTTGGTTACTGGCTGCCGTTGGAGCGATGTACCGGCTGAACTTGGTTGTTGTGGTGAGACAGCGCGAACTCGAGTGCGAGATTGGCAAAATGCAGGTATCTGGAACGCGGTGCACCAAATCTTGCTAGAAATGCTGAACAAAGCGAACAAGTTAGAGGCAGACGTTGCAGTTGTTGATTCAACGCAAACTCGCGCACTCGGTTCAGGCGAGCTGACTGGCCCGAGCCCAGTTGACCGCGCAAAACCAGGCACGAAACACACCTTGTTAGTTGACAAGAACGGTGTTCCATTGGCCGTCAAAACAGCCGGTTCTAATCGTAGCGACCAGAAGGAACTGCTTCCACTGATCGTTGGTTTCCCACGTATTAAAGGCCAGGTGGGCCGTCCCAAAGAGTTGCCCGATGCAGTTGTGGCCGATGCGGGATACGATAATGATGCTGCACGCGCTCTGCTGAAGTGGATGGGCATTGAACCGCTCATTCGAAAACGCGGCGCTCCCCATGGAAGCCATCTCGGAAAAGTGCGTTGGGTGGTAGAGCGAACGATCTCCTGGTTCAAAGGATATCGTCGATTGCGATTTCGATACGACCGAACGCAACCTATGATTGAGGCATGGGCAAAGCTCGCAGCGGTAGCGATTTGCTTTCGAATTTTAAACACTTAAAACACTTTCTCAAAACGCCAGTTTTTTGTTAGCCTCTTAGCACAACCTTAGCCCAACAGGCGGCATATCCCTGCCGGTGGCATCAGCCACCGGTTCACCAGCCAACCGGGCACTTAGCCCGGAGGGCGGCACATTCGAGTCGGCGCCGTCAGCCGCCGCATCTTCCGCACAGCTCGCACACCCCTGACCTCTTCCCCAATTAGTGCTAGCCCCAAGGAATTCGTCCAGTCATAACCAAAACAATGCTTTTGCTAGCATTCACTCGTGCGACTTCCGATAGAGCCAGGTGAGCCTCAACCCGATTGGTCAACTTGCCGGGTCCGTGGCTGACATTTCCCACAATCCTGGAGTGCGATTAGATGATACGACTGACCTGTGCATTGACTTGGCTAGCGGCGATAACCTTGCTTGTCACCTTTTCGACTCGGCCCGCTCAGGGCCAAGAGAATGTGGGCGGGCTCAGCTATGGCAGCGGGCTGCCGCTGTCCAGCCAGTCAGCTGCCGAGTACGCGCGGTACGATTCGCAGCGGCAAGACACGCGGGATCTCATTCGCCAACGCGTGCAGTTTGAGGCTCAGCAGCGCGTGCTCCGCGAGCAGTGGTATCAGTGGATCGGCCACTCGCCAGCTCGCCCCTCCGTCAACGCTAGCTACACATCCAGCGCGCCGCAGCGCTATTACCTTCCATCGCAGGGACGGATTGTCACCAGCGGCCCCGCCCGTTCACTTTACTGGTAAGCTTCTGGCTTGCGAGGTGGCGTAAGCTTCTGGCTTTGGGCAAGCAGGATGCTTACCCCACCGGTCACTGCAACAGCTTCGGCACAGCGGGAACGGTTTCGGGGGAGGTGACGGTGCCAGGCGCAGGCGTGCTCGGCACGGGTTTGGCGGGCGCGGCACTGGGAGCCCTATCGACAGGACTGGAAATGCTCGGTGGTACCGCACCAGTGGTCTCCGCGTCGCGCGGAGCCAACAGTGGAGCGCCGGCCAGCCAAGCCAACGTGAGCGTGATGATCAGATAAAATGCATAGTGCAGGGCGCCTTGCAGTACTTCGAGCTCGAAGGTCAAAACCGAGGCGATGGTTCCGATAGCAATCATGATCGGCAACAACATGGCTACCTCGAGCCCGCTGATTTCAGCGTCGCTGGTCAGGTACACCGGTAGGTAAGCGTACAATCCCCACAGCGCGGCAAACACCGCGGCACATATGGTGCAGCGAATGAGTAATTCTCGTCCGCGGTAGCCTGCCAGTTCGTCGTCATGCAGAAACCAGTAGCCGACAAACACCAGCGGCAAGGCTAGCGCGATCGCTCCCACCGCCAGCAACGCTAGGGGCGCTCCGCCACTGATACCAAAACCGAAGGCGACGCCGACGACGACCAAGCTCGATAATGCAGCGGCCAGGATGACTGGCATGCTCAGTTTGACTTCGGTCCGCCGAATCGGTTTGAGGATCGACCGCCCCTTGGCATCCTTGGGGGCCGCTTCATCGGGCGCGTGAATGACGATTTCATCCGACTTCTCTGGGATGCGGATGGTCTTTTTGCAGTTGGGGCACGGTCCCGACTTGCCAGCAAATTTGTCGCTTACGCTAAATCGCTTCATGCAGCTCGGACAAGTGACAGGAATTGCCATAAAATAAGTTGTCGCTATAGAGATCGAGAGATAAAGCTGGCTGTAGAGCCGACCATTTTATCATAAAAATTGTGGACACGCACGGAAAGACCAGCATGACATCCGCCGGGAGCACAGGTCGCGAGAGTCGCCCTGAATCGCAACAACACAGCCCGCGCCTCAGCCAACACGGCGCGTCACAAACCGTGTCGGATTATCCCCTGCACGTCGTGCTGTATCAGCCGGAGATTCCACCCAACACCGGCAACATTGGCCGCAGCTGCGTTGCGCTTGGAGCTAAGCTCTGGATCGTTGGCCCTACCGGTTTCAGTTTGGATTCGAAGCAGATTCGCCGCTCGGGACTGGATTACTGGGACGACCTAGCGTGGGAGCTAGTGGACGATTGGCAGCAGTTGCTGGGCAAGCTGCCCACAGATCGCTTGTGGCTGCTGACCAAGTTCGGCCAGCGGGCTCACTGCGATGTGGAATTTCAATTTGGAGACGCTTTGGTCTTCGGGCGCGAATCGACGGGCTTGCCCGATTGGCTGCATCAACAACATGCTACGCGACAAATCTTCATCCCCATGCCGGGTCCAGTGCGTTGTTTGAATTTATCTACAGCGGCTGGCATCGCCATGTACGAAGCGGCGCGTCAGATCGGATTGTTGCATACTCCGTCCGGCGCTCCGGCCGTGCGAACTCTCAGCCCGGGACCGGAGGCTTAATGCAGTCGCACTTTGCGGGGCTTGGAATTGCAGTGGCGCGTATCGCAGCGGCGTGTATCGCAGTGGCTTGCAGTGCAGCGACACGGCGCGCTGGGCGAGGCTCAGGCGGTTTAACCAATGGTCTGCGAGGCTTTAGGGCTGGCTCAGCAGTGCTGCCCATATTCCTTGTGTGCTCTCCTATACTACACGCTCAAGACGACGCCGACTTGCAGACGGTGCAAGCCATGTGTCGCGCTGGCCTTGCCGAACCAGCGGTAGCTTACGTGACCCAGCGCCGCGAGCTAGCGCGCGAGGAGCGTGGACTGGCCGCCAAATGGACCATGCTGCTGATGGAGTGCCATGCCCAGGCCGGACTGTTCGCCAGATCCGATGGCGACGTCGCCTGGGACCAATGCCGCGCCGCGTACGCGGAATTCATCGAGCGAGATTCCGATAATCCGCGAAAGCCCTGGTTGCAGTGGCAGCTTGCGCGCTGCGAACTGTTGCGAGCCCAGGCAGACGCGGCACAGTACTTTGCCGCTCCGGCCAACGCTCAGCCCCGCGAACAGGCGTTAGCACGCATTCGCCAAGTTTTAACTGCACTAGACTCTCTGGATGAGGACCTGAAGCAGCGCCAGCCAATCGCTGCGCGAGAAGGCCTTCAGGGAACAACCCAGGCACCTGCCCAGCAGTTGGCGGCGCTGAGCGTCGATGCCGGCTTGCTGCGCTGCGAGTGTCTGCTCCTGCGCACGCGGCTATATCCGCGTGGTTCGTCCGATCGCATCGCTTCGGCAACCGAGGTGGACCAGCAGGCCACGGCCATACTGCGCCGCACCGAGCCCGATTGGGCCTCGCGCGCGCAGCTACAAGTCGCAGCCGCAACAGCCCGGGTGGAGTTGGGACAGCAGGCGGCCGGGCTGCAAGAATTGGAGCGTCTGGCCGTTAGCGCGGACAATCGACAGGCGCGGCGCCGCGCGGCGCTGACGGCTATTGAGGAATTGACCTACAGCTCCGCGGAATCAGCGCAAGGGACTGCACAAGCTGCGGGACATTCAGCAGCACGGATTTCGCGGGGCCACGCACTGCTGGCTAGTTTGCAAGCCGATGGCGCGGGGGCAGAGGTAGAGTTGGCTCACCTGCAACTCGCGCTGGCCGCGCTGCCGCACATAGACGAAGCTGACAAGCCGACCGCGCTGCAGGCTATAGTAGCTCAGTCGCAGCAACTCGGTAGCAAGTATGGAGCCTACTGGCAGAGCCGCGCCGAGGCGCTCATGGTTGGTCCCATCGCAGCCACCTCCGGCGAGCACGCATTGTCCACGGACTTGATGATGGTGACTGTGCGTCAACTGTTGGCTGCCGGTGATGTCGCAGCTGCGGTAGGTAAGCTACTCGACTTCCGCGATC
>CAKQWG010000017.1 GCA_934278005.1 uncultured Pirellulaceae bacterium | reverse complement strand
AAGTGAGGTAGGGCTAAGTGAGGTAGGGCTAAGTGAGGTAGGCCAAATGAGATGGGCTAAGAGAAGTTAGCTAAGAGAAGTACCGCCCAGTAGGCTAAGAGTGTTTCGGCAGAGATCAACCGGCTCGAAGATTAGAGAAGAATAATGCAAGTTGCACTGGTCGTGGGCCTGACGCATGCGACGGTCAAACATAAAACGCTGCAGTCGCACAAGCTTTTGGTCACACAGCCGTTGCTGGCTGACGGCCATTCGCCCGATGGCGGTCCGCTGCTGGCGGTCGATCGCCAAGGTGCGGGGGTGGGCGAGCGTGTGATCCTGACCAGCGATGGGCACGCGATTCGCGAGATCTTCGGGGTTGAAGATTCGCCGATTCGCTGGGCCGTGCTGGGTATCGTCGACCAGTAATAGACGTTGCCAAATGATCAGGGGATTTTTGCTAGCAAAATTTTTAGCGAAGTCCACGACAGAAGTTTTTGTATTCGTTGTTCCTCGCAGTCAGCGTAAGAGTTAACTATCGCCCATGTCACTTCCTCGAGCTGAAGCTCTGACACACACACAAGTTGAAGCCATCGTGCGCGCGGTGCTACAGCGCCTGCTCAGCGGGACTTCCGCCGCTGGTGTGCGCGACTCAGCTGGTGTAGTGCGGCTCGATCTGCGACTGGTGGCTCTCGAACACTTGCGAGATCACTGGAATGCTCTGCGGATCTTGCAGGTACCCGTGGGTTGCGTGCTGACGCCGGCGGTGCAAGATGAATTGCGGCAGCGGAGAGTCGTGTTGGAACGTTTCGCGCCAGCCGCGGCCGCGGACACACCGACTGGACCCATTGCTGACAAACTGCTCGTGCTTGCTGCAGCCGACCAACACGCTGCTCTAACCCGACAACTCGCCGGCAACCAGGCTCAGCTCAAAAGCCTCGCGGGCGATGACACCGCAGCCGGCCTAGCCGAATTGCGACAGCACTTGCTCGACGGCGATCGGCGTGCCGTGTGGTGTACACCGCGTCCGTTTGCTGCCATGGCTCAGATTTCCAGCGAGCTGAAAACGACTGCCATACACCTGCCCGCGCTGGATGACTTGCCGCGAGCCATTGAGCAAGCGCAGCCCAAGCTGATCGTCGTCGATTCGACGCGTTGGCACGCGGCGGCTATTTGCCAATTGGTGCGGCATTGGAACCGGAGATTTAGGACCTCATGAAAATCCATCAAGTCGTCGGGAGCGTAACGCTCAGTCGCTGCCACGCCGGCTACATCGGTGCCAGGCTGCTAGCCACGCTTCCGCTGGATGCTGAATTGCTGGGCGGTGCAGCCAATCCCGATGCCGACATGGTTGTCGTATGGGATGACTTGGGAGCCGGCGAAGGTGCCAAGATTGCGGTCAGCGATGGAGGCGAAGCGGCTCAGCCGTTTCGTCCTGAGATCAAAGCGGTAGACGCTTACTGCGCGGCAATATTGGATGTGATTCACATCGATCCCGCCGCTTTAGAACTATTGAAACTGAAATAATTTCGTTGCCCTCTCGCGTGGAGAGGCGACTACAAAACACCCATAGAAAACACCGAAAAGATTTTACATCACCTTTAGCGAGACAATAAAATGGTCAACGCACATAAGATCAAACAAGACATTTGCGAGATAGGTCGTCGCATCTACAACAAGGGATTCGCCGCGGCTAACGATGGGAACATCACGGTTCGCATCAGCGACAATGAAGTCCTATGCACGCCGACGATGCATTCCAAAGGCTTTCTAAAGCCAGAGGACATCAGCATCATCGACATGACCGGCAAGCAGATCTCCGGTAACAAAAAACGCAGCAGCGAAGCCTTGCTGCACCTGGAGATCTACAAGCAGCGCCCGGCTATTAAGTCGGTCGTGCACTGCCATCCACCGCACGCCACCGCTTTTGCCGTGGCTCGCGAACCGATTCCTCAGTGTGTGTTGCCCGAAGTGGAAGTCTTCCTCGGCGATGTGCCGATCACGAAGTACGAAACGCCGGGCGGTCAAGCTTTCGCCGACACGATCATTCCGTTTGTCGATAAGTGCAACGTCATGATCTTGGCCAACCACGGAACCGTCAGCTTTGGCGAAGACGTAGAGAAAGCCTATTGGTGGACCGAGATCCTGGACGCCTACTGCCGCATTCTGCTGTTGTCTCGGCAAATGGGCCGCGTCAATTATCTCGATCAGCAGAAGAGCCAAGAGTTGCTCGAGTTGAAAGACAAGTGGGGTTTTTCCGACCCACGCTTGACCGAGGAATTTCAAAATTGCGACATCTGTGCAAATGACATCTTTCGCCCCAGCTGGGCGGAATCCGGCGTAGAGCGCAGGGCCTTTGATGCGCCTCCAGCCATGCCAGCTAAGCGCAGTTCCGCCGCGGCTTCCAGTCCGGCGGTATCCAGTCCGGCGGCTTCCAGTCCAGCGGCCAACTCGGCCTCAGTCATGGGATCCGGGACTGGTAGTATCGATCAAGAACAACTGGTGAAACTGATTACCGAACAAGTCATGCAACAACTGAAGGGTTAAACTGCGATGAAAGTTAGCATTATTGGTGGTGGCGGACTTGTCGGCTCCTGCGCGGGCTTTGCCCTGCAGTGCGGTGGCGTGGCTCGCGAGATCGCTTTGCTCGATGTCAACGCCGACTTGGCCGCTGGTCAAGCCCTCGACATTTTGCATGGCGGCCCTAGCGTAGCGGATCAGATCATTTCGTCGGGATCCTACGAACACGTCCCATCGAGCGACGTGGTGTGCATTACCGCCGGCCTGCGACGCAAGCCGGACGAATCGCGATTGGATTTGATCAATCGCAACACCGACTTGTTTGTGCAGATCTTGCAGCAGGTCAAAGCGGCCGGGCTCAAGCCGACGGCTAAAGTAGTCGTGGTTAGCAATCCGGTCGATATCTTGACTTATGTAGCCGCGAAGACCTTAGGCCTGCCCGAGCAACAGGTGATCGGCTTGGGAACGCAGCTCGATACCATTCGCTTCTGCAGTCTGATTGCCGACCATTTGAAGTCGGCTCCCACGCAGACTCGCGGGCTGATCCTAGGCGAACACGGCGATAGCATGGTGCCGATCTGGTCGAGCGCCAGCGTTGGTGGCCTGCCGCTGGAAAAGTATCCGGGCTGGAATACCAACGTGGGCAATCAAATATTTACGCGGACCAAGGGCTCGGGAGCCGAGGTGATTGGTAAAAAGGGTGGCGCAGGTTTCGCGGTGGGCATTGCGATTCGCGACGTGATCCATTCGATTCTGCTGGACAGTCGCCAAGTTTTGCCGGTCAGCAGCGTCCAGGCTGGTGCTTACGGCATTCGCGACGTGGCCTTGTCGGTACCCACGGTGATCGGTAGCTGCGGTGTGGTTGATCGCATCGAACTGGAACTGTGGCCCAAGGAAATGCAGGGCCTGCGCAATAGCGCCGCTGCGTTGCGCCCCACGCTCGACGCCGTCCTCAAACGCGTATAGAGAATCCGGTCTAAACGGGAGGGAGTGCCCGTGCTACGGGCGAGTGCTATCTTATAAGCTGGCATGCAACAGTTTTCTGTGCATGTTTAGCCGCTATCCACGCAGGTTCGAAATGCCTTAAAACTTGTGTGTGGACGCTCAGAGCTGACTTGGCTAGCGATTTCTGGAGTCAATTGAATGCTCAAAAGCCCTTTTCCTGGTATGGACCCGTATCTCGAATCTCTGTGTGCGGCAGGGACGGCACTGTGTGGCTGTCGAGTTATAATCAACCGTGTCGGAGTGTTGGCTGACAGTGGATTTAGGTGGTAGCGATGCCGTTGCATGATTGGACGCTAGTTTCTGCTGGAACCTATCATGGATTCCATAATGCTTGGATTACGGAGCTCGCACGGGCGCTCAACAACGGTCTGCTCCCATCCCCCTTTTACGCAGAAGCGGAGCAGGTCGCGGGCCAGACTGGGCCGGATGTCCTAGCTCTCGAATTGGACAGCCAACAGTTTTTGGCTGAAGAAAC
This sequence comes from uncultured Pirellulaceae bacterium, assembly GCA_934278005.1. GTDB lineage: Bacteria > Planctomycetota > Planctomycetia > Pirellulales > Pirellulaceae > Aureliella. Next base: position 24,666 of record CAKQWG010000017.1, on the reverse strand, counting down.
TCTTGACCTGCAGGGCTCGGCCAAAGTGGCCACGTTGCTTGATGTAACGCCGAAGGTTTCCCTCACGCAAGTGGCCTCGGAAATGGAGGTTTATAGCGAGCGACGCAATCGACTAGCGATACGCCACACCTCTGGTGACCGGCTGGTTGCCTACATCGAGTTGTTGCCGTCGGGCAACAAGGCAAGTCGCCGCATGCTCGATGGCTTTCTTGACAAAGCATACAGCGTTATCAGGCACGGGGTACATCTGCTTGTCGTGGATCCCTATCCACCCGGTGCCTTGGATCCGCAGGGAATACATGCGGCGATCTGGAATGAAATCGATCCCGCGACGCAGTTTCGCTTTCCCGACGAGCGGCACATGACAGCGGTGTCCTATCATGCCCAGCGTCCGCCAACCGCTTATGTAGAACCGCTAGCTGTGGGCCAAGTCATTCCCGACATGCCCTTGTTTCTGGACGGTACGCACTACGTCAACACGCCGCTTGAGTCGACTTACAACGCAGCCCTAAGCGTTGTTCCACAACATTTGCGGAAACGTCTGGCCGGCTAAGTGCAAATTAGCTTCAGCTAGTCATAGCGTCTACGCCACGAATGAAAGTATGACGGCCAGGCAGAGCAGTAGCAGACCGGCCGTATCGCGGGCCGTCCAGCGACCGTGAGAAGTTGTCCGCAAATAGTCGAGCAGCTTCCCTGTAGGGCAACCGTAGCGGCAGTAGGCCATCGGAATAAACAGCGAAGCCAGCAGCCCCACACAAGCGATGCTCAGCGCGGCGATGCCAGTAATGGGCCACAGCCAAGCGTCAAAGGGCTCGATGTCGACGAGGCTCATGGGGAGATGCACAATCGCCACCACAAGCACCCACAGCAATAGTCCGACGGGAATCAACCGCAAGACCGATTCGAGCCAGCGCGGAATCTTCCATCTCCAGGGGAGTCGATTGCGAACCAGTTGTTGCACGGCGCCGTGCGGGCAGATGTGCGCGCAGTACACATTTTTCCCTGTAGCGATGGGCAAAATCACGGCAACGGCTGTTAAGCAAACCAAGCCTAAGGCGTTGTTCCAGGGGATGCCACTTTGCGCCCAGCCGACCCACATCGCCTGAGACAGCAGGTCGCCATTGACCAAGCCCAGCCAACCGATCAGCAGGCATTGAAAGCTAACTCGCAACCAACGCGTCCGCTTCCAGCGCGTTAGTGCAAAGAACACTCCCAGAAGCGCTAGCCCGATGGTCGACACGTCGCGTCGCGAAACCGAGCTCCATAAATTCCCTTCCGCGCGCGACGTTAGCGCTGGCGATTCGTCCGCTTCCGACGAGCCGGCTGTGGCGCGGCGCTGGGCGTGTTCGCTGGCCGAAGCGACGATCCCCTTGACGACAGCTTGGCTGGTCATGGTCGCTCCGCTGACCCCCTCGATCCCGGCGGACTGCAGGTCGATCGCTGCCAGGTCGCTCAGCGACTGCCCATTGAATAGCTTGCGAAAATATTTGTCCGTGCGGACGTAGTCGACATAGGGCTCGTTGTCATAGCTGGCCCCTACGGCAATCCCCGTGGTTTGTCCGCTCGCGTCTAAGGCGATCAATGTTTCGGTCGGTCCTTGATAGCCCACTACGTTGTCGGCTGCCGGTGATGTGCGGCGAATATGTCCCAGGAGTTGCATATCGGCGTCCCACACATTCCACACATCTTGTTGCGGGTCGAAGGCGATCGAATCTGCGGCAGCAAATAGCAGTTCCACGTCCTGCATCCGCGGCGGAGATGGGAACTTCAGTGAGACAGCCTGCGCTGCGGAGTCCGGCTCGCTCCCCTGCGACCGCAAGCGATTGCGAATGGATTCAACGATCGCCAAGCTGGTGAGGGTTGCCCCTGAGACCCCGTCCACGTGCCGCATGCCGCGGAGTTGCTCGAGGGATGCTCCTTGCAAGTCATTCAGCATGGAGCTGTTCAGCACGCGCGCGAGGTGGTCCCGCGTATCGCGACTGGACAGCACACTGGCACGCAACAGGTGTTGCTCAATGTCGAACACCAGCAGCACGTCGGTCGGGCCGGAGAAACCGATGATGCGGTCGGACTGCGGCGAGGTGCGTGCTGCCCAGCCGATGTGTTGGCCGGCTCGATCTTCGACCGCTAGTAGATCGGTTCCCTGTAGGGTGGTCTGCTGGATCAACGATTCTGCGCTGGGGAGCACCTCGCGCAATGCGGGCATGATCCACGCTTGATCGCTGACCGAGCGCTGAGCGCGCAGCAGCGATTGATGCTGCAGGTAGATCAGCCACACGACCAGGCACACGACGCTCACGCGTGTTGCCGACAGCAGTTGTGCTAGCCGAGCGGCGCGCTTGGGGTTTTGCGTACGGGCGGATTGTGTGCGGATCATGGGGCGCTAGATCGTAGCTGGCCACTCTGGACCGAAGTTTCACTTAGCGAAGGATGGGTTCGGCTTCGGTAGCCGGTACCGAAGCTGCTCGATGACTACTCATGCACTGCTACGCTGAGCACAGTTGCCCGGCGGGCAGAAGAGCACTGCTAGGGAACGCGGATAATCTGCACGGCGTCAGCGTGGATATGACCATCGGCGCCGGCGGCGGTGAGCGTAACGCTGCAGGGCTGTCCCCGCTCCATCTTGAACTCTCCCAGGCTGGAGAATTTGTCTTTGAGCTTGGCGGCTTTGCGCATATTCACCGTGCGAGTGAAAGTCTCTTTGCCAATGGCAATTTCTACTTTCGCATTGGAGGCTCGATTCTTGTGCGCCAAATATGCCAAGCGGATTTGGTAGGTTCCGCTATCGGGTGCATCGAACTTAAATCGAATTGTGGACTGTGGACTGGTTGAATACAGATAGCCGTAGCCAACAAAGCCTTTCAGGCCACGACCCTCGGTCCAACCACCGGCCTGCTCCGCATCGCGATCGTCGATAACCAAGCCATCTAAGTCCTTGGGGTCCAATCCGGGAGCCGGTCCAAAGGGGCCGGCCAACTCCATTGCATCCTCGGGGACGACTATCTCAGCATCGACGGTCTCTCTACGCGCCTTGCCGGGCAGTTGTAGCAGTTCGACCATCTCATCCAGATGCTTTTCGTAGACGTCGCGTGGAAGGCACGCGTATTTGACGCACAGGCTGGCGGCGCGCCCAACCACTTCACCCATCATGCCGCAAGTCTTCATTACGCGCGTGGTCCCCAGTGCTTCGTGGGTCACACTGATATTGCGCCCAGCCATGAATAGGTTGTCGATGTTTCGACTGTAGAAGCAGCGGTAGGGAACAGGGTAGCCGTATTCGCGATCGACGCGAGCATCGAAGACCGCCACGCTGATGAAGGGATTGTCCGGGAACTTCTCAGCATATTGCTTTTTGGGATAATGCAGATCGATGGACCAAGTGCTCGGTACAAACCCATCGACGAAGTTTGTTTTAGCGACTACATCTTCTTGAGTTAGAATGACATCGCCCATCAAGCGGCGCGATTCGCGCGGTCCGCCAATGTAGGCAATCCAAGTCAAAACTGCGTTTGGGTGATCCTCCGCACCGTCGCGATTCTTCATGGCGTTGAAGGCTCCATACACAGCACGCAGATTATGGTCGCGAATCCCCTCGGCATCATTCAGCGCATCTTTGTTGAAGCCACTCTCCCAAAACCACTGGCCATGATGATCGCGTGGGTAGGGAAAGTCCTCCATGGTCAGGTCGAGCGCCCAGGGCGTTTCCGGAAACTCCGTTGGCTGCTCAACTTCGTCCCAGGTCCACATGTTGCTCATTCCCATACGGTCCTCATCATCCATTTCCCAGTCTGCACCTGCTAGAAAGCCAATCGTGCCGTGACCGGTGCTGTCGCAAAACAATGCGCCAGAGAAAGTCGACTGTTGGCTGGTCCGCGTATCGAAGGCAGTTACCGAGTTGATGTGTCCATCGGTCGCATCCACCTGATAGGCATGATGGTTGAGGAACAAATCGATGTTGGGTTCGGCCCGAACGATCGATTCTTTGATGTCATCGCCGAACTCTTCAGCTCTGCCCGGTGACTTGGTAGCACTATCGGCGAACTCCTCGATGATCTCTCCGATGCGGGGGAAGCGTCCGCGGCGAATATTTCCTTGAGCCCACACGCGAACCTCGCTACTGCCATTGCCGCCAAGCACGGGCCGGTCTTGAATCAAAGCCACTTTGCAACCCATGCGCGCCGCGGATATAGCCGCGCCCATGCCCGCATAGCCGCCGCCGATAACTACCAGATCGTAGCCAGAGCGCTGCAGGGGCTCTTTCTGCAGTCCTAACTGTTCGAGCCGCCAATCGGCTAGCGGCTGTGCGACGTCGGGAGGTGTCTTGTCCTGCGTCGAAAAATAGATCGCATCGCAGCGGCCATCGAAGCCCGTCAAATCGCGCAAGCTCAACTGCACTTCGAGCTCAGAGATTTCGACGGTTCCGCCAGCATGCCAGAACCACTCGGCGCCTTTAGTTCCGAAGGTTTCGCTTAGCGGTTGGCCATCGACCAGCACCTCAAAACGACCGGGCTGGCCCTCGGCCTTCCACCGCGCTACCCAATCCTTGGTGCGCACAAAGACATGGTACTTGCCCGCTTGCGGGAAGTTGACGGTGGTCACTGCATCTTTGACTGGCCGTCCCAGCCCGTGAGCCAGGAGGTAAGGTGAGCCCATCTCGCGGATGAACTGAGTGTCTAACTTCCAGCCACCCCAGTCATCGAAGCTCTCGGCTTCGACCAGCAAATCCGCCGCGTGGGCTGGAGCTACAAGTGGAGTCGGCAGGGTCAAGCAGACGCTGGCCAGCAGGATAATTAGCAGAGGCAGTTTAAGCATGGTCGATTTCCGCAAGTGAATCAGTAGTCTCAAGTGCTCGGGATGCTACCGGCGCAGCACTCGGTTGCAGGAGGGGTCTGGAAGTTCTACTATACTAGCCTAAGGTAGCTAGCAATAACATCCAACACGCATTGCTCCCGAACACGCATTGCTGCTGAAACCGCATTGCTCCTGAGAACCCATTGCTGCTGAAAATGCTGCCACCTGCGAATCTACACCCTCCCACCAACGAAATCCGTCATGAAACTCCACCCCCACCGCCGCGCCTTCGCACAAACTCTGGCAGGCACTCTCTCGGCACTGGCCCTCACCAACTTACCGCGCGCGGGCCTGTTGGCTGCTGAGGCCGACATCCCATCGCTGGCTTCGCTGAACCGCTTTCCGCGGATGATGCAAGAGTTTTTGGTCGATCAGGTCGGGGCCGCTCATCGGCGCTCTCTCGACGCTAAAGCGGCTTTGCAAACTCGTCAGCAAGCCGAGCAATACGTGCAAGCGGTGCGCGATAAGGTAGCCGTTAGTTTCGGCCAGTTTCCTGAGAAGACAGAGTTGAACGCGCGGGTGACGGGCGTCGTTGAGCGAGATCAGTACCGCATCGAGAAAGTCATCTTTGACAGCCGTCCAAACTTTCCAGTTACAGCCAATTTGTATTTGCCCAAGCGGCCAGGCAAGGCGCCAGCCGTCGTGGGAGCCTGCGGGCACTCCAGCAATGGCAAAGCTGCAGAGCCTTATCAGGCGTTCGCACAGGGATTGGCTCGGCAGGGTTACGCCTGCTTGATCTTCGATCCGATCGGTCAGGGGGAGCGATTGCAGTATATGCAAGATAGTAGCGGTAAATCCAAGTATGGTGCGGGTGTGAGGGAGCACATCCAAGCCGGCAATCAACAATTTTTGGTGGGTGATTTTTTTGGCACGTGGCGCGCCTGGGATGGCATTCGCGCACTGGACTACTTGCTAACCCGCGACGAGATCGATCCGCAGCACATCGGTGTCACGGGCAACTCGGGCGGAGGCACGATGACCACTTGGTTGTGCGCCGTCGAATCGCGGTGGACGATGGCTGCCCCGGCCTGTTTCGTAACCACTTTTCTGCGGAATGCCGAAAATGAATTGCCGGCGGATACTGAGCAGTGCCCGCCGCACGCACTGGCCCTGGGGCTGGAGCACGAAGATTTCCTGGTAGCTATGGCGCCCAAGCCGATTGTCATTTTGGCTAAGGAGCAAGATTTTTTCGACGTGCGCGGTAGCGAGGAGGCCTTCGCGCGGCTGAAGCGACTGTACACGCTGCTGGGCAAGCCGGACAATATCTCGTTGCACATCGGACCTACCGATCATGGTTTTAGCATCGAGAATCGCGAGGCCATGTACGGCTGGTTCAATCGCGTGACCGGGCTCTCCGACTCGCATCGCGAGCCCGAGCTCGTCATCGAAAGCGATGAAACACTGCAGTGCACCCCCACGGGACAAGTCTCTGCGCAGCGGCCGGCCACGGTGTTTAGCTTCACTCGCGACAAAGCCGCGGCGTTGCACAAGCAGCGAGGTCAAGTCGCCGCCGAGCCATTGCGAAAACTCATCCAACAGGTTTTCAACCTCGAACCGCAATTGCCCGCCGACGTGCCCGACTACCGCATTTTGCGAAATAGTGGAAATCGTCATTACTCGCGCCGCTGGAATACGACATACGCCGTTGAGACAGAGCCAGGCGTGTTCGCTTTGAATTACTTGCTGGCCGACGAGCGGCGCGACAGCCGGCCTCCCGTTGGCGGGCCGCGGGCCGCATTATACGTAGCGCATCGCTCGAGCGATCAGGAGCTGCGCGAGCAAGCGTGGCTGCGCGAGTTGTTGGCCGACCTGCCCGAGATTCCGGTGTTCACCTGCGACGTGCGCGGCATTGGCGAATCGCTGCCGAATACTTGTGGAGTGAATAGTTTTGACGATCCGTACGGCTGCGATTACTTTTATGCCATTCACGGACTCATGCTCGACCGTTCCTACTTGGGGCAGAAGACGTGGGATGTGCTGCGGACGCTGCAGTGGATCAAGTCGTTTGGCTACGAGCAGATCGACGTTATCGCTAGCGGTTGGGGCGCGTTGTCAGCCAGCTTAGCGGCCGTGCTCGCTCCCAATATGCTCGGCGATTGTGTGGCTTCGGTAACGCTGCATCGAGCGCTGGAGTCGTTCCATTCGCTGGCCGTTGACGAGAACTATGACATGCCATTGGCCTATTTGCCGATGGATGTACTGAGTCACTTTGATTTGCCTGATTGCTATGCCGCGCTGCCGAAGTTGAAGCATGTGGCAGAGGCGTAGATGTGGGATTTGAGATTTAAGATTTGAAGGTTGAAATCCGCCGCCAATCACCAGGCTAACCATGACGAGAAACACCAACAGCATGAAATCCATCAAAGTCATGGAAATCATGTCCACGCAAAACATGCCTACGGAAACGACGACTATGGAAACCATGCCCACGGAAATCACGACTATGCAAAGCATGTCTGTGAAAAACATGCAGCCGCCCTATCGCAAGGGGCGAGCTCTATGTGTGGCGCTGCTGCTGCTGGGATTGAGCGTGGGAGTGGTGGCACCGCCGGCGAGCAGTCAGGAGCCGGCTGCTGCGAAAGAGACGGTCGATCTAGTGCTGCGCCGGGGCAAGATCGTCGATGGTTCGGGCAATCCGTGGTTCTACGGGGATGTAGCCATACAAGATCAGCGCATCGTGGCTATGGGGCACGTGACGCTGCGCGGCCGGCGAGAGATCGATGTGACCGGCAAAGTTATCGCGCCTGGCTTCATCGACATTCACTCGCACTCCGATTGGACTTTGTTCCAGAACGGCAATGCGGAAAGCAAAATTCGACAAGGTGTGACTACGGAGGTGCTGGGCGAAGGCTTCTCTGGCGCGCCTTACTCCGGGGAGATGAAGCCCAAGCTGCAGCAGGTGGGTGATCAGCAAGTCCCGATTGAGACTTTTGATGATTATTTTCGGGCTTTGGAGAGCTCGACTATTTCCGTCAATGTGGCTAGCTATGTAGGCATTTGCAACTTGTGGCAGTGCGTGATGGGTTACTCGTTTGATCGACCCAGCCCCGAGCAGCTCGCGGCGATGCAAGAACTGCTATCGCAGGCCATGCAGCACGGCGTGGTTGGGTTGTCTACCCAGGTCATGACTCCGCCCGGATCGTTGGCCACGACTGATGATTTGATTCAGTTAGCCCGGACGGCGGGTGAGCAGGGTGGGGTTATGGCCATCCACGTCCGCAATGAGGGAAGCTTGGTGTTCGACGCGATTACAGAAGCAATTCGCGTGGCCGAGCAGGCGCAGGTGCAAGTGGACGTCACGCATGTGAAAATCGCCGACGAAAAGTTCTGGGGCAATATGCGTGGGATTGTTGAGTTGTTCGATAGTGCGCGCCGCCGCGGTATCAACGTGCAGGCCAACGTCTATCCCTACACGCGTGGTAACAATGATTTGTCGAGCATCATTCCACCCTGGGCTCACGAAGGGGGCAATGAAAAACTCTTGCAGCGTTTGAGCGATCCCGAGCAACGTCAGCGACTCAAGCGTGACATCGAGAATGGTCTGGAGAACTGGTACAACCACTACACGGCAGTCGGCAAGGACTGGAGCCGAATGTTGGTAGCTGAGCCGGGACCGTATCGCGGGCAGACGATGGATCAAGTGTTCGCACTGCGGCGCAGCGGCGGTGCCCAGGGGGATGACTTGGATCTCCTCTTCGATGTGATCATCGAGCATCAGGGAGTGGTCAGTACGGTCTATGCGCACCATGAAGAGCGCGACATGGCGCTGGCGCTGTCACAGCCCTGGTGCTCGGTCGGCTCCGACGGCTATGCGCTGGCCACTGAGGGTGTGCTGCGCGAGGGCAATCCCCATCCGCGCAGCTTTGGTACTTTCCCACGTGTGCTGGCCGAGTATGTGCGTGAGCAGCACGTGCTGACATTAGAGCAAGCCGTGCAGAAGATGACGTCGCAGAATGCGGCCAAGGTGCGGATCTTTGATCGAGGTTTGCTGCGGCCGGGCATGTTCGCCGACATCACCGTCTTTGATGAGCAGACGGTAGCCGATGCAGCGACCTATACCGATCCCTTTCAATACTGTCGCGGAATTGAGTTGGTCGTCGTCAATGGCCAAATCGTGCTCGAGTCCGATCAGCACAGCGGTGCCCGGCCCGGAAAAGTCTTGCGTCGCCCAGTGTGGCCCGACGCTCCGCGTCGGTAATTCCTCACTTCCAACACCTTTTCTCTGAACTTCAGACAGATGCAACCTGCCTGCTCATCGATGGTGCGTTGCATAAGAGCGTTAGTCCGTGCCGTCGCCTGCGCAAGCCGCGACTATCGGATTGGTGGGGATATGGGTGCAACAGTGCCTCGCGCGCCGGGCGAGTTGGCCTGTGCAACTGCGGCCTGCTGCGGCTCGGCGTTAAACTACCCGCTGCGCGTTGACTAAGTAGGCGAGTGCAAAGGGGTGCAGAGAAAGCTCAGCAAAAACGTTCGGAGACGACTACAGGGCTGGGGATACAGTACATTGACTGAGTTGGTATGACTGAGTTGGAGAGTTAGTCCGTGCCGTCGCCTGCGCAGGCCGCGACTATCGGATTGGTGGGGATATGGGTGCAACAGTGCCTCGCGCGCCGGGCGAGTTGGCCTGTGCAACTGCGGCCTGCTGCGGCTTGGCGTTAAACTACCCGCTGCGCGTTGATTGCGTAAGCGAGGGCAGCTGAAGTTCGTTACAATCAAAGACACTCTGATCAATGGTCAGTAGTTCTTCCGTAGTTCTTATGTCTGATACTGGGAAAAAAATCGATGTTTACAAAATCGATGTATGCGAACTTGTGTTTGATGTTCGTGTGCGTGGTCATATCCTTGTGCGGGCAGCTGTTGGCACCGGTGGCTCAGGCCGACGAGTGGCCGCAGTGGATGGGCCCGCAGCGGGATGATGTGTATCGCGAGGATGGCATCGTCGACCGCATCCCGGCAGAGGGCCTACCGGTCAAGTGGCGCGTTCCAGTGGCCTTGGGCTACTCGGGTCCGGCCGTGGCAGCGGGGCGTGTGTTCCTGACCGACTTCATTATCGAAAGTGGAACCAGCACCAATAATTCGGGCGGCCGCGACAAACTGACCGGCATCGAGCGCACGCTGTGCTTTGATGCGGCCAGCGGTGAGCAGTTATGGAAGTTTGAAAACCCCTGCACTTACAACATCTCATACGCCAACGGGCCACGCGCCACGCCCACGATCGACGCGGATCGCGTCTACATTCTAGGAGCTGAAGGGGACCTGCTGTGTTTGCTGGTCGAATCAGGTGAACTGGTATGGCGCAAGGACCTGCCGGAAGAATTCAATGCGGAGACTCCCATTTGGGGCCACGCCGCGCATCCGCTTGTGCATGGCGACCTGCTGTACTGTTTGGCGGGAGGGCCCGACAGCGTGGCGGTAGCGCTGGACAAGCTCACTGGCGAAGTTCGCTGGCATGCGCTGAGCGCATCGGAGATCGGCTACTGCCCACCCACGATCTACACGCTCGGAGGACGCGAGCAGTTGCTGATCTGGCACGCGGATTCGCTCAACGCCCTTAACCCGCTCAGCGGTGAATTGATCTGGACCTACCCACTGAAAGCTCGTTATGCGATGGCGCTGGCTGCGCCACAACTGAGCGGCAACCGGTTGTTTGCGAGTGGTATGGGCGAGACCTCTGTCATGATGGAAATCGGATCCGATGGGATGCCTGGTGAAATCTTGTGGACCGGCAAGCCCAAAATAGGTGTTTACAGTGGCAATGCGACAGCCATCTTTGATGGCGACATTATTTATGGCTCGGACTGCGGTCTGGGGGCTTACATTGCCGTCAACGCGGACGATGGCCAGCGGTACTGGGAGACATTCGAGCTGACCACCGGCGGCAATCGCCGAGCGTCTCACGGCACGGCATTCACGATTAAGCACAAGGATAAGTTCATCATCTTTGCCGAAACAGGCGATCTAATTTTTGCCAAGTTCTCCAGGGCTGGCTTCGAAGAACTGGGGCGCATGCACGTGCTTGAGCCGACCGGTGAAGCCATGGGACGACCGGTGGTGTGGAGTCATCCCGCGCTGGCCAATCGTTGCATCTATCTCCGCAACGACAAAGAACTGGTATGTGTAAGTTTAGCAGCGGAGTAATATCGATGTTCGACGTGGAAGATTATCGGTTGGCAGATCCGGAAACACTGATCACTCCCTGCCTGCTGGTGTATCCAAAATTGATACGTGAAAATTTAGCGGAGATGGTGCGCATCGCCGGTTCTCCGCAGCGTCTGCGGCCGCATGTCAAAACTCACAAGACGCCGCAAATTGTGCAGGTCGAACTCGATGCAGGGATCACCAAGCACAAATGCGCCACGCTGGCCGAAGCGCTAATGTTGGCCGAAAGCGAGATGCCCGATGTCCTACTGGCTTATCCGCAGGTGGGGCCCGCTGTACCGCGGTTGGTCGAGTTAGTCGACGAATTCCCCAACACGCGTTTTTCGACGGTGGTAGACAACGCGGAATCGCTGCAGCAGCTTGAGGCTGCATTCGTTCAGCGCGCTGGTCGGATGGATGTGCTTTTAGATGTGGACACGGGCATGCATCGCACCGGCATCGCCTTGGGGCCGCAGGCCGACGAGCTGTATCGCCGGCTGAGCTCCTCGCAGGTGCTCGGCGCGGCTGGTTTGCACGTTTACGACGGTCAAAATCATCAGTCCGATATAATCGAGCGACGCTCGGCCGTGGAGTCATTATTTGCACAGGTTTTGGCGATGGTCGATCGTTTGGCCGCCGACGGTATTTCCGTGTCCAAGCTGGTTTGTGGTGGCACACCCAGCTTTCCCGTGTTTGTCGAATTGGCTAAGCAGAGGCCAGAGCTGGAGCTGGAGTTCTCCCCGGGGACTTACGTTTTGGCTGATGCAAACTACTTGCGGAATTACCGCGACATGCCGGGGTTCAAGCCGGCGGCTGTGTTGATGACGCGCGTCATTTCGCGGCCCCGCCCGGACCTCGCGACTTTAGATTTGGGATACAAAGCGGTCGCTTCAGACCCACCGGCAGGCCGGCGCTGTCATTTTCTGAACCTCCGCGATGCCAGGGAGATTCAGCACAGCGAGGAGCATTTAGTGGTCGAGAGCCCAGACGTGGACAAGCTGCAAGTGGGCGACGTGCTGTATGTGGTACCTGCGCACATTTGCCCTACGGTAGCGCTGCACAATCGATTGATTGTGGTTGAGGAGGGACGCGTCACCGATCGCTGGCCGGTGGTAGCTCGCGAGCGGATCGTGTGACACTATGGGGCTTTTCGACGGAACGCCGCTGGAGCGGCCAATAGTTTGCGATCGTTGTGGAGCGGATGCTAGAGACTGTCGATGCACGGCTGAATCCCCGCAGCTAGTCGATGTGCCTCCGGCCGAGCAGCGGCTGCGCCTGACGCTGGAAAAACGCAAACGCGGCAAGACCGTTACGCTGATCTCGGGCTTGACCGGTTCCGCAGTGCAAGCGAAGCAGTTGCTAAAGGCCTTGAAGGATGATTGTGGCGCCGGTGGCACGCTGCAGGCGGATCAGATCGAATTGCAAGGTGATCACCGCCAGCGGGTCGGCCGCTGGCTGCGAGAGCAGGGTTATCCAGTCCAGCTCAGTTAGCCCAGCGCTGGCGCTACTGTCGTAGCTGGGCGTTGGGGTTGGCGCAATCGACCCAGGTTGGCTTCTAAATGCGGCGCGTGCGAGTCGTGTTTCTGACCGCACCCCTTGGCAGAATCGGGAATTGCATGGTAGTCTTGAGCGATTTTATTTTTAGCAGTTAAGTGCGGCAGGGCGCTGCGGAAGTCCGGCCAAACGCTGAAAGTACTTAAGAAACCACGCGCAAAGCCAACTGCTCGGTCCGGCTAGGACCGAGCGCAATCTGCGGAGAACCCAACGCTGTGCCACGGCGAAACGACATTTCTAAGATCATGATCATCGGCTCGGGCCCTATCGTCATTGGGCAAGCATGCGAGTTCGACTACTCGGGAACCCAAGCCTGCAAAGCGCTCCGCGAGGAGGGCTACGAAGTGGTGCTGGTCAATAGCAACCCGGCCACGATTATGACGGACCCCGATACGGCCGAGCGGACCTACATCGAACCGTTGACTTGGGAAGTCGTGGCCAAGATCATTGAGCAGGAGCGGCCCGATGCGCTCTTGCCCACGCTGGGTGGGCAAACCGGCCTGAATGTGGCTATGGATCTGGACAAACACGGCGTGCTGGAAAAGTACTCGGTCGAGATGATTGGGGCTATCCCCTCGGTGATTGCCAAGGCAGAGGAGCGCGATCAGTTCAAAGAGGCCATGGAGAAGATCGGTTTGGAGGTCTGCCGTGGAGAGGTGATCTCGACGCTCGATGAAGCTCGCCGCGTGTTGGGCGATGTAGGGCTGCCCTGCGTGGTCCGGCCGAGTTTTACCATGGGTGGCAGCGGTTCAGCCATCGCCTACAACCGCGATGACTTCGAAGCTTTGGTCCGCAATGGACTGGTCCAGTCTCCCGTGAACGAAGTCCTGCTGGAAGAGTCGATCATTGGGTGGAAAGAGTACGAGATGGAGGTCATGCGCGACCTGGATGACAACGTCGTGGTCATCTGCTCCATCGAGAACTTCGATCCGATGGGGGTGCACACTGGCGATTCCATTACGGTCGCTCCAGCCCAGACAATGACTGACAAAGAATACCAGCGGATGCGCAATGCCTCGTTGGCAGTCATGCGTGAGATTGGCGTGGAGACGGGTGGCTCCAATATTCAGTTCGCCATCCACCCCGAAACCGGGCGGATGATCGTTATTGAGATGAATCCGCGGGTCAGTCGCTCCAGTGCGCTGGCTAGCAAGGCGACGGGTTTTCCGATTGCCAAGATCGCGGCTAAGCTGGCGGTGGGCTACCGCTTGTGGGAACTGCCCAACGACATCACTCAAAAGACCAAGGCTTGCTTCGAGCCAACGATCGACTATGTCGTCACTAAGATTCCTCGCTTTGCATTTGAAAAATTCCCAGAAGCCGATACGACCTTGATGACGCAGATGAAGAGCGTCGGCGAGACGATGGCTATTGGGCGAACGTTTAAAGAGTCTTTCCAAAAGGCGCTGCGCGGCTTGGAAGTGGGGGCCTTTGGCTTTGGTTGCGATAACAAAGACCTGTGGGGAACCGATTTCTTTCCCGACGAAGATGAAATTCGCAGCAAGCTCTCGCGTCCCAATCCCGATCGCGTGTGGCACCTGCGGTACGCGCTGAAGATCGGCATGAGCGTGGAAGAGATCTATCAGATGACCCACATCGATCGCTGGTTCCTAGACCATCTGTCCGAGCTGGTGGATATGGAGCAACGGCTTGAGGATTTTGGGTCACTGGAGAATCTGCCCGATGAGGAACTGCGGTTGGCAAAGCAGTGCGGTTACTCCGACCGGCAGCTCGCCAAGCTGTTGGGCAGCGACGAGATGGAGGTGCGCGCTTGGCGCAAGGCGCGCGGCGTGGTATCGACCTTTAAGTCCGTCGATACCTGTGCGGCCGAGTTCGAGGCCTACACACCGTACTACTACAGCACCTACGAAGATGAAGACGAAACTCCCGCGCGCAAGCCGGGTGTGAAGCGAATCATGATCCTCGGCGGCGGTCCAAACCGCATCGGTCAGGGGATTGAGTTCGATTACTGTTGTTGCCATGCCAGTTTCGCGTTGCGCGAAATGGGGATCGAATCGATCATGGTCAACAGCAATCCTGAGACGGTCAGCACTGACTACGATACCAGCGATATTTTGTTCTTTGAACCGCTGACCATCGAGGATGTGCTGAACATCTGCGATCGCGTGCAGCCCGACGGTGTAATCGTTCAGTTCGGTGGTCAAACGCCCTTGAACTTGGCGCGCGCACTGGCTACGGCTGGTGTGCCGATCATCGGAACGACCGTCGATACGATTGAGGCCACCGAGGATCGCGAGAAGTTTCAGAAGCTGTTGCACTCATTGAAGCTAAAGCAGCCGGCCAACGCTATCGCGCGGACCATGGCCCAGGCCAGAGCTGAAGCCAAGAACGTCGGCTTTCCGTCGCTGGTCCGTCCTAGCTTTGTGCTAGGCGGGCGAGCCATGGAGATTTGCTATGACCACGTGCAGTTCGAACGCTATGTGGCCGAAGCCTTCATCGTGGCCGAGGGACAACCAGTCTTGATCGACCGCTTTTTGGAAGATGCCATCGAAGTCGACGTCGATGCACTCAGCGATGGCCAGGATGTGGTAGTCGTGGGCATTATGGAGCACATCGAGGAAGCCGGCGTGCATTCCGGAGACTCGGCCTGCGTGATTCCGCCTTACACCTTGCCTCAAGAAGTTCTGCAGGAAATTCGCGAGGCGACTAGCGCCATGGCCAAGCGACTGCAAGTCGTCGGGCTGATGAACGTCCAGTATGCTGTCAAGTCCGAGGATGGCCAGACCAACGTGTATGTGCTTGAGGTTAATCCTCGCGCCAGTCGTACTGTTCCCTTTGTGGCTAAGGCGACCGGCGTGCCCGTGGCCAAGTTGGCAGCCAAAGTCATGGCGGGCATGACGCTTCGCGAATTGGGCATTACCGAAGAGCCCATTCCGAAGCGCGTATCGGTCAAGGAGAGCGTCTTCCCGTTTCGCAAGTTTGCGGGAGTCGATATCGTGCTCGGTCCGGAGATGCGCAGTACGGGCGAAGTAATGGGCATCAGCGAGACGTTCCCCATCGCCTTTGCCAAGAGTCAGTTGGCCGCTGGCGTCGTATTGCCGACCAGTGGAAACATCTTTGTGAGCATCAACTCGCGGCATAAGGATGGCATCCCCGAGTTGGCGACTCAGCTGCATGAGCTGGGCTTCACGCTGCTGGCCACGGCCGGTACGGCTCGCGCAGTGGAGGCGGCCGGGATTCCGGTAACGAGCGTTAAGAAGATTGCCGAGGGTTCGCCGAACTTGATCGACTATTTGAAAAATGGCGAGGTATCGCTGATAATCAATACGCCCAGTGGCAAGGGTGCGCGGACCGATGAAGGTAGAATTCGTGCAGCGGCCGTACAAAACGGGGTGCCGTGCATCACTACCATGGCAGCCGCCTCAGCAGCCGTGCGAGCCATGCAGGCTCTGCTCACACAGGAGCTCACCGTTGAAGCCTTGCAGGATCGCTTCTTGTAAGCGCAAGCCTGAGGCCTCTCTCAGCCTGTCGCTGGTAGCCCTGCGGAGCTGGAGGCTACCAGCATCGGCGGCTGCTTCCTTCGGCGGCTGTTAGCTTGAGTTGCAGCGCTGTGTATTGTAGGTGGGCCGCTTACCAGCTGCCTGGCTAATCGCAGCTTGGGCGCAGCGCTAGATCGCGGCGATATCGCGTGGGACTGGTTGCGGGCGCGAGAGCACACTCAGGGCTACGATGGCAATGGCGCAGAAGCCGAGTGTTGCCGCCAATCCCCAGCTCAGCCCATAAGCGTGGCTGACGAGCCCGATGACCCATGGTCCGAGCGCTCCACCGACACCGCCAAATGTAAATAACAGTCCAAAGATTGAGCCTACGTTGGTCGGATGCGCGGCAGCGACGGCGGCCGCTACTGTGGGAAATACGATCGACATGAATATGCCGGACAGTGGCAACATCCAGGTCCAGCCACCGTCGGGGCCAAAAATGCCACCCACCAGGCAGATAAACGTGCCGCACATCGCATAGGCGATCATCCGCAAGTAGCCGATGCGCTCGACCCACCAGCTGCCAAAAAACCGGCCCAGGATGATGAGTCCAAAGAAGCTGGATAAGTATAGCGAACTGAGTGTGATGCCGACGTGCTGCTCCTCTTGCAAGTATTCCACCATCCAAGCGGCCAGGCCTAGCTCTGCGGCTACGTAGCTGCAGATCAACAGATAGAACCAACCCATGCGCCAAGTGAACCCGATGCGGAGCGTTTCACTCCAGCTCCAGCGACGGGCTGGGCCGGCTGGAGTCAGGCTGGCAGCGGCTGTGGCTGGGCTAGCTGCGGCCGGAGTGCGGGTCAGTCCAAATACAGCCAGTAGCGGAAGCGCCAGCAGAGCTGTGCTAAGAAAGATCTGCTGCCACCTCAGGGGCACGGCGATCAACCAGGCGGCTACCAGCGGTACGGTCAATGCGCCGACTCCATGGAAGGTTCCGAGCAGGTTGAGATAGCGCGCTCTATGCAGGCTGTGCAGTTCGACCATCAGGCTATTGGCACCGACCTCGATTCCACCTAGCCCCAGTCCAATGATCGCCATAGATAAATTCAGCATCAGCAGCGACGTGGCCACATTCAGTCCGCCGGCACCGATGATTAAGCAGACGGCCGAGAGCAACAGCACGAGGCGATTGCTGAGCATGTCGGCCAGCACGCCGGTCGTCAGCGTGGCGATTATAAACCCGACATAAGCTGCCAGAAAGAATGTGCCACCTTGCGCATAGCTCATGCCCTCGGTGCGGAGTATTTCAGGCAGCAGTGGGCCTTTGAGGTTGTCAACAAAGCCAAACGCAAAAAACGAAAAGAAAGCACCAGCGGTGAGGAGTTTGCTGGAGAGTGACATGGGTATAGCAGTGTGGGTTTGAAGATTGTCCATTGCGGCCGTGGCAACGGCTTGCGACTGCGTCACGGCTGGTGTTACGGCTGGCGGCGCGGCTGGCGTCGCGGCGCCTTGGCGATTTCAGCCGAACGGATCACTGGAGACGTCGATGACCAACTCAAACCAGCTTCATCTTAGGCACACGGCCTTCAATAGCTTGGATGATGGCCTGCACGCGTACGCGCTCGGGAGCGTGAAAGCGATTGAACGGTTCAGCCAGAAAGTCATCGCAGATGCCCTGTAACGAAAGCGCGCATTTAGTCGCTTTGATATAGCGCGAAGCGTATTTGCCGATTTCGTAGATGCCTTGGAACTCATGGATGATTTGATTCAGTTGATTCACTCGCTCGGTGTCGCCTGCACTGGCGGCTTGGTAGCACTCGACGAACAACGTCGGAAACACATTGGCTCCTCCGGTTACGGCCCCGTCGCCGCCTAGAGTCATCGCTTGGCCGATCTTGGATTCAGGCCCCAGCAGAATGGACCAATCCGGACGCAGCCCGCGCAGGCTCATCAGCCGCTCGAAGTAATCCATGTCATCACTGCTGTCTTTGATCCCTACGATTTGATCGATCTGCGCTAATTGCTGCAGCGTCTCAACGTCGAACCAGACCTTAGTCAGGCTGGGCATGTTGTATAGCATTAGTGGCAGCGGAAGTTCGGGAACCAAGTTGCGAACGTAGCTGGCTAATTCGGTCTGTCCGGCCGGGAAATAGTAGGGGGTTGAAAGGACCACCGCGGTCGCTCCTGCATCGGCGGCATGCCGAGCCAGATTGACCGATTCGACAAACGATGTGTCGGTAATACCTACCAGCACAGGCACGCGGCCGCTGACCAGTTGGCAGACGCGGTCGATCAGCTCGCGGCGCAGGCGGTAGCTCAAACTAGGCGCTTCGCCGGTAGTGCCTAAGATAAAGATTCCATGCACGCCACCGCCTATGAGATGCTCGACCAATCGCTGCGTCCCGTCGATATCGAGCGCGTCGCGCTCGCTCAACGGGGTGACCATGGGAGGAATAATGCCGTGGAAAGTGCGGAGGGCCATCGGTGGGGGACTCGCAAGTGCACGCTAGTGCATCTAAAAAGGACAAATCATGGCAACTGTGAGACTGCCTGAAAGTAAGAGCTTCGCATTGCTATGGCGCGAAAGTATAGCAGAATTAGCACTTTGGCGAAGATCTCTTGGGAGGCTAAGTGTTACTGAGAAAGGCCAGAATCAGTACAATGTACAGCTCTGCATTCCCCACTTTTACGGATCGATAGACCATGTCCGCCTTAGCGCATCCCGACCACGCCACGCTGGCTAATCGTTTCACTGCTGATCAGCAGCGGGCCCACTGGCACGATGGCGCCTTGTGGTTTGTACGGCAGAAGCGCGATCGCATGGCTCATAGTCTGCCGGAGTGGGAGCGATTGCGGCAATTGGCTGGGCAAGTTAAAGCTCATACGCTTTCCGACTTGCCGCACTACCTGGAGCTGTTCGAACAAAATGCCACGCGCATGGGAGCCACTGTCCATTGGGCTCGCGACGCCGCCGAGCACAATCGGATTGTTCACGAAATCCTGCAAGCCAACGGAGTGCAGAGAGTCGTTAAAAGCAAGTCGATGCTGACCGAGGAGTGCCACCTCAATCCGTATCTCGAAGCCCAGGGAATCGAGGTCGTCGATACGGACCTAGGAGAATGGATCGTGCAGCTGCGAGGAGAGACGCCCAGCCATATTGTGTTGCCGGCCATCCACCTTCGCAAAGAGGAGGTTAGTCAAACGTTCCATGAGAAGATCGGCACTCCGCAGGGTAACTCCGATCCCAAATTCTTGGCTCGGGCCGCCCGCGGCGAGCTCAGGCAGCGGTTCTTGAAGGCTCAGGCGGGGATCACGGGAGTCAATTTTGCAATTGCCGAGTCGGGGGGAGTAGTGGTGTGCACCAACGAAGGCAATGCGGATCTGGGCGTGTCGCTGCCGCCACTGCACATCGCCTGCATGGGGATGGAAAAGCTCATTCCGCGGGTGGAGGATTTGGCTGTGTTCATTCGGTTATTGGCGCGGAGCGCGACCGGCCAGCCCATCACGGCTTACACGTCACACTTCCATGGCCCGCGCCCCGGTGGCCAGATGCACATCGTCATCGTTGACAACGGACGTTCAGACATTCGAGCACAGCCCGCTTATCGAGAGGCATTGCAGTGCATTCGCTGTGGGGCATGCATGAACACTTGTCCGGTCTATCGCCGCAGCGGCGGTCACAGTTACTCGGCTACTATTCCTGGTCCGATTGGGAGCGTGTTGGGTCCTGCGCACGATGCCGCTGGTCACGCGTCGCTGCCCTATGCCTGCACGCTGTGCGGCTCATGTACGGATGTCTGTCCGGTGAAGATACCGCTGCACCATCAATTGTTAGCTTGGCGTGGCGAGTTAGCTGAGCGCAAGTTGATTCCCCTAGAGAAACGAGTGTCGATGAAGTTCGCTCGCATCGTGTTGGGCACGCCCTGGCTGTATCGCTCGGCCGGTTGGGTGGCTAGGACCAGTCTGCGCGTACTGCCGCGTTGGTTGACGCACAATCGCTTGAATACCTGGGCCCGGCAACGCGAATTGCCGGTTGCCCCTAAGCAGAGTTTTCGCGAGCAGTACCGCCGCTCGAAGGAAGCGTGACTTATGCACCTGTTTGTTCTCGCCTTAGCAGGGCGCGCGGCGACGCCAGGCCCTAGCATCGCAAAGGCCGTCGCAGCAACTTTGGTGGCTATGCTGAGTTTGCTCAGCAGCCTTGGGTCGCTGCAGGTTGTGGCTTCAAATGCTGCGGTCGCTGCCGATCCACCCAAGCGTGCCAAGGCAAGCGTGGATCATGAAAGTCTGTTTGTTGTCCAGCCCACCATTCGCCCGAACCCGATCGAGCGAGCGCCGCTGATCGCGATCATTGAGTTCGAAGCGTCCGAGCCCGTCATTCCGACGCTGGAGATCGATGATGGCCATCGCCAGTGGGTGCAGCCCTGGCGAGTTCGCGCGGCCCGCAAGCACCGCATAGCCGCGCTGGGATTGCGCCCGGATCGGCTGCACGAGATCCGCGTGCGCATTCAAACTGAAGACGCGCAGGCCGAGACCGAGACCGAGACCGAGACCGAGACCGAGACCGAGACCGAGACAGAGACAGAGCAAGCCGTAGGCGGCGCGGGTATTTCCGGCGCAGAAGCAGCGACTGAGCTGAGCCCGCTACTGACTTTCCAAACACCGCCGCTGCCGGCCAACTTTCCACCCTTGTTTACTGTTCTTTCCAAGCCGCAGCAGATGGAACCGGGGCTGACACTTTTTTCGGTCAATCTATGGCGCGAGTCGACGAGTTTGCTCGACTACGGGTACTTAATCGCTCTGGACAGTGCCGGTGAGGTGGTGTGGTACTGCGATACCCAAGACCGCGTGGCGGATATCCACATTCTGGAGAACGGACACCTGCTGTATCAACATGCTAATTATCGCTACGCCTACGAGATCGACATCATGGGCCGCGATGTGCGTCGTTGGTACGGTGCTAGGCTGACCGAGCCGCCCGACGCGCAGGCCATCGCAGTGGACGTAGACACGATGCACCACGAACTGGCCGAACTTCCCAACAATAACTTCATGACCCTGGCCACGAGCCTAGTCGACTTCGATGAATTTCCCACCAGCGAGTTCGATCCGGACGCAGCGTGGGAGCCGGCCCACGTGGTGTGCGATAGCGTCGTCGAATTCAATCCAAACGACGGCCGAATAGTCAACCAACTGGATCTGATCGACGTGCTCGATCCTCGGCGGTTCGGCTATATGGCGCTGAGTGGCTTTTGGAAGGACAAATACAACGCGTCGCTAGACAGTCCCTCGCGCGATTGGAGCCATGCCAATGCTGTGCAGTACGATGCGCAGGACAATTCCGTTACTGTTTCGCTAAGACATTTGGACTGTGTCATCAAGTTGGATTGGGGGACGAAGAAGATCCGCTGGATACTGGGCGATCCCAGTGGCTGGGGGCCAGCTTGGCAGCGTTACCTGCTAAAACCCGTCGGCGATCTTCAGTGGTTTTATCACCAACACTCACCGCAATGGACTCCGCGCGGGACGTTGATGATGTTTGATAACGGCAACTATCGAGCGCGTCCCTTTCAGCCGGCAACGTACGCCACCGAAAATCGCAGCCGCGTGGTTGAATTTGCCATTGATGAAAAAAACATGACGGTGCGTCAGATCTTCGAATACGAGGGGCATGCACAAGAGCGTTTCTATTCCCCTTTTTATGGCGAAGCCGATTGGCTGCCGCAGACGGGAAATATTTTGGTGACCGACGGTGGCCACATTGAGTTGGAAGATGGCACGCCGCACGACGAGGTTCCGGCCGAGCGGCAGTGGGCACGGATCTTTGAGGTGACTCGCGATTCGCTACCGCACAAAGTGTTTGAAGTCCGCTGTGACAGCGGTTTCGGCAGTCCTTTTGGTTGGTCGATCTACCGTGCTAGCCGCATTGAAAATCTATACGATCCATTTGCGATCGATCCACCGGCGATTGGCGAGGACGTGAGTCTGCTAATGCGTGGTCCGCCTGTGAATGTGCAGCAGGCGGCAGCTCAGGAATCCCGTTGACTTTGTGCCAGCCGAGTGTTTGACGGTTCGGATAGTTTTTGATTTGCGCGAGAGCTCCTTGTAGTGCTGCGACTTGTCGTAGCTTTAGCGGACGCTCGACTGTCAGAAACGCCATAGGGTAAGAAGCTTTACGGGCTGCGCTCTGCACAGCGCGAGCCGTCGCCTGCGCAAGCCGCAATTGTCGAATTGGTCGGCGATGTGGTGCAACAAAGCCTCGTGCGTTGGGCCAGTTGACGTGTGCATCTGCGGCCTGCTGCGGCTCGGTGTTAAACAATTCGCAGGCGCTCGACCGTAGAGAATATCAAACGGTCAGACAAATTTCCCAGCTGCGATTTTCCGCAGCGTCAGGGATACATTGCCGAGGGTGCAAACGTTTTTCTAAACGTGCGTTTCAGTTGGGCTAATTTGCAACGCAGAGGCCCGCAGAGAAGACCCTTGAATCGCTCCGACCTGACCGTAGCTTTCGGCGATGGCCGAATGCTATTATCATTGGCGATACCCCCGAGGATTATCTAGCGGCAGTTTCTAAGTCGACAGTTTTTGCAGTCGACCGGTCGTTAATGGGACATTTAAAAGAGGTGAGTCGATTGTTGGAAGAGCATGAAGTTTATGCGGCGGTTGGCAGCGAAGGCTTTGAACGCTTGTGCGCAGCCTTTTACCGCCAAGTTCCCGAGGACGACCTATTGGGACCGATGTACCCTGAGGACGACTGGCAGGGAGCTGAGCAGCGGCTGAGAGATTTTCTGATTTACCGCTTTGGCGGTCCGCAGACTTATATCGTCCAGCGTGGGCATCCACGTCTACGCGGACGACACGCCCCCTTTGCGATCGGAAGCAGCGCTCGCGATCGCTGGGTACTGCTGATGGAGCGAGCTATGGACGAGGCCGAGTTGCCCAGCGAAGCGGCTGAGACACTGCGGCAATTCTTTGAGCACATGGCCACGTTTTTAATCAATCGCGCCGAGTAAGCAAGTCTGGCCAGAGGCCATCGCTGATGACCAATCCTGCGCGAGTGAGGCTGACTTGGTCGTCCTTTTGCTGCAGCCAACCACGATCGATGTAGCGACTGAGGTACGGTTCAAATAATTCGCCGACCGGGCTGCCCCACCATTTGCTCAGCGCGGTTAGATTCACCCCTTCAAGCCGACGCAAGCCGAAGACTAAGCGTTCGCGGAGCACCTCCTCACGCGATAACTGTCCGCTCTCCGCGACTGCATCTCCGCCACCGGTTAACTTGCGAAGATAAGTTGTCGTGCTGCGGTGGTTGACTCGGCGCTGGAACGTCTGCTCATCGGAGGCGTGTTCGAAGCTAGCCGCGCCAGGTCCAAATGCCCACCACGGTGCGCCCAGCCAATAGGCCTCGTTATGCCTGCAGCGCTGACCAGGCAATGCAAAACTAGAGACCTCATAGTGTTCCCAGCCGTAGCTGGTAAGGGTTTCGATCGCGTGTTCATACATCTTCAGTTGTACATCGTCGGTCGATTCATCGAGCTCGTTCCGCAGGCTGCGACCGTAGAAAGCGGATCCGCGTTCGATCGTCAATCCGTAGGTTGACAAGTGACCGATCGGGCTGGCCACTCCGCGGGCTACGTCGCTTTGCCAAGTCAGCAGCGATTCGCCAGGCGCGGCAAAGATCAAGTCGAGTGAAACTCTTGGAAAGCTGGCGGCACAATTGTCGATCGCTTCGACGAGTTGCCGGCCACTATGATCTCGTTCCAACTGTCGCAATTTGTCGTCGTCAAACGACTGGCCTCCCAGGCTGATGCGATTGACACCGTAGCTGCGCAGTAATGCGAGTCGCTCGGCGGTGCAGTCCAGCGGGTTGGCTTCGCATGAGTATTCGCCAGCCGGATCGAGTCTGAGCCACTGCGCAATCAACTGCATGAGCTGTTCCAGCGATTCCAAGGAGAGGTGACTGGGAGTTCCTCCACCCAAGAAGATCGTATCGACGACCTGGGGCTGGCCAAGTCGCTGGGCGAATTCTTGGGCCAACGCCGCGAGATAGGCCGGCACTAAGTCGTCCCGCCCGGCTACAAGCGTGAAATTGCAGTAACCGCAGCGGTGTCGGCAGAATGGTACATGCACGTAGGCGCTGCGAGCGGAGGTCATCGAAGTGTTTCGGAACGGAAGTGTTTTAGAGTCCTTGACCGGCTACCCGACCGCACTCGTGATGGCAGTTAACTACGGTCACTGCGCCGGACAGTCGCCGAACTAACGGAAATATATCATATAGACTGTGGATTGAGACACGCGTAAATTGGCCAGGGTAGCAGGCAAGTCGCTGCCCGGCAATTGCTCTTACCGTTTAGCAAAACGTGTAGTCCGGCCATCGCTAAAGCTACAACAAGTCGCAGCACTACAAGGAGCGGTAGCGCTGCCCGGCAGTTGCTCTTACCGTTTAGCAAAACGTGTAGTCCAGCCATCGCTAAAGCTACGACAAGTCGCAGCACTACAAAGAGCGGTAGCGCTGCCCGGCAATTGCTCTTACCGCTTAGCAAAACGTGTAGTCCGGCCATCGCTAAAGCTACGACAAGTCGCAGCACTACAAAGAGCGGTAGCGCTGCCCGGCAATTGCTCTTACCGTTTCGCAAAACGTGTAGTCCGGCCATCGCTAAAGCTACGACAAGTCGCCGCACTACAA